>NZ_JAUSYO010000001.1:1585871-1903046 GCF_030816935.1 Arthrobacter sp. B3I9
GCGTCCGCCAGCGCGACAAGCTACCTGGTCGCATACACGGCAGCGGTCGCGTTGGCTGCCGCTGTAGCCGTAGCGCTGGTCCGCCCTAAAACTCCGTGGCGGGTCCACAATGTGATGCGCGAATCGGTCGGGATCGCCCTGCCGTTGCTTCCGCATACCGGGGCGCTCATGCTGCTCACCCAGGGCGCCGTGCTGCTGCTGGCGTTTCTTGCTGGAGCGGTGCCGGCAGGGCAATTTGGAGCCGTGCTGATTTTTGCACTCGGCCCTTTGACGCTGCTCAATGCGCTCAACAACGCCTGGTCCACCCGGCTTATGCAGGCGCCGCCCGGAACCCTGCCCGGGTTGCTGCATGCTGTCGCCACCGAAGCCCTCCTCGCATCGGCGGCCATAGGAGTTCTGGCCTCGGCCGCGGCGTCCGCGGGAAGCATCATTCTTACGCCTTCCCCGGACCAATTGGCCCCCGTGGCGCGGATTCTCCCGTTGGTATCGGTCGGCTACGGTCTTTTCCTCGTCGCGACCAACGTGGTCTACATACTTGAAAAGACCCGGGCGATGTCCTATACGACGCCGCTGATCCTGGTGGTGGTTGCGGCTTCTTCCGTTCCCTTCGCCACGTCCGGCAACCTTAGTGCTGTCGCCGCCGTTCAGGCGGCGGGTTTCATCTTGCTAGGGCTGGCCTACTGCCTTGTGGTCAGACGTCAGACCCCTGCCTCGTGGCCCCTGGGGCTGTTCGTGATCCTGCTCGCCGTTCACGCCGGGGTAGTAGCGACGCTGAGCCTCTTTCCGCCGACACTTTTCGCTGGTGCGGTGGAGATCGCCGTGGTGGGTCTGCTGATTTTGGTCTCGGGCTACGCGAAGCTCAAAAAGATCCGCTAGCTGAACGGGTCCCTCCTGAGGGCTCCAATGGCTTGGTACCGACTCGACGGGTCTCGTGACCATGCTTGTGTACCGGGAACTCCTCTCTTCCGCAGGCGCATGACCCGCCCCGCCCGGCGGCCATGCTCCCGGCAAAGGCGCACAAAGTCCGACGTGCTGGTAAGCCCCCGGTATGCAAAAGTCCGCTGCCCGCCGTTGTCGCGAGCCTGGACTCGGATCGGTGGCGGGCAGCGGGCTGTTTTTTGTGGGTGGTGGCGGGTGGGTTAGTTGATGTAGGCGCCGCGGGTGGGTGTCCAGGTGATTTTTCCGCCCGTGAAGGGTTGGGTGCAGCTGGTGCCGGTGGTGTTGCAGGTTTGGGGTCCGGTGGGGTAGGCGAGGGGGCCGGTTTCGAAGCGGTTTTGTTGCCAGAGGGTGCGGATGGGGCCGTTGGGGCTGAGTTGGGCGCCGGTGGTGGGGGACCAGATGATGGCGCCGTTTTGGTAGTTCTGGTAGCAGCCGCCCTTGACCAGGCCGCAGACGACGGCGCTGGTGGGGTAGGCGAGGGGGCCGGTTTCGAAGCGATTTTGTTGCCAGAGGGTGCGGATGGGGCCCTTGGGGCTGAGTTGGGCGCCGGTGGTGGGGGACCAGATGATGGCGCCGTTTTGGTAGTTCTGGTAGCAGCCGCCCTTGGTCAGGCCGCAGATTTCGTCGGTGGTGGGGTAGCCCAAGAGGCCGTTTTCCGCGCCGTTGTTCCGGTAGAGGGTGCGGATCCCGCCGCTGCGGCTGATGCGGGCGCCGGTGGCCGGGCTCCAGAGAATTTCGCCGTTTTGGTAGGCCTGGTAGCAGCCGCCGTTGACCAGGCCGCAGATTTCGTCGGTGGTGGGGTAGCCCAAGAGGCCGTTTTCCGCGCCGTTGTTCCGGTAGAGGGTGCGGATCCCGCCGCTGCGGCTGATGCGGGCGCCGGTGGCCGGGCTCCAGAGGATTTCCCCGTGCTGGTAGGTCTGGTAGCAGCCGGCGTTGCGGATGCCGCAGAGTTCGGCGCTGGTCGGGTAGCCTAGGGCGCTGTTTTCGGCGCCGGCGTTGCGGTAGGCGGTGCGGATCGCTCCTGCCGTCGTGGGCTGGGCGCCGGAGGCCGGGGAGTAGAGGATCTCGCCGTTTTGGTAGGCCTGGTAACAGCCGTTATCGCGGATACCGCAGATCGGGCCGCTGGTCGGGTAGCCCAGGGGGCCGTTCTCGAAGCCGCTGCGCGCCCATGCGTCGCGCACGGGGCCGTATAGGCTGGCTTGGGCACCGGTGGCGGGAGACCAAATCGCCGCGCCGTTGGCGAACATCTGATAGCAGCCACCATCCCGCAACCCACACGTCACCCCCGACGTCGCAGTGCCGAGGACGTTCGTCGAGGAAGCCAAGTCAGTCATGGCCTTGGCGGCCGCACCCGAAGGGGGTTCGATGGTGACGCTTGCGGCGGAATCGGAAATCCAGTTAATGATGACGCGGGTGCCTGCGTGAGTGGTGAAGGCCTGGCCGGCCTGCCAGGCGTGTTTGGGGCTGTAGTAGCTGGCAAACCGCCGCGAATCGGGCATGAGTATCAGGGAGCCGGCACCGATCTGTTGCACGATCTTAACGCCGCGGTTGCCGAGGACGGCTGTGGCTGTATCAAAGCCGACGGGAAGCCGGAGTTCCAGGTAATAGACCTCCCCGCTCCCAGGGTCGGTGAACTTGAGGGCCCTGTTGTCGGCTGCTCCTGCCCACGCGGTGAGGGTGTGGTTGCTGGTGTTCTCCACCTTGCCCAGATTACGGACTTCACGTCCAGTGCCGAAGCCCCCGTATTCCCACAACGTGGAACTGATGGT
Organism: Arthrobacter sp. B3I9; assembly: GCF_030816935.1. Lineage (NCBI taxonomy): Bacteria > Bacillati > Actinomycetota > Actinomycetes > Micrococcales > Micrococcaceae > Arthrobacter > Arthrobacter sp. B3I9. The sequence continues at coordinate 1,588,580 of NZ_JAUSYO010000001.1, forward strand.
CGGCTGGCTTGTCTGGGATACACCCATCAGGTCCATAGTGTCACCGTATTCGCGGACACTACATGAGGAATCGGTAAAAGTACCGTCCGCGTTGGTCGAGACGTCCTGCGCTCCGCTGGCGCATTCGAGGCTGTTCGCGTGCATGAGGCCGAGGACGTGGCCGAACTCGTGGGCCAGAACGCTTTTGGTCAATGACGCCGGACGGGGCATGATGACCCGTCCACTGGTTCCGTTGTAGCTCCACCCTGCACCGTAGGCCCCGTCCGAGAGCGTTGGTGCCGACACAAACACAACCAGGGCCGTGTAGGGGCTTGGGGCCCATCCGAGCTCGTTGGCGATGGTGTCCATCATGTCGGAGTAGCGCTGCCCCGACCACGCCTTGCTGCTGTTAAACGTCTCCGTGCTGGCCACGCTCATGGAGAGCCTGCCATTGGACATGCGCTGCCAATAGGCACTGGTTCCCTGGACGGCCGCGATGGCGTCGTCCATCGAGGTGTTGGCCTTTACATCCGTCAGCTGGACTGTGACGAGCCGGACTTTGATGTCCCCTGTCCGGCCGAGCGAGTAGGCTTCCGTGCTCACGGCCCGGGCTGCGGCGCCCTTGTTTCCGGCAGGCGGCGGTGTCTGAAAAGTATGGACAGAGGTTGGAGCGTTGCCGGTTTGTTCAATGACGGGGGGCGTCAGCGGAGCTTGCTCGACCACCGGCGCGCTGGGCGCGGGTGTACGCGACGGCCTTAGGGGGGTCCCCGCAGGAAGCGCCGAAGGCGATGTCGTCGGGGCCGTTGCTGCGGGCGACGGCGTCGGGGACGCGGGGGTGGTCTGCGAGGTTGGGCTTGCCGCGGCCGGCGGCGGGGGTGCCGCCAATACCGGTGCCCCCGAGAGGGCTGTCAGGGACGCAGCCGAAATGAGTGCGGCAGCGAGTTGCGCTGCCTTCATTCGTTTGAAATTCATTGTTTCCTTCAAAGGACGCGGTGCCTGACACCACGGAGGCAGGCCCCCGCGGAGAGACCGGGAGGTGACAGCAGTCTAGGGAGCCGACTGCCTCCAATTTGAGGAACAGTGCAGAACTTGCCCATTACTTTTGGCAGGCCGCCATTCCTGCGCCCGCGGTGGATTACTCCTGCGGCAATCCAGTGGATCGGTGGCGGGCAGCGGGCTGTTGTTGTGGGTGGTGGTGGCGGGTGGGTTGGTTAGTCGATGTAGGCGCCGCGGGTGGGTGTCCAGGTGATTTTTCCGCCCGTGAAGGGTTGGGTGCAGCTGGTGCCGGTGGTGTTGCAGGTTTGGGGTCCGGTGGGGTAGCCGAGGGGGCCGGTTTCGAAGCGGTTTTGTTGCCAGAGGGTGCGGATGGGGCCGTTGGGGCTGAGTTGGGCGCCGGTGGTGGGGGACCAGATGATGGCGCCGTTTTGGTAGTTCTGGTAGCAGCCGCCCTTGGTCAGGCCGCAGACGACGGCGCTGGTGGGGTAGGCGAGGGGGCCGGTTTCGAAGCGGTTTTGTTGCCAGAGGGTGCGGATGGGGCCGTTGGGGCTGAGTTGGGCGCCGGTGGTGGGGGACCAGATGATGGCGCCGTTTTGGTAGTTCTGGTAGCAGCCGCCCTTGGTCAGGCCGCAGACGACGGCGCTGGTGGGGTAGGCGAGGGGGCCGGTTTCGAAGCGATTTTGTTGCCAGAGGGTGCGGATGGGGCCCTTGGGGCTGAGTTGGGCGCCGGTGGTGGGGGACCAGATGATGGCGCCGTTTTGGTAGTTCTGGTAGCAGCCGCCCTTGGTCAGGCCGCAGATTTCGTCGGTGGTGGGGTAGCCCAAGAGGCCGTTTTCCGCGCCGTTGTTCCGGTAGAGGGTGCGGATCCCGCCGCTGCGGCTGATGCGGGCGCCGGTGGCCGGGCTCCAGAGAATTTCGCCGTTTTGGTAGGCCTGGTAGCAGCCGCCGTTGACCAGGCCGCAGATTTCGTCGGTGGTGGGGTAGCCCAAGAGGCCGTTTTCCGCGCCGTTGTTCCGGTAGAGGGTGCGGATCCCGCCGCTGCGGCTGATGCGGGCGCCGGTGGCCGGGCTCCAGAGGATTTCCCCGTGCTGGTAGGTCTGGTAGCAGCCGGCGTTGCGGATGCCGCAGAGTTCGGCGCTGGTCGGGTAGCCTAGGGCGCTGTTTTCGGCGCCGGCGTTGCGGTAGGCGGTGCGGATCGCTCCTGCCGTCGTGGGCTGGGCGCCGGAGGCCGGGGAGTAGAGGATCTCGCCGTTTTGGTAGGCCTGGTAACAGCCACCATCCCGCAACCCACACGTCACCCCCGACGTCTGGGCACCCAGCGACGGGGTGGAGGAAGCCAGGTTCCCCATGGCTTGGAAGGCCGGGTTCGAAACGCCGTTCCGGGCAAAGGCTCCGAGGTCCGCGTAGCTGCCGTTCCAGACGTTGGAGTCGCCGGCATACGGGCCGGTGCTGCTGTACTGCCAGATGCTGTAGATGCTCCAGCTCCTGGTCGGAAGATCTCCTGCATCGTTCGAGAAGGAGTCCGGGTACGAGGCAACCCACAGGGGGTAGTCCCCGAAGCCGGACGGGTTGCCCAAGCACTGGTTCCACCAGGAGGTGTTGGTGTAAATGACGGGAAGCCGGCCGGTGAGCGACTGCATGGTGTTCCCGAAGTCACGGACCCAGGACGCCAGCTGCCCGGCGGACATGTCATAGCAGGTGTTCCCGAAGTAGAAGCCGCCGATGGTTCTTCCGGCGTACGGGTTGAACTCGAAGTCGAGCACCGGCGGCATGGTGACGCCGTCCGCGCTCCAGCCGCCGCCGTTCTGGACGAAGTAGCGGGCCTGGTCGGCGCCTGACGACCAGTTGGGGATTGCAAAGTGGTAGGCGCCGCGGATCATGCCTACGCTGCGGGATCCCTCGTACTGGGAGCCGAACGACGGGTTGGTGTAGTAGTCGCCTTCGCTGGCCTTGATATACGCGAAGCGGGCCCCGCCGTTCCACTGCGCCTGCCAGTCGACGTTCGGCTGGTGGCCGCTCACGTCCAGGCCTTGGACTCCGAACGTCGGCGTCCAGGTGCCTTGCGTCGTCAGGGCCTGCGTTGCCGCTGCCTTACCGCCGGAAACACGGGGCGAGCGCTGGCCCATTTCGGCGCCGCCCGGTCCGATGGCCTGGGCCATCGCCGCCTTGCCCGCCTCGGTGGACGGATCAACGGGTGCGGTTGCTTGCGGGGCGGCAAACGCCGCCTGCGGGGACGCCGGTGCCGGCTTCGCCGTTTGCGGTGCGGGCGTCACCGTTTGCGGCGACGGCTTGGGGGCGGGGGCGGGCGCTGCTGGGGTCGGCTTTATTGCGCCCTTGGTCGGTGCCGGCGTGGCCGTGGAGGACGGCGTAGGCTCGACGGCTCCCGCCGGCGGGGCCAGAAGGGGGCCTGCCAGGACTGAGGCCGCAAGAAGAACGGCCCCGATTCTACGGCCGTTCTGACTGGTCGGAAAAAATGGGGTCCGCTTCATGGTTCGCTCCGGAGCAATGACACGCTCTCTAAGCCGCGTCACGTTGGTCCCGTACCCGGTTCAACTGGCAGGATGCCGTCGGGGCTCGAGAGTGTCTGACTTGTCGCGCCCACCCTAGCACCGGGGGGATAGACGGCACCAGTGGTTCCACTGGTGCCAGTGGGAATGTTGTCATGTTTAAACGCTGGCGGTTTTCCACAAAGGCCTCCCGCGCTATTGTCCGGCCGGTATCCCTCCCCTAGCTTTAACCCAATTGCCCCGCCTCAGCGGCAGGGCGGCAGTCCTATTGGGGGCCAGTATGGAGGCTGTACGCATCGTTGAGGACGAGGTCCGCGAGCTGATCCGGCGCCGCGCCCTGGACCCGCTGCGTCAGGCAGGTGAGGTCCGGCGGCTCGTGGAAGCCGCGGTCCGCGATTACGACCAGCGGGCCCTGCTTGCGCCGTTGCCACCGATTGGCCCGTTGGAGCCCGCCAGACGCTTGGTCTTCGACGCCGTTGCCGGCTTTGGTGCACTGCAACCGCTGCTGGATGATCCTGGCATCGAGGAGGTCTGGGTCAACGCGCCCCACGAAGTCTATGTGGCCCGCGACGGGGAATCGGAGCTTACCTCCATCTCCCTCACAGACCAGCAGGTGCGGGACCTGGTCGAGCGCATGCTGAAGAGTTCCGGGCGCCGGCTTGACCTCTCGTCGCCCTTTGTCGATGCCGCTCTTCCCGATGGATCCCGGCTGCACGTCGTCATCCCCGACATCACGCGCCGGCACTGGGCTGTCAACATCCGCAAGTTCATTGTTAAGGCCAGCAGGCTTGAACACCTTGTTGAGCTCGGGACGCTGACCCCGCAGGCAGCTCGGTTTCTCGGTGCCGCGGTGGCCAGCGGCCTGAACATCCTGGTGTCCGGGGCGACCCAGGCCGGCAAGACCACCATGCTCAACTGCCTCGCGGCCGGGATCGGTACCCGTGAGCGGGTCATTACCGTGGAGGAAATCTTCGAACTGCAGTTTCCGCTCCGCGACGTTGTCGGTCTGCAATGCCGGCAGCCGAACCTTGAGGGGCAAGGCGAGATACCGCTGCGCCGGCTCGTCAAGGAGGCCCTGCGGATGCGGCCCGACCGGCTGGTGGTGGGCGAAGTCAGGGAGGCCGAAAGCCTCGACATGCTCATTGCCTTGAATTCCGGGCTTCCCGGGATGTGCACCATCCACGCGAACTCCGCCCACGACGCCGTGACGAAGCTCTGCACACTTCCATTGCTGGCTGGAGATAACATCTCCAGCGCGTTCGTCGTTCCCACCGTGGCCTCCTGCATCGATCTGGTCGTGCACTGCAGCAGGCACGCCAACGGCCGCCGGCAGGTAACGGAGATCCTTTCCCTCGGGCGCAGGGTGGAAAACGGCATCATCGAATCCTCCATGGTCTTTGCCATGGCCGACGGGCACGTTGAGCCGAAGGCTAACTCCATGCCCGCCGTGGATAAATTCGCCCGCGCCGGATACGACGTCGCTGCGTTGCTGGAGCCGCGCTGATGGCGCCGCTGCTGGGGGTACTTGCGGGTACGGGGCTCCTGCTGATCTGGTGGTCTCTCTGGGAGCTGCCGGCGCCGCCCCGGCGTGCGCCGCGTCCCCGCAGGCTGGAAGACCTATTGCTGACGGCAGGCATCGAAAAGGTCACCGGAACGGGTCTGGTTGCCAGTTGCCTCGCCGTCGGGGCTTTCACGGCGATAGTTTTCTTTGCGCTGACACGGTCCTGGCCGATCTCGGGCTGCTTCGGCTTGTTCGGAGCCTGGCTGCCACTGGCCGTCGTTCGGTGGCGCGCCCGGAAACGGTCCGCCGTTCTGCGCCTGCTCTGGCCTGACGTCGTTGACCATCTGCGGTCCGCCATCCGGGCCGGCTTGTCGTTGCCCGAAGCCCTCATCCAGCTCGGGGACAACGGCCCGGTCGAGCTCAGGCCGGTTTTCCGTGACTTCGGGTCCGACTACCGTGCGGGGGGCCAGTTCGATCCGTCGCTCACCAGACTCAAGGACCGGCTGGCGGACCCCGTGGCGGACAGGATCGTCGAGGCCCTCCGGCTGACCCGTGAAGTGGGCGGCTCAGACCTGGGCCGCCTGCTGGGGACCCTTGCGGAATTCCTGAGGGACAGCGCCCGCACCCGCAGCGAACTGGAAGCCCGGCAGTCCTGGACAGTCAATGCGGCCCGTCTTGCGGTCGCCGCGCCATGGATCGTCCTCGTCCTGCTGGCCAGCAGACCTGAAGCCGTCGCGGCGTACAACACGCCGGCCGGAGCGGCCGTCCTGCTGGGCGGGCTCGCAGTCTCCCTCGTCTCATACGCCATCATGCTGCGTATCGGGGCCCTTGCCGAGGACGAGAGGGTCCTCCGGTGAGCGGCCTCATGGCGAGTGCGGCTGCATGCGGGGTGCTCCTCGGCGCGGGAATCTGGCTCCTCCTCGTGAGGCTGCCGTTCATGCGGCCGATCACGTTCGCGGAGCGCATCGGACCCCAGCTGAAGTCGCACAATCTTGAGTCAGCGCTCCTGCGGCAGGCTCCGCGGAATGTCACGCCCTTCGGTTCACTTGAACGGATCCTGCGTCCGGTTCTCCGGGACGCAGTCACCTCCCTCGGCAGGATCAACCCCGGCACTGCAGCGTTGGCGCGCCGCTTGGCCCGCGCCGGGAGCACCAAGCCGCCGGTCCACTTCCGGGCCGAGCAGTTGCTGTGGGGCGCGGGCGGCTTCGTCCTGGCTGTCGGCGCAGTGCTGCTGTCCGGTGCTTCCGGGCGGTTCAGCCCCACGGTTGCCGTTCTGGCCGTTCTGGGCTGCGCCAGCGGGGGCTACCTGTTGCGCGACTACATGCTGTCCGTGCAGATCAAGAAGCGGGAAGTCCGGATGATGGCGGAATTTCCCAGCATCGCCGAACTTATGGCGCTCGCCGTGAGCGCAGGTGAGAGCGCCACCGGCGCGCTGGACCGGGTCTGCCGCAGCGCCCGCGGTGAGCTGTCAAAGGAATTCACCCGCGTGCTGGCCGAAACCAGGGCGGGAACGCCGCTGGTCGAAGCGCTGCAGGAATTCTCATCAAGGACTGATCTCGGCCCCTTGATCCGGTTCGTGGACGGAATGATCGTGGCCGTCGAGCGCGGCACGCCGCTTGCCGACGTGCTGCGGGCGCAGGCGCAGGATGTCCGGGACAGCGCGAAAAGGGAATTGATGGAGTCCGCAGGCAGAAAAGAGATCGGGATGATGGTGCCGCTGGTCTTCGGCGTGCTGCCGCTCACGGTCGTCTTCGCCGTGTTCCCGGGTCTGGCTGCCATCAGCCTCGGACTGTAGGACGTACTCCATGGGAGAAAAAACAGCACGACAAGTGAGCAGCAGAAACAGGGCACGCACAACGGCGGGCCGCAGTCACAAAGGGGACACAGTGAATTTTATCGGTATCCGCACAGCGTTCTTGATCTTCATCTTGGGAATTCTCCTTCGGCCGTCTACGGGGCCGGCCACGCGAGAAACCCTCATTGACCAGGACAGCAGCAACGACCACCATGAACGCGGGGATGTGCCGGGGTGGGTGATGATCACGTTGATGTCGGCCGTTCTCGTCGCGGCCCTGCTCGCGCTGGCGGGGCCGGCCCTTGAGGGACTGTTCAACCAGGCAATGGACAAGGTCGGGCAGTAGCACGTGGCCGAGCCCGGCGGACGCTGGGGCAGCGGGCCGCGGGGCGCCGGCGCGAGCGGCGCCGGGGAAGGGGGCGCGGCCGTGGTCGACTTCGTCCTCGTCGGCGGGCTGCTGACGCTGTTCTTCATGGCCATCATCCAGCTCACCCTCGTTCTGCACGTTCGGAACACCCTCATCGACGCAGCCGCTTCCGGCGCCCGATACGGCACGCTCGCCGACCGCAATGCCACGGATGCCCGTGAGCGGACGGCGCAGCTGATCAGTGTGGCGCTCAGCCCCGACTTCGCGAGCGACGTGAGCACGAGCGAGACCAGCTATCAGGGCGTGGCCACCCTGGAAGTGACGGTCCGCGCCCCGTTGCCGGTGCTCGGCCTGATCGGGCCGCGCGACACCCTGGAGGTGAAGGGGCATGCCGCCATCCGGCCCTGACAACGGCTCCGAACAGGGGAGCGCGGTAGTGGAATTCACCTTCCTGTCCTTGCTGCTGATAGTGCCGCTTGTGTACTTCATCATTACCGTCGGACAGATCCAGGCGGGCTCCCTTGCCGCAGTCGGCGCGGCCGACCAGGCCGCGAAGGTCTTCGTGGCCCAGCCTGACGCCATGAGCGGGCGGGCCGCGGCGGAGCAGGCCGTCCTGCTGGCGCTCGCTGACTACGGGTATGAGACGGCAAACGCCACGCTGGAGACCAGTTGCCAGCCGGCCGATTGCACTGCCCCCGGCTCTGCCGTCACCACCACCGTCCAGCTCACCGTGCCCCTGCCGTTTGTCCCGTTCAGTGAAGACCTGCACCTCAACGCGAGCCGGCTCACCGCCTCGGCGACGCAGCTGGTCGGGCGCTTCCGGTGAGCTGCCGGCTGGAGGAACCGGTGCGGGCCCGCCGGTGGCGTGGCTTGCGGCACGCCACCCCTAAACAGGAAGGCCAGCAGGAAGGCCAGATGATCGTGCTCATCATCGGCTACGTCCTGCTCGCCCTGCTTCTCGCGACCGTGGTCATGGCGGCTACCAGCGTCTATCTCGAACACAAGAAACTGCTCTCCCTCGCCGACGGCGCCTCCGTGGCGGCGGCGGACAGCTTCACCCTGGGCCAGCTGGGCAGTTCCGCGGGGATGCCCACCACCGTGCTGGACGGGGGAAGGGTGCGGAGTGCCGCCGTCGACTATCTGCAGCGTAACGGTGCCTTCGCGCGGTTTAGCGGCCTGGCCGTGGCGCCCGGCACCGGTAGTCCGGACGGGGCCACCGCCGTCGTGACCCTGAGCGCTGCGGTCCATCCGCCCGTGGTGAATTTCCTCGTCCCCGATGGTATCCGCGTTGAGGCGAGTTCGACAGCGCGCTCGCGGCTGAGCCGCTGAGCCGGTAGGCCGCTGAGCGGGTCGGGGCGCCCGGCACGAATAGCGTAGGGTTAAAAAACCATGGCTAACATAGATTTTCCCGCTGAGATCCGCGCGCTGCGCGCCACCTACGCCTCCATCGAAAACGTTTCGAATGTCGAGGCGCTGAAGGAAGACATCGCGGAGCTGAGCGAGCGCGCGGGGGAGCCCAACCTGTGGGACGATCCTGCGGCGGCCCAGGTGATCACCTCGAAGCTCTCACACAAGCAGTCCGCACTCGAGCGCCTCAACAGGCTCGTCTCCCGGATCGACGACCTTGAGGTCCTCGTGGAGCTCGGCCAGGACGAGGACGACGCCGATTCCATGGCCGACGCCGCCACGGAGCTGGAATCAGTCCGCGCTGCCCTGCAGGAACTCGAAGTGGTCACGCTGCTCTCCGGCGAATTCGATGAGCGCGAAGCCGTTGTCACCATCCGCGCGGGGGCCGGCGGCGTGGACGCCGCCGACTTTGCAGAGATGCTGATGCGGATGTACCTCCGCTGGGCCGAACGCCACGGCTACCCCACCACCATCATGGACACCTCCTACGCCGAAGAGGCCGGGCTGAAATCCGCCACCTTCGAGGTCAAGGCCCCCTACGCCTTCGGCACCCTGAGCGTGGAGGCGGGCACGCACCGCCTGGTCCGGATCAGCCCGTTCGACAACCAGGGCCGCCGCCAGACCTCGTTCGCCGCCGTCGAGGTCATCCCGCTGATTGAGCAGACGGACTCGATCGACATCCCGGACAACGAGATCCGCGTGGACGTGTTCCGGTCCTCCGGCCCGGGCGGCCAGTCGGTCAATACCACCGACTCCGCCGTGCGCCTGACCCACATCCCCACGGGGACGGTCGTGTCCATGCAGAACGAGAAGTCGCAGCTCCAGAACCGCGCCGCTGCCCTGCGTGTGCTGCAGTCCCGTCTCCTGCTGCTCAAGAAGGAGCAGGAGGACGCCGAGAAGAAGGCGTTCGCCGGCGACGTGAAGGCCTCCTGGGGTGACCAGATGCGCTCCTACGTGCTCAACCCATACCAGATGGTCAAGGACCTCCGCACCGAGCATGAGGTGGGGAACACCTCCGCCGTGTTCGACGGTGAGATCGACGACTTCATCGACGCCGGCATCCGCTGGCGCACCGACAACCGGAACGCCGAGAAGTAACCCGGCGCCGGGCCTCGGAAGGGCCGGCTAACTGGGAGTGTGCTGGCAATCGCGCGACACACCCCACTGTTCCGGCGAATCTGCGGTTACCCGTGCGTATAGTCGAGAAGCCGGAGCTCTCTGCCTCCCCAACGAAAGCCCGCGCACCGGCAGCAGGACTGGCCACGAGCCAGGCCCCGCAGGGCACTTAGGGCCATGATCCGTTTCGAAAATGTCACCAAGGTCTACGACCAGAACCAGCGTCCCGCGCTGGATTCGATCAACCTTGAGATCGACCGCGGCGAATTCGCCTTCCTGGTCGGAGCCTCCGGTTCCGGCAAATCGACTTTCCTGCGCTTGGTCCTCAAAGAGGACCGTGCCTCCTCCGGTGCTGTCTATGTCGCCGGCCAGAACGTCGCAAAGATCTCCAGCTGGCGAGTGCCCCGGCTCCGCCGCGGTATCGGCGTCGTGTTCCAGGACTTCCGGCTGCTGCCGCAGAAAACCGTGTTCGCCAACGTCGCCTTCGCCATGCAGGTCATCGGCAAGAGCCGCGGCGTCATCCGCGACACCGTCCCCGAGGTCCTGAAGACCGTCGGCCTGGAAGGCAAAGAGAACCGCCTGCCCCACGAACTCTCCGGCGGCGAGCAGCAGCGCGTGGCAATCGCGCGCGCCGTCGTCAACCGCCCCGGAATCCTGCTGGCCGACGAGCCCACCGGAAACCTTGACCCCACCACGTCCATGGGAATCATGGGCGTGCTGGACAAGATCAACCAGAACGGCACCACGGTAGTGATGGCAACGCACGACGACGACATCGTCAACGAGATGCGCAAACGCGTGGTCGAGCTCGAGAACGGCGTCGTGATCCGGGACGAGGCCCGGGCCCTCTACACATCAATGATCCCGATCGTGGGGCAGTCCCGCCGGCTCAAGGACGCCAGCGGCCGGGAAGATCCGGAGCCCGTGACCGCCTCCGTCGCTGCCAGCCACGGCTCAAGCCGCATCGGCGGCGCTGGCGCCGAGGTCCGTGCCGCAGGGGAGGGCCAGCTGTGAGGCTCGCATTCATCCTCAGTGAGATCGGCAGCGGCCTGCGCCGCAACCTCTCCATGGTTATCTCCGTCATCCTGGTGACCTTTGTATCCCTGACCTTCGTCGGCGCAGCGGGCATGCTGCAGCTGCAGATCAACCAGATGAAAGGCTACTGGTACGACAAAGTCCAGGTGGCCATCTTCCTGTGCAGTGACGGTTCGACGGCGGCCGGCTGCGCCACCGGGCCGGTCACCCCGGAGCAGCAGGAGAGCCTCCGCGCCCTGCTGGAGTCGCCCGCCGTCGCGCAGTACGTCAACGACTTCCAGTTCGAGTCCAAGGACGACGCCTACAGGCACTTTAAGGAACAGTTCTCGAATTCCCCGATCGTCGACTCCGTGACGCCGGACCAACTGCCCTCGTCGTTCCGGATCAACATGAAGGACCCGGAGAAGTACCAGATCATCAGCGAGACCTTCTCCTCGCAGGCCGGTGTGGAGACCGTCATCGACCAGCGCCAGCTGCTGGAACGGTTGTTTTCCGCGATGAATGCCGCCTCCTTGGTGGCCGTCAGCATCGCCGGCGTGATGATCGTGTGCGCGATCCTCCTGATCGCTACCACCATCCGCCTGTCCGCGTTCAGCCGCCGCCGCGAAACCGGAATCATGCGCCTTGTGGGAGCCTCCAAGATGGTGATCCAGCTGCCGTTCATCCTTGAGGGCGTGATTGCCGCCGTCATCGGCGCCGCCCTGGCCTCGGCCACGCTCTGGGCCGTGGCGCAGTTCTTCCTCGGCGACTATCTGTCCCAGCAGTACCCGGACACCGCCTTCATCTCGCCCGGCCAGACCCTGGTCCTGGCCCCGGCCCTGATCGGAACGGGCGTTGTCCTGGCCGGAATCTCCTCACTGCTCACCCTCCGCCGTTACCTGAGGGTCTAGCGTGCGTAACGAAACAGGATTTCAGATGACACCGAACAACCGACGGGCACGTCGGTCCGGCCAGGCCGGCCCAGTCCGGGCCCGTGGCCGGATGGTCAGTGCCGCGCTGGCGCTGGTCCTCGCCGCAAGCCTGGGCACCTCGGCGCCCGTGGCCTCCGCCGATGACCTCGAAGACCAGCAGGCTGCCCTGAAGGACCAGGCGACGCAGGTCCAGCATTCCCTCGAATTCGTGGACGCCCGGATTGCCCAGGCCGCCGGCGACCTGGTCCTCTACCAGGGACAGCTTCCCGGTGCCCAGCAGGCCCTGCTCGACGCGCAGGGGCGGGTGGCCGGCGCTGTCCGGGAGGTCGACGCCCTCGCGGCGCGGGTGGATCTCGCCCAGCAGAACAAGGCCAAGATCGCCGAGCAGCTGGAGACGGACAAGAAAAAGATCGCCGACACCAAGAAGCTGATCGGGCAGATTGCCACGCAGGCCTACAAGTCCGGCGGCGTGCCGTCCAACCTGTCGCTGTTCTTCGGCTCAAACAACGGCAACCTGACGGACACGATCGACCTCGCGGACCAGGCGATGCGAAGCCAGAACGCCGCCATGGACAAGCTCACCCAGCAGAGCGCCACCAACACCAACGCCCAGGCCCGCCTCGAGGCGGTGGAAGCCGAAATCCAGGACCTCAAGGCAAAGGCCGACGCCGCCCTGGCACGGGAGCAGGCCGCCCGGGACGAGGCCGAGGCCAAGAAGGCGCAGGTGGACAAGCTCATTGCGGATACCACGCGCCTCGACGCTGAACTGCAGGCCGCCAAGCCCGGCATCCAAAGCCAGCTGGCCCAGGTGAAGGCCCAGCAGGACGCCGTCGCAGCGGAAATCGTCGAGCGGGACCGGAAGCTGCGCGAAGCCTGGGAAGCCGAGCAGCGGCGCATTGCCGAAGCCGCCGCGGCGGCTGCCCGCGCCCAGGGCCAGGCCGTCCAACCGTATGTCCCGCCGGCCCAGGGCTCGCCGTCGGCGTTCGGCCTCAGGCACCCGTTCGATTCCAGCATCCCGATCACCTCCGGCTTCGGCTGGCGCGCGACGCCGCCGGGCACCGTCGACTTCTACGGCCAGGGCGGCTACATGCACACCGGCATCGACTTCGGCGCCGCCTGTGGCACACCGGTGTACGCACCGGCCGCCGGCACCGTCTTCTCGGCCGGCTGGGCCAACGACGGCGGCGGCAACAACGTCAAGATCTCCCACGGTGTTGTCCAAGGCAATTCGTTGACCACGATTTACTACCACAACTCCCGCGTGGTGGTCTCGCCCGGACAGCAGGTCAGCCAGGGGCAGCTGATCGCATACTCCGGCACCACCGGAAACTCCACGGGCTGCCATTCGCACTTCGAAACCTGGCTCAACGGCCGGGCCGTCGATCCCATGAACCTGCTCTGATCCGCCGGGAGCGAAGCCTCCCGGTTGTCCCGCAGCTCTACCGTAAACTGGAGAAAATCGGCGCCGACGTGGCGGCCGAACCATTGGCCGGCGTTCAGCCGGCCGCAACGCGAACCAAGGAGTTGTACCGTGCCTAAAGAAAGTGGCCGTAAGGTAGTGGCCACCAACCGCAAGGCCCGGCACGACTACCACATCCTCGACACCTACGAGGCCGGGATCGCTTTGATGGGGACGGAAGTGAAGTCCCTCCGCGAGGGCCACGCCTCCATGGTGGACGGCTTCTGCACCTTCTACAACGACGAGCTGTGGATGGAGGGCATCCACATCCCCGAGTACCACCAGGGGAGCTGGACCAACCATGCCGCCCGCCGCCGCCGGAAGCTGCTGCTGCACCGCGAGGAGCTCACGAAGATCTCGCACAAGATCCGCGAATCCGGCTTCACGATCGTTCCCCTCCAGCTGTACTTCCTGGACGGGCGCGCCAAGGTTGAGATCGGCGTCGCACGCGGCAAGAAGGAATACGACAAGCGCCAGACGCTGCGCGAGCAGCAGGACAAGCGCGAGGCCCTTCGTGTGATGCGCGAGCGGAACCGCCGCTGAAGTCTGCGCCGGGGACGCGCCCGCCGCGTCGGGGGAATGATTCCGCCGGTGCATGCGTTATGCTTGGTAGTCCGGGAAGGAACGGAGTGGAAACCGCGAGGAGACCACGAAGAGCTGGACCGGTTTGATAACAAAATACGGGGATGATCGGTTTCGACGATGTTAGTCGCGACAGGTGAAGCGGGCCGAGGATGCAGAATTATCTCGTAAACGCTTTCTGCAAACCAATAAGTGCCGAATCAAAACGCACTGACTTCGCTCTCGCTGCCTAAGCAGTAAGACAGTCCGTCAGCCCGAGGTTGCTATTGCCCCGGATCCTGGCGTCATTTAAATAGCCACTGCTGTTTACCCCCGTCATCGGGGTGAACGGGACTCTTTGATGACTGGGCCCGGATCAGCCAGCTGTTTGCAGCATGGCTGGGGCCGAGAAACTCCAACGCAAACTGCGCCCGGAGAAGCCCTGACAACACGACATCGGACGGGGGTTCAATTCCCCCCATCTCCACTTTTGTGATGAGTCGAGACATCCTTTACGGATGTCTCGGCTCATCGTTGACACCCCGGTCTTCGGACCGGGGTGTTTTTCTTTGTCCGGATTGGTAGTCCCGGGTGGGATGCTGGGCGCTGGCGACGACAACAGAATGAGGGCCAGGACGCCCGGTCCGGACGAGGGTAGCAATGGCCTGCGCGATCTTCCGTCCGCCCCGTGACGAAGGCTCGATGGGGTTCGCGTAGTCCTCATCCTCGGAGCAGATAAGCCGCAGGTCGATCAGCGGTGCTCCTATGGAAAAGGCAGCCCGCGTGATGGCATCGTTGAAGAGGGACAACGCGGCCTTGATGACCTTCTGGTTCGGCTCTGACGGGGGAGTGTCATAGATCGTGCACACAGCCGCGGGCAGGTCCTGAGCCAGGACGGCAGGGAGCATTGCCCGATAGTCTGCGTCGAACCGGTCTCTCGCCGCGCCAAGCAAAAGCAATGCCTCCGCCACCGAAGCCGGATGCTCCTGCAGCAAAGGCGCATAGCCGAGGGCATCGTTTCCGCCCACGCTCACCACCAGATGGGTAGCGTCCAAGGGGAGTTGGCCCAACTGGCGTGCGACGCCGGTAATCACGTCCCCGTCCACCGCAAGGAGCGAACATTTCCATCCGGGGAGCTCTTCCCGCAGCTGCGTAATGACGTCCGGTCCGCTGTCAACGTAGGCGGCGTTGTCGAAAATGGAATCGCCCAGCAGGACCACGTGGCCCGATTCCGGGAGCTTGTTCGATGCAAAATCCATGAGCCACATGTTGCACCCTCGCGTAGGGATCCGCTACCTGTGGGGGCGCAGACATTCGTTGCAGCTCAGCTGACGCGGGTCACCCGGACACCGGCCACCGCCCCGGTCCATGGCGTATCACCTGGGCTGGAAAGCAACAGGTGGGCTGAGACGTACCCTTGCTGGAGATCGATCACCCGGGAAGTGACGCCGACACAGTCCAGCTCGAGTTCAACCGGCCTGAAGCCGCCATCGGGGTCCTCCTGGGTGAGGAATAGCTGTGCCTCGGCAGCACCAACGCAGGCTGCAGTGATCGCGTACTGCCCCGGAACCTGCACCTTTGCTGACTTCCCAAAGCCCCTGGCCGGGCCATCAAGGGGGCCAGCGTCGGAAAAGAGGACTGCCTCGCTCGGAGCGCCGAGGAGCCGGTCCAGTCCTGCAAAGTTGTCCGCCTCTTGGTCCAGGATGCGCCGGTTTATTGCCCGTTCAGGAGACGTTGGTCCGGGGCCACGCGACAGCGCAGCAGGTTGCGGTGGCTCCGGATAGTCGTAAACACACCCCGTGGTCCCGCTGCATATGGCCAGCAATCCCAGCACACTGGAAGCCCAACGTCCCTTGTCCTTCATTCCCACCACTCCATGGTGGGCAGCCTATCGTCACAAGGCAACACCCCTCTGGTAGAGCCACACTTGTTCGGAGTGACCGGAGCCCTGTTTGTTGTGCCCGCCCTGGCTTCGTGCGCGTCAGCGTCGGCGTCGCCCCAGGCGAAGGCTCCTGTCCCGACGGCCACGGTGACAACAGGAGAGACGACGACGGCGTGTCATGACCCCTTTGTCGCAGATGTCGACACCAGTGTCCCCGGTGCGGCGACTCCCGTCGAAGCTGCCGCGGAATGGGCGGCCGAGCATCCAGCCGCACCGTCCGGCGCCCACCGCCGGCTGGACGCCAATTGATGCGCAGACCGTGAGGAGCGGGGACTGGATCGTCGGTGTCTCGCCCACCATTCCGGGCGGCTGGGTCATTTCGGGACTGGGTTGCGCTGGCCCGCAGCGCCAGAATTAGTCCGGCGTAAGGCCTTGGCCGCCATAGTGGCTGAACAACGAAAGGGCCGGAAGCTGATGCTTCCGGCCCTTTCGCTGTTTCGCGCCCTAACGGTCAGGTCGGCACAGCCACCGGCCGTTAAAAGGCGCTGGATCAGCGCTTCTTGATGTGCGCTACCGGGTCGGCATGGGTGTCCGCGATGTTCTTGGACTTCTTGTCGGCCCGTTTTTCCTTGATCGTCTTGACCGGCTTCTTGGCCTGGTTCTGGTGTGGAGTTTTGTCAGGCATTGCGCCCTCCTAAGGCGGAGGGGCCGGGGCGGCCCCGTGCTCCTAAATTACGCCTCCGGAACCGCAACGTCCACGATGCCCACGAAGCGGCTGCCTACGCCCTCGTACTCGCTGCGGACCAGCCCTGCGGCGACGCCGGGGACCTCGTGCGGGGCATGGTGTGCGCAGCAGACGTAGGTGAAGTCGGGCCACCACTTTTTTGGCCGGGCGGCTTCGGAGAACCCGCAGACGGCACACGTGAGCTGGACCCAGACCGGGCGTTTGCCCGTCCGGTTCGCCTTCGACTGGACCAGCCACGGCGGCGGATTGTCCAGCAGTTCGCCGAGTTCGGCGTCCGTGAGGCGGGGAGGAATGCCGTGACGATGCGCCATCTCCAGCGGAATATCAAGGATCTGGGCTGCTTCGCGTCGGGTAATCATCCTTCAACTTTAGCCGCACCGTGGGGGCGGCCCAGGACGCTCAACGTGCCCGGAGCTCACGGCCCTTCGACGCTGCAGCCGGCATGGGCCACGTCGCTGGAAACCCACAGGGCCGATGCCACCTCATCGGCGAGGTCGATCTCGCGCCCGCCGCTGCCGGACCCGATCCTGACAACCAGCGCTCCGCCGAACGGTCTCCGGCCGATGACCTCAACGGCTGCGTCCAGGTCGATTTCCTCGGCGGCGAGGTAGCGCAGCAGCTCAGGGTTCTCGTCACTGATCCTGGTGATCCGACCGGTGTGGCCCTCATCCAGCTGGTTCATCCGGTGGGCCCCGGGCATCAAGACGGAACCGTCGGCGGCCGGGATCGGGTCGCCGTGCGGGTCCCGGACCGGGTGGCCCAGTTTCGCGGCCATCCGCTCGATGAAGGTGTCCGAGACCGCGTGCTCGAGAAGCTCGGCTTCGTCGTGGACCTCGTCCCAGCGGTAGCCCAGCTCCTGGACGAGGAAAGTTTCGATCAACCGGTGACGCCGGACCATCAGCAGGGCCAGCCGGACGCCGTCGGCCGTCAGCGTGATGGCACTGTAGGGCTGGTGGTCCACGAGGCCCTGGTCCTTGAGCTTGCGGACCATTTCCGAGACCGATGAGTTCGCGACGCCGAGCCGCTGGGCCAGCTGCGAGGAAGTGATGGGCTTGTCCTGCCACTCCGTGAAAGAGTAAATGACCTTGACGTAATCCTCGATGGAGGAGGATGGCGGACTGGTCTTCACAGCCACAAGCCTACCGTCCGGCAGCCCCGGAGAAGGTAAGCCACAGCAGCACCAGGTTCAGGGCCACAACCAGGACCACGGCCGTGACGGCGGCGATCCGGAGCGGCATGCGGTCGGCGAACCGGCCCATCAGCGCTTTGTTGCTGGTCAGCACCACGAGCGGAACCAGGACGAAGGGAATGCCGAAGCTCAGCACCACCTGGCTGAGGACCAGGCCCCAGGTGGGGTCGAAGCCCACCGAGAGCAGTACGACCGCGGGGATCAGCGTGATCACGCGGCGGGTCATCAGCGGGATCCGGATCTTGAGCAGGCCCTGCATGATGGTGCCGCCGGCGTAGCAGCCCACCGAGGTGGAGGCCAGGCCTGAGGCGAGCAGGCCGACGGCAAAGACGACGCCGACCACCGGACCCAGGTTCGCGGTAATGGCCCCGTGGGCCCCCTCGATGGTGTCCGTTCCCTCCTCGCCGCCCAAGGTGGACGCGGCCAAAAGCAGCATGCCGATGTTGACGATACCCGCGATGGCGAGCGCGGCCACCACGTCCCAGCGGGTGGCTTTGACGAGCCGGGCCATCGCCGGCACGGGGACGTGCAGGTGGGGGTTCGGCCGGTGCCGGTCCCGCGAGAGGGCGGAGTGGACGTAGATGGCGTGCGGCATCACCGTCGCACCGAGCATGCTGGCCGCCAGCAGCACCGTGTCCGGGCCCTGGAAGCCCGGGACCAGCCCGGCGACGAAGCCGCCGGGGTCCGGCGGGCTGATGAACAGGCCGGCCAGGAATCCGATGGTGATGATGGCCAGGAGGAAGATGATGGCGAATTCGAAGGGACGCTGCCGGTTCCTGGCCTGCACCGCGAGCAGGGCCATCGACACGCCGCCGACAATGAGGGCACCGAGGGGCAGCGGCAGTCCGAAGAGCAAGTACAAAGCGATCGCCCCGCCTACAACTTCGGCGAGGTCCGTTGCTGCGGCCACGATCTCGGCCTGCACCCAGAAGGCGCGCCGCCAGAACGGCTTGAGGCGTTCGCCGAGGATTTCCGGGAGGCTCCTGCCGGTCACAATTCCAAGCTTCGCGGACTGGTACTGGACCAGCACGGCCATCACGTTGGCGACCACGAGGACCCAGACCAGGAGATACCCGTACTGTGCCCCGGCGGTGAGATTAGCGGCGACATTGCCGGGATCGACATAGGCGATCGAGGCGACGAAGGCCGGACCCAGCAGGCCCAGCAGCGCACGGCGTCCCCCGTGCTTCCGGGGGAGGGGCGCTCCCGGCACCGGTGATTCGCGTCCAGTCAGATCCAGCACTGCGGCTCCCATGGTCCGGGCGTCAACGTCGACGCATTAAGGTGGCCTACACCTTACTTTTAGGCATACCGAAACCATAAGCCACCGCATCCGTCGGCTGCAACGGGGCCGGTAACAATCAGGCGCGTACAGCGCGCCAGCTCTGGGTCAGGTAGGGGAGCGCGAGCACTTCCTCCGGGGCATGGCCCAGATGCTCGTGCAAATACCAGCCGAGGTTGGCCAGCACCTTGGCCCGCGTGGCCTCCCCGGCGGCCAGGTAGTAGCTTCTGGACTTGGCCAGTTCCAGGATGTCGGCCGTGGTCACCGGATCCTCCCACCGGGTCAGATGGCTCTCAAGGGCGGTGAACTCGGGTCCCAGGGGCGGCCGGAAGTGGGGTTTGTGGACGTCGCCGGCATGCATGATCCTGGACAGGCGATGGACCCACGGGACGGAAGTATCCAGCTGGTTCCAGACCAGGCCCAAAACGCCGTGCGGACGGAGGATCCGTGCCGCCTCCGTGCTGGCCCGGAGGGGATCGCACCAGTGCCAGGCCTGCGCAACCGTCACCAGATCGAAGGCCCCGGAGCGCAGTCCCGTCTCCTCGGCAGTGCCTTCGACGGCGTCCACCTGTGGCAGCGTCCGCCGGAGCACTTCCAGCATGTCCGCGGAAGGGTCGACGGCGGCCGTATGCAGCCCGCGCTCGACCAGCAGGGAAGTGAACTTCCCGGTGCCGGCCCCGATGTCCGCGGCGTCTTTTGCCCCGGCGGGGATCAGCCACTCAGCCGACTCGCCGGGGTAGCCCGGCCGGACGCGGTCGTAATGGTCTCCGCCGTCCTGGAAACTCTGCCCGAGCTCCCGCCGGCGCCCACTGTGCAGCTTGGGGCCACTGTGCAGTTTGGGGCCGCCGCGTGCCACGTGCGATCTCCTTCGGCAGGTCGGCTGGTACCTTTCGAATTTACCGCATGCGGACCAGCCCGGAGTCCCGCCTACTCCACAACCGCACAGGGAGCGGCACCCGCGGTCCCCGGGGTGTTCGGTGCCCAGTGCGGATAAATGCGGTGGTCATTGGACGGGACCCAGCGGCCCGCATCCACCACGTAGTCCCAGCCGAGGCCGGTCTGCCGCAGCTCCTGGATTCCGGCGAGGAGCCGCTGCGCATCCTCGAGCCGGGAGCCAAGGCCGAAGCTGGCCCGCAGGGAACCGGAGGGCAGCCCCAGCCGCTTGAGCAACGGGTGCGCGCAGAACCGGCCGTCGCGCAGGCCGATCCCGTGCTCGGCGGAAAGGTACGCCGCCACCAAACCGGCGTCGTAGCCTTCCACCGAGAAGTTGACGACGCCGATTGTGCCCGGGCCGGTGTCTTCACGACCGGCTACGGCGCCGCTGTCCGCGAAAATCTGGTGCACGCTCACGCCGTCGATCCGGCGAAGCCCCTCGACGAGGAAGGCGCGGATGGCGTTCTCGTGGGCGTGCCACTGTGTCTGGTCCAGGGCCGTGATCACCTGGGTGGCCCGCGCCAGGGTGGCAGCGCCAAGCACGTTCGGCGAGCCGCCCTCGTGCCGTGCCGGGCCGGTGGTCCAGCTGACGGTGTCGAGCCGCGCGTCGCTGACCGCGCCGCCGCCGGCCAGGTGCGGGGTGCCGGCGTCGAGCCAGTCAGGCCGGCCAACCAACACGCCCGCGCCGAACGGCGCGTAGAGTTTGTGGCCGGAAAAGGCGAGGTAGTCGACGTCGTCCGCGGCGATGTCGATCCGGCGGTGCGGGGCAAGCTGGGCGGCGTCGACGACGATCCGCGCGCCGTACTCATGGGCCAGGGCGGCCAGCGCGCGGACCGGCAGGATCTCGCCGGTGACGTTCGAGGCGCCGGTGACCGCCAGCAAGCTGATGCCCCCGCCCGCGAGTTGCCCGCGCAGCGCGTCGAGGGTCTCCGCGATGGTGGGCGCGGCCACGACGCTGTGGTGCGGCACGGTCTGCCACGGCAGCAGGTTGGCGTGGTGTTCGATGTCGAGGTAGAGCACCTCGCCGGTGTGCCGGCCGTTCTCGACCGGCAGGCAGCCGGCCAGCAAGTTCAGTGAATCGGTGGTGTTGCGGGTGAAAATGACCGAGTCATCGGCCCGTCCGCGAACGAAGTTCCGGACGATGTTGCGGGCGTTCTCGTAGACCGAGGTGCTGATCTGTGAGGCATATCCTGCGCCGCGGTGGACGCTGGCGTAGAACGGCAGGATTTCGTTCAGGTAGGCCGACACCACGGACAGCGCCGGGGCGGACGCGCCGTAGTCGAGGTTGGCGTAGCGGACGTGGCCGCCCTGGATCAGGGGCGCCTGGATTTCGGCTCCGGTCACCGCTGCGAGCGGCCGGACGGCGACGGCGAATCGGTCATCGCGCGGCGTCTCTGAAGCGGAGCCGAAACCGGGGGTGGCGGGAAAGGTTGCAGTCGTCATGGGACCTCGCTTGAAAAGGACCCCCTGCCTCGGGGATCCGCGCTTGCCGGGTCCGTTCCGGACCGGCCAGGTCGTCACCCGGGGCACCCCGCCGCGAATGGAGGGTTGCCGGCCAGCAAACCGGGGTTTAGCGCTGGCACTCGTGACCTGCTTCGAGCGTAGGACATGCCTGCTGCCGCCGAAAAGGCGTGCCGGAATATGAAGCGTTTTGTTACGGGCGGCTCCGGCTTGCCTCTAGAGGAGGTCGTCGAGGCCGGGGTTCAGGCGCTTGAGGACCTCGGAGTGGAGGATGGAGTTGGTGGCGAGGGCGTTGCCGCCGAACGGCCCGTCCTCTCCCTCGAGGGAGGTGAAGCGGCCGCCGGCTTCCGTGACGATCGGGACGAGGGCGGCCATGTCGTACAGGTTCAGTTCGGGCTCGCAGGCGATGTCGACGGCGCCCTCCGCCACCAGGCAGTAGGACCAGAAGTCGCCGTAGGCGCGGGTCCGCCAGACTTCCTCGGTCAGTCCGATGAACTCGTCAAGGTTTCCGCGTTGCTTCCAGCCGCCCAGGCTCGAGTAGGACAGGGAGGCGTCCGAAAGTTCCGAAACGTTGGAGACTTTCAGCCGCGTCGCGGACGCGAGGGAGCGGCCGGTGTAGGCGCCGGCACCCTTCGCCGCCCACCAGCGCTTGCCCAGTGCCGGGGCACTGACGACGCCGACCACGGGCTCGCCCTCGTCCACGAGGGCGATCAGGGTGGCCCAGACGGGGACGCCACGGACAAAGTTTTTGGTCCCGTCGATGGGATCGATGATCCAGCGCCGGGAGCCGTGCCCGGAGCTGCCGAACTCTTCGCCGAGGACGGCGTCCCGCGGGCGGGAGCGCGACAGCTGGCCCCGGATGGCTTCCTCGGCGGACTTGTCAGCGTCGGTGACCGGGGTCAGGTCGGGCTTCGTCTCGATCCGAAGGTCGAGCGCCTTGAAGCGGCTCATGGTCTGGGAATCCACGGAATCTGCCAGTACATGGGCGAGGCGCAGGTCATCGTTGTAGCTTGAAGCGGGTTGACTCATGGTTCCAAACTACCGCCAAAGCAGGCTCCAACGCCGGAAGGCCACGTTCCCGGCCAGCTACGAAACGGTACCGAGTTCCTTGACGTCCTGCGCTTCCATCCGCGGATCCGTGCCGAGCAGGCGGCGAAGGGAGGCGAGCCGGGCCGGTCCGGAAGGTCCCGCGTGCCCTGCCGCCACCCAGGCGTCGACGCCGCAGTTGACGGCGCTGGAGTCGTGCTTGCATCCACGCTCGCAGGCGTCCGTACCGGGCTCGAGATCCGGAAAGGACCGGAGAATCCGGTCCGGATCCACGTGTGCCAGGCCGAAGGAGCGAATGCCGGGGGTGTCGATAATCCAGCTGCCGGCCGGCGCGTCGTTGACCTTGAGGGCAAGGGCTGAGGATGAGGTGTGGCGTCCGCGTCCGGTCACGGCGTTGACGCCGCCGGTGGCGCGCTCGGCGCCGGTGAGGGCATTGACCATGGTGGACTTTCCGACGCCGGAGTGGCCGAGCATGACGGTGACCTTGCCGTCGAGGTAGCCGCGCAGCTGAGACACCGCGTCCTTGTCCAGCCTGGCCGACAACCCGTCGTCGGAGCGCGCGTCGATGCCCGAGGCGGCAGAATCCGCCGTCTTGCTGATGATGACCGGGAACTCCAGGTGCCGGTAGTTGGAGAGCAGCTCGGCCGGGTCCTTGACGTCAGCCTTGGTCACCAGCAGCAGCGGCTCGATGCCGGCGTCGTAGGCCGCCACGAGGGCGCGGTCAATAAAGCCCGTCCGCGGCTCGGGATTGGCGGCCGCCACCACAATCACGAGCTGGTGGGCGTTGGCGACGACGGCGCGTTCAATCGGGTCGGTGTCATCGGCGCTGCGCCGCAGCAGTGTCCTGCGGTCCTGGATCTTCACCAGCCGTGCCAGCGTGTCCGGTTCTCCCGTGACGTCCCCGACGAGCGAGACGAAGTCGCCGGCCACCACCGGGTTGCGGCGCAGTTCGCGGGCGCGGGCGGCGATGATGGTGCGCTCCGTTCCGGCGCCTTCGTCGACGACGGCGGTGTAGCGGCCCCGGTCAACGGTGATGATGCGCCCGGTGACGGCGTCGTCGTGGCTGGGACGGTCTTTGGTCCGGGGCCGGGTGCCCTTCTTGTTGGGCCGGATCCGGACGTCCGATTCGTCCCAGGAATCAGTGCTGCGGGCCACCGGTGGCGTCCTTCCCGGGAACACCGGGCAGTGCCACGGCAGCCGCGCCAGGCTCGGGGCCGCTTCCCTGGGCGAGCATCGCCTGCCAGAGCTGCGGGAAGTCCGGCATTGTCTTGGCGGTGGTGGCAATGTCCTCCACCTCGACGCCGGGTACTGCCAGGCCGAGGATGGCACCGGCGGTGGCCATCCGGTGGTCGGCGTAGCTGTGCACGACGCCGCCGTGCAGCGCGGCAGGGCGGATGATGAGCCCGTCGCTGGTTTCCTCGGCGTCCCCGCCCAGTCGGTTGATCTCGGCCACGAGTGCGGCCAACCGGTCCGTTTCGTGCCCGCGGAGGTGGGCGATGCCGCTCAGCCGCGAGGGGCCGGTGGCCAAAGCGCACAATGCGGCGACGGTGGGGGCGAGCTCGCTTGTTTCGTCAAAGTTGCCCCCCTTGACTTCCGGTCCGCCGCTGACGGTCAGCGTGCCGTCCTCCAGGGTGACAGTGGCTCCCATGGTGGCCAGGATGCTGCGCCACAGATCACCCACCTGGGTGGTTTCGGCCGGCCAGTTGGGGATGCGCACGGTGCCGCCCGTTGCCAGCGCGGCCGCGAGGAAAGGCCCCGCGTTCGAAAGGTCCTGTTCGATCCGGCGGTCAAAGGCGCGGATATTGCCGGGGGAGACAACCCAGTGGTTGGGGCGGGAATCATCGACGTCGACGCCGACAGTCCGCAGCACCGCGACCGTCATGTTGATGTGGTCCAGGCTCGGCACCGGTGTGCCGGGGTGTTCCGCGCTGGCGTGCTCAAGGTGCAGTCCGTCGGCGAAGCGCGCACCGGCCAGCAACAGGGCCGAGACGAACTGCGAGGAAGCGCTGGCGTCGATGATGAGGTGGCCGCCGCGTACGGTGCCCGTGCCGTGCACGGCGAAGGGGAGGGAGGACGCCGCGCCGCCGTCGGGCCGCTGGACCTCGACGCCCAAACCGGCCAGCGCCTCGATGATGGTGCCCATCGGCCGCTTGCGGGCGTGCGGGTCGCCGTCGAACAACGTCTCGCCGTGGCGCAGCGCGGCCACCGGAGGCACAAACCGCATGACGGTGCCCGCGAGCCCGCAGTCAATGCTGCTTGCCGTTGCCGGCATGTCGGGGCTGATGGGGGTGACCTCGAGGTCCGGGCCGAAGGTCCCGTCGCCGGGCACCTCGGCGATGGTGGCTCCGAGCTGGCGGAGCGCCTCGATCATCAGCGCGGAGTCCCGGGAATGCAGCGGGGCGCGCAGCCGCGAAGGGCCGTCCGCAAGGGCAGCGAGCACCAGGTACCTGTTGGTCAGGGACTTTGACCCGGGAACCGTGACTGTCGCGTCGACGGGCCGCACGGCGTGCGGTGCCGGCCAGTGCGGCGCCGCGTCGGCCGGGAGGGGAGTGCTGGCTGCTGTAGGGGCGGCGCCTGTCATTGCTCTCTTATGCTCCGGCCGTGTGCTCTACGGCCTTGCGGACGGCTTTGTCGGCCATCTTCAGCTGCTTGCCCGTCGTCTTCCTGACGTCCGAGGCGAGGTGTCCCGCGCTTTTCCGGGCGTCGGCGGCAAGGTGCTCCGCGCGCCAGGCGAGGCCGGGCTTTCCGTTGGTGTCGACGGCGGCGAGCAGGACGCCGCCGCTCAGGGTGATGTTCTTGAGCAGTTGCTGCCGGCGGGAATCGCGGCCTTCCTTGGTGGACTTGTCGGCGCTGCGCCACTCGACGTAGCCGTTGAGGGCCGAGATCACTGCCAGCACGGTGGCGGCCAGGCGGGAACCCTTGCCCAGCGCGAGGAGTACCCCTGCGCCGATCTGCGTGCCGCCGATGAGGCGGGCGAGGGCCTTCTCGTCCGTCTGGAAGGGCAGCGATGCGGCCGCGCGGCGCAGGAGTGGTGACAGCTGTGTCGCAGTGTCGT
Source organism: Arthrobacter sp. B3I9 (assembly GCF_030816935.1). NCBI lineage: Bacteria > Bacillati > Actinomycetota > Actinomycetes > Micrococcales > Micrococcaceae > Arthrobacter > Arthrobacter sp. B3I9. Next base: position 1,613,808 of record NZ_JAUSYO010000001.1, read on the forward strand.
CCGCGTTCTTCAGCTTGTCCATGCCTGCGAGGACGAAGCTGGAGGCGAGCATGGGCCGGGCGAGAAAACGGACAAACGACATGAATATCCTCCTGGATGGACGAACCGTGGAATCGGAGCGGGCGAACCGGTTCTAGTCTTGCACTTTTGCGGAATATTTGCCTGCTTTGCGGGGTTGGAGAAGACAGGTTCAAATGCAGGCATGGAAGGCGGATATGTGTTGCTCGTGAAGGAAAGCGCGAAACTGGAGCCCGGACCCGGGAACCTTTGGGTTACGGAGAAGCCAGTTCGCCGGGTTGAGTCCCTGGGGGCAGTTTCGGCTGCCCCGCGGAAGGTGACAGTAGACTTGAAGGCAATGAGTTCCATGGATCCGGCCGTTGCGGCCACGTATAAGGTGGCCGCGAACAACGCCACGCCCGACACAAGCCCCGAGGCCGGCCCGGCCGGCGGGTCTCCCGATCCTGCGTGGGAGCTGGTGGTGGACGGGCAGCCGCTGGACACCGCCACCGAAACGGTGGAGGAGCGCCGGGTCCGGTTCGAGCGTGATGCCATGCAGTACGTTGACCAGCTGTACTCCGCCGCGATGAGGATGGCCCGGAACCCGGCGGACGCCGAGGACCTGGTCCAGGAGGCCTACACCAAGGCGTTCTCGGCTTTCCATCAATACAAGCCCGGTACCAACCTGAAGGCCTGGCTGTACCGCATCCTCACGAACACCTACATCAACCTGTACCGCAAGCGGCAACGCGAGCCTTTGCAGTCGAACTCGGACACCATCGAGGACTGGCAACTGGCCCGGGCCGAGTCGCACACATCCTCGGGGTTGCGGTCGGCCGAAGCGGAGGCCTTGGACCACCTGCCGGACTCGGACGTGAAGCGTGCGCTGCAGGCGATCCCGGAGGAGTTCCGGCTGGCCGTCTACTTTGCCGACGTCGAGGGCTTCGCCTACAAAGAAATTTCAGACATCATGAACACCCCTATCGGAACCGTCATGTCCCGGCTGCACCGCGGCCGGAAGATGCTGCGCGACATGCTCGCCGACTACGCGGCCGAGCGCGGATTCAAGGCCGCCGAGCCTAAAGCAGCGGCCGGAAGCAACAATCAGGAGAACAGGAAATGAGCGACTGCCAAGGACTGGGCGATTGCGACGACGCCCGGATGCAACGTATCTACGAGTATCTGGACGGGGCGCTGACGCACGATGACATCGCTGAGATCAAGGATCACCTGGAGGGCTGCCCGGAGTGCTTCGAGCAGTACGACCTCGAATGTGTCATCCGCGTGATGGTTAAGCGCTCCTGCACGGAGGCCGCCCCCGAGAACCTCAAGAATTCGATTCTTGACCGGATCCATTCGATCCGTCCGGTCGACGCCTGAGTACCGGCCCGGATGCGAATGACCCCGGAAACCGAGAGGTTTCCGGGGTCATTTGCTTTAAGCTTTCCATCCAAGCCGTAGCTTAGGTGTTGGGGCGCTTCCCGTGGTTCGCGCCGCCACGCTTACGGTCACGACGTTTACGTGCACGCTTGCTCATAGCTGGCCTCCTTAAATGTTGGTACTCAAAAGAGCTGCCCTCAAGTCTCCCACATCACGGGATGGGCCGCGAACCGGGCTGGTGGTTTTGACGGTTCAGCCGTCCAGCGAATTGCGGATGGAGATCCGAGCCTGGTCAAGCACGGTCTTGACGGTTTCCAACGTGACCGGCGTGATCGGCCGGCCGCTGCCGTGGCGCCGCAGTTCTATGCGCATATCGTCCCGGAAGGCCTGGACCAGCCTCTCCGCTTCCCGCAGCCGGCGGTCCCCCTCCTGGGAGTAGCGGGAGCCGGCCGCTGATCCCGCCACCGGAGCGGACGAGGAAGCGGCGGAACGGGCCGCCTCCGCGGTCGCGGCCAGGTCCGCGCGCAGGCCCTGCATGTTGACCCGGATGTCCTGGCGCAGGTTGTCGGCGAGGCGGCGGACCGAGGCGGAAATGTCGTTTTCGACGCCGGCGAGCTCGTCCCGCCGGTTCTCGAGTTCCTCCCGCCCGGCAGGGGTGATGCTGTAGTTCGTCCTGCGGCCCTCCGTCCGGGTGGCCACGAGTCCTTCCTCCTCGAGTTTCCCGAGGCGGGGGTAGATCGTGCCGGCGCTGGGGGAGTACGTGCCGCCGAAGCGGTCGCTGAGGGCCTTGATGAGCTCGTAGCCGTGCTTGGGCCCGGACTCCAGCAGGGCCAGCAGATAGAGCCGCAGGGCGCCGTGGGCGAAGACGGCAGGCATCAGCGCGCCTGTTCGTTATCCGTGGCGGGCTGCCCGTGGAAGATGGCGGTCTTTCCGGAGACGGAGTTGGTCCGCACCAGCATGAGCTGGGCGTCCGGTCCGGCGATCGTCTGGACGGTACCGCCGGGCTGGGCGTACGTCTGGTCATCGATGATGACGGCGCCGCTGGCGGACTTCGCCACGATGTCTACGCCGACGTCGTACGGCAGCCGGATGGTGACGTCGCCCGACACGGAATTGGCACCGAAGTCATGGGTGAAGCCGTGCAGGTCGAAGCTGAGGTCGCCGCTGACGGTGTTCGCACGAATGTTGCTGAACTTTCCCGAGGCCGTGACTTCCCCGGAGACGCTCTTGGCCGTCAGCACGCCGTGGTGGTTGCGGGCGATCACTTCACCGCTGACAGTGTTGACGGCAAGCTCTCCTGAGGTGCCGTCGGCAAGCACCGAACCGGAGACGGTGCTGAGCCGGCTGTGGCCGCTGATGCCGGAGACCATCCCGTCGCCGCTGACGGTACCCGCTTCCACCTCCACGCCGGCGGGCAGGGCGATGCTGATCACCACGGCGTTGCTGCTGTTGTTGTTGACGGTGCCCATCAGGTTTTTGAACCAGCCCTGAGCGCCGTGCAGCTGGTGCCGTACTTCCAGCCGGCCGTTCACCAAGGAAATGCTGAGCGGATCGCCGGAGATTTCCGAAACCTCGACCCGGGCGACATCCTCGTCATGCGTCACGACGTCAAAGCGGCCGCGGACGATGCCGAGTTTCAGTGAGCGGACGCCGTCGACGTCGATGACCTGCGGGCCGGTCACGCTCCAGGTGTTCTCTTCCATGGGTTCCTCCGGATCTGGATTCCTCACCGCTCACGATATATCGCGACTGTGATGCCCACGGTATAGCCTCTTCTGGGCATAGTCAAGATATATCGCGAGTGCCAGCGGGGGTGAGGGGAGGGGAAGACCTCCGAACGTCCGCCGTTTACTCGGGCGCGTCCAGGCGCAGCCACTGGAACCACCCGCGGTGCAGCACAAGCCACGCCATCAGGCCGTAGCCGGCCTGTCCGGGCGTGCCCCCGTTCGCCGCGAGGTCCTGGCGCCACTGTTCGTGGTTCAGCAGCGGTGAGAAGGTGTCCACATACAGGTGCTTGCGGCGCGTGGTGACGTCGGCGAAGGCTGTGTTGAGATCACCCAGCCGGCGGTTCTGGGCCGGATCCAGCGTGGGCGGCGGACCGACCACGAAGACTTCGATCCTGTTCTGCGTGGCCGAGTCCAGGATGTTGGCCAGGTTCAGCCGGCTGCGGGCGGTGGACAGCCCGAACTCGATGTCGCGCCCGGAGAGCCCGACCACGAGGCGGTTCTCGTGGTGGACGCTGAAGCGGCGGCCCGCTTCCTGAAGCCAGCGTGCGGCCAGCCCCTCGGTGCCTTCCTGCGGGCAGGGCAGGGAGTACGCCTCAAGTGAGACGCCGTCCTGCGGAGTGCGGGCCAGCACGCGGCCCAGCCATCCCAGCGCGCGGGGATCACCGAGCCCGGCCAGCAGCTCATCGCCAACGGCTGCGATCCGCAGCTTTCGATCTTCCACGACTACCTCTTCAGTCCACAGCGCCAACCGGGCGGTGTCTTACGAACACCGTCGGCTGGACACAGACGGTTAAACAAGGCTGCCCGGCCGGAGTTGCTTTTCTTTCATCTCCGGCCGGGCAGCGTTGAGCTTACTTGCGTGCGAATGCCTGCTTGAGCAGGGCATCCTGCTCGGCCGCGTGGCGCTTCATCGACCCTGCCGCGGTGGAAGCCGAGGCAGGACGGGATACGAGGCGCACCCGGCGGTCGATGGCGTCCGGCAGGTGGAGCCCCATGAATGGCCATGGACCCTGGTTGGCCGGCTCGTCCTGCGCCCAGACAACCTCGGCGTTCGGGTATTTGGCCAGCTCCGCGGCGATCTCGGCTGCTGGCAGCGGGTAGAGCTGCTCGACCCGCACGATCGCCGTCGTCTTGTCGTCGGTCTTCTGCCGGGTGGACAGAAGATCGTAGTAAAGACGTCCGGAGACGAGCAGCACGCGCTCGACGGCGTCCGCCTGCAGCTGCTCGTGGTCGGGGATGACTGTCTGGAAGCTGCCCTGGGTGAAGTCCTCCACGGAAGATGCTGCGGCCTTGAGGCGGAGCAGCTGCTTCGGCGTGAAGATGATGAGCGGCTTGCGCGGGCGGCTGTAGGCCTGGCGGCGCAACAGGTGGAAGTGCGAGGCCGCCGTCGTGGGGTTGGCCACGATCATGTTCTCTTCGGCGCACATCTGTAGGAAGCGTTCGATGCGCGCGGAGGAGTGGTCCGGTCCCTGGCCTTCGTAGCCGTGCGGCAGCATCAGGACGAGCGAGGAACGCTGGCCCCACTTCTGCTCTGCCGAGGAGATGAATTCGTCGATGATGGTCTGCGCACCGTTGACGAAGTCGCCGAACTGGGCTTCCCAGAGGACGAGGGCGTCCGGGCGTTCCACGGAGTAGCCGTATTCGAAGCCCATGGCAGCGTATTCGGACAGCAGGGAGTCGTAGATCCACAGCTTCGCCTGGTTGTCGGAGAGGTGGCCCAGAGGCAGCCACTCGTCTCCGTTGGCGCGGTCGTGGAAAACGGCGTGCCGCTGGACGAAGGTGCCGCGGCGGGAGTCCTGGCCGGCGAGCCGGACGGGGACGCCTTCCATGATGAGCGAACCGAACGCGGCGATTTCGCCGAAGCCCCAGTCAATGCCGCCCTCGCGGGACATCTGCTCACGCTTTTCCAGCAGCTGCTTGAGCTTGGCGTGGACGGTGAAGCCCTCGGGAATCTCCACGTGGGCCTTGCCGATGCGGGCCAGCGTCTCGGCGGAGATTGCGGTGGTTGCGGGAGCGCTGACACCGCTGTCCGCCTGCTGCGCCGTCGGGCGCTCGAGGTCGGAGATCGCCGCTGAGTCCGCCGTAATGATCGGAATCGGCGAGGTCTGGGCGGCGTGCGTTTCGGCGAAGACCCGCTCAAGGCGTTCCTGGTAGTCGCGCAGCAGCTGCTCAGCTTCCTCTTCGGTGATGTCGCCGCGCCCGATCAGGGACTCGGTGTAGAGCTTCCGGACCGAACGCTTGGCTTCGATCAGGTTGTACATCAGCGGCTGGGTCATCGAGGGGTCATCGCCCTCGTTGTGCCCGCGGCGCCGGTAGCAGACCATGTCGATGACGACGTCCTTGTGGAAGCGCTGGCGGAACTCGTAGGCGAGCTGGCCGATCCGGACCACGGCCTCCGGGTCATCGCCGTTCACGTGGAACACCGGTGCCTGGATCATCTTGGCGACGTCCGTGGAGTACGTGGAGGAACGGGAGGACGACGGGGCGGTGGTGAAGCCCACCTGGTTGTTCACCACGATGTGGATGGTGCCGCCGGTGCGGTAGCCGCGCAGCTGGGACAGGTTGAGCGTTTCCGCCACCACGCCCTGGCCGGCGAAGGCCGCGTCGCCGTGGACCATGATCGGCAGGACGGGGAAGGCCTCGCCCTGGTCCAGGCGGTCCTGCTTGGCGCGGACGATGCCTTCGAGGACCGAGTCCACCGCCTCGAGGTGCGACGGGTTGGCGGCGAGGTAGACCTTCGTCTCCTTGCCGTTGTCCGAGGTGAAGGTGCCCTCGGTGCCGAGGTGGTACTTCACGTCGCCGGAGCCCTGCACGGAGCGCGGGTCCTGGGTGCCTTCGAATTCGCGGAATACCTGCGCGTAGGTCTTGCCCGCGATGTTGGTGAGCACATTGAGCCGGCCACGGTGGGCCATGCCGATGGCGACTTCGTCGAGTTCGTCGTCGGCGGCATCGGAAATGATCGCGTCCAGCAGCGGAATCAGGGACTCGCCGCCTTCAAGCGAGAAGCGCTTCTGGCCGACGAACTTCGTCTGCAGGAAGGTCTCGAAAGCCTCGGCAGCGTTGAGCTTGGAGACAATGCGCAGCTGCTCGTCACGGCTCGGCTTGGAGTACGGGTGCTCCAGCTGGTCCTGGAACCACTTGCGCTCGACGGGGTCCTGGATGTGCATGTACTCGATGCCGGTGGTGCGGCAGTACGCGTCCCGGAGGACGCCGAGGATTTCGCGGAAGGCGAGCATCGGCTTGCCGCCGAAGCCGCCCGTGGGCCACTCGCGGTCCAGGTCCCACAGGGTGAGGCCGTAGGTGAGGACGTCCAGGTCCGGGTGCTTGCGCTGGACATATTCGAGCGGATCGGTATCCGCCATCAGGTGCCCGCGGACGCGGTAGGAGTGGATGAGCTGCTGGATCCGGGCGACCTTGTTGATCTGGTCCGCCGGGTCAACCTGCAGGTCCGGGCTCCAGCGTACGGGCTCGTACGGGATGCGCAGCGACTCGAAGATCTCGTCGTAGAAGTCCTGGGCACCGAGCAGGAGCTGGTGCACAAGCTTGAGGAACTCGCCGCTGCCGGCACCCTGGATGACGCGGTGGTCATAGGTGGAGGTCAGCGTGAGGACCTTGCTGATGGCGTTCTGCGCGATGATCTTCTCGCTGGCGCCCTGGAATTCGGCCGGGTAGTCGAGGGCGCCGACGCCGATGATGGCGGCCTGGCCCTTGGACAGGCGCGGTACCGAGTGCACCGTGCCGATGCCGCCCGGGTTCGTCAGCGACACCGTGGTTCCCGAGTGGTCGTCCGCGGTCAGCTTGCCGGCGCGGGCGCGCTTGATCAGGTCCTCGTAGGTGTGCCAGAACTCGGAGAAGTTGAGGGTCTCCGCCTTCTTGATGTTGGGCACCATGAGCAGGCGGGTGCCGTCCGGCTTGGGCATGTCGATGGCGATGCCGAAGTTGACGTGGGCGGGCTGGACTGCGACCGGCTTGCCGTCGATCTCGTCGTAGTACACGTTCATGGAGGGGAACTGGGCCAGGGCGCGGATGACGGCGTAGCCGATCAGGTGCGTGAAGGAGACCTTGCCGCCGCGGGCGCGGGCCAGGTTGGAGTTGATGACCACGCGGTTGTCGATCAGCAGCTTCGCCGGGATGGCCCGCACGCTCGTGGCGGTCGGAACCTCCAGGCTGGTGATCATGTTGGTGGCGATGGCTTTCGCCGGGCCGCGCAGGACGGAGACGACGTCCTCTTCGGGCGCCGTCGGGGCCTTGATGTTCTTGGGAAGCTGTGCCGGGATGGGCTGCGTGCCGGCGGCTTCGGCCGTCCGGGAGCCGTCACGGGCAGCCGTGGCGGGTGCCTTCGGGGCGCTGGGAGCCTGCGCTGCCGGAGCGGGTGCGGCGGAAGCCGGTGCAGCGGGAGCCGGTGCAGCAGCCGGTGCTGCGGCTGCGGCGGGCGCTGGTGCGGCCGGTGCCGCGGCAGGAGGAGCTACGACGGGGAGTTCTCGGGTGGCCGGGTGCGCTGCGCCCGAGGCCCCGTTGGAGGAGGAACCATCACCGGCGTCAAACGATTCGAACAACGGCCACCATTTGGCGTCCACGGAGTTCTTGTCCTGCTGATACCGCTCGTACAGTTCGTCAACGAGCCACTCATTTCCGCCAAATTCCTCTGGTAGACGGTGGCTTGGCTGCTCTGGCACTTGAAATACGCCTCTTCCATGAGTTTGATTCCCACTGATTTCCACGGTGCCTCAGCACGAGGGTGGACCCAGTCTCCGCGTCCAGTGAACCCAGACCTCTGCCAGTCTAGTGACGATTCTTGCCAAACCGCCAATAAGGGTGACTCAAATCATGTAGTGATGGGGAACGTTCGTTGGAGGACCTCCGCGGAGGCGCCCGAAGGCCCCTCCCGCAGCCGCTCCGCGCGCGCCCGGCCTCGCCTAGAATCACCTTAACAACCCTTATGCACCGAGATTGCCTATCAAGGAGCAGCGTGCGATTCCTGAACCAGCCCAGCACCGACCTGACGTATTCGGACCTCTTCCTGGTCCCTTCCCGCTCCGATGTCACGTCCCGGCTGGACGTGGACCTGGCGGCGGACGACGGAACGGGTTCCACGATTCCCCTCGTGGCCGCGAATATGACGGCAGTGACCGGCAAGCGCATGGCCGAAACCATGGCGCGCCGCGGCGGACTCGCCGTCCTGCCGCAGGACGTGCCGCTCGACGTGATCCGGGAAGTAACCGCCTGGATCAAGGCCCGGCATACGGTCCTGGAGACGCCCGTCACTCTGTCGGCCTCGGACACGGTCATCGACGCGCTGCACCTGATGGGCAAGCGGCCGCACGGCGCGGTGACCGTCGTTGACGGCACGGGCGCCGTCGCCGGCGTCGTCCGCGCGGCCGACTGCGAAGGCCGGGACCGGTTCGCGTCCCTGGCCTCGGTGCTCCGGCACCAGCCCCTCGTGCTGGATGCGGCACTCTTTGACGGCGCGTTCGACGGCGGGACGGCCGCCGGGCGCGCCGTCAAAGAGGACCCGCTGCGCCGCGCGTTCGACGCGATGGATGCGGCGGGGACCGACTACGTGCCGGTGCAGCAGGCAGGGTCCCTCATAGGCGTCCTGACCCGGAAGGGCGCACTGCGCTCCACGCTGTACCGCCCGGTCCTGGATGATGACGGCCGGCTCAAGGTTGCCGCCGCCGTCGGGATCAATGGTGACGTTGCGGGGCGGGCAGCGGAACTCCTCGCCGCCGGCGTCGACGTCCTGGTCCTCGATACCGCACATGGCCACCAGCAGAAGATGTTCGACGCACTGGGCGCCGTCAAGGGCCTCAACCCCGGGGTGCCGGTGGTGGCCGGCAACGTGGTCACGGCGGACGCGACCCGCGAACTCATCCAGGCCGGGGCGGACATCGTCAAGGTCGGCGTCGGTCCGGGCGCCATGTGCACCACGCGGATGATGACGGCGGTGGGCCGTCCGCAGTTCTCCGCGGTGCTGGAATGTTCCGCGGCGGCCCGCGCCTCCGGCGGCCGGGTCTGGGCCGACGGCGGGGTCCGCTACCCGCGCGACGTGGCCCTCGCCCTGGCGGCAGGAGCAAGCCAGGTCATGATCGGGTCCTGGTTCGCCGGCACCCACGAGAGCCCGGGGGACCTGCAGGTGGATGCCACCGGCCGGCAGTTCAAGGAAAGCTTCGGCATGGCCTCCGCCCGGGCGGTGCAGAACCGCAACCAGCGTGAGGGTGCCTTCGAAAAGGACCGCAAAGCCCTGTTCGAGGAGGGCATCTCCACCTCCCGCATGTTTGTGGACCCGGCCAGGCCCGGGGTTGAGGACCTGCTCGACATGATCACGGCGGGGCTCCGCAGTTCCATGAGCTATGCCGGCGCCGCCGACCTCGCCGCGTTCCGCGAGCGGGCCGTGGCCGGGATCCAGTCCGCGGCAGGTTACGAGGAGGGGCGTCCGGTCCCGCAAAGCTGGTAACCGGTTCGCGTCGTCCCCGGACCGGGCAGGTGGGGCCTCTCGCCGGGCGTCACCTGACGTCCGGCGGGAGGCGCTCCTGTAGACTGGCATTCTTATGGACAGTAAATCTAGGTGCCGGCCTGGGGGCTGCCAGCGGACAACGGAAACCGTTGCCGCGCAGTCCACCCGCAGAGCCGGCAAACCCCGTTCACGCGCCCATCGCTCCCCGGCACATCACCAGTCGGGTACCTTCCAGGAAACCGGGTCGGCGCACGCTGACCATCCTCCGCCGGACCGGTCCCACCAGTTTCCCAAGGCCGGGCCTTGCCGCGCCCTGCACGTCACCGCCCTGCACGTCACCGCCCGGCACGTCAGCGCCCGAATCGCACGCCACTGCGTGGCGTCGGAAGCAGGCCGCTAAATGGAGTGGTTCCTGCTCGCAGCCGGCCTGCTGCTCATCCTTGGCACCGGCTTCTTCGTAGCGGTTGAGTTCTCCCTGGTCGCTTTGGACCAGGCCTCCGTCCAGCGTGCCGTGGACGACGGCGATACCGCCGCGGTGCCGCTGCTCAAATGCCTTAAATCACTATCGACCCAGCTGTCCAGCTGCCAGCTCGGCATCACCATGACCACGCTGCTCACCGGCTACGTCATGGAACCGTCCGTCGGGAAGCTGCTTGAGGGGCCCCTGACCGCGCTCGGATTCCCGGAGGCAGCAGCAATTTCGCTGTCCCTGGTGGTCGCGATGGCCCTCGCCACACTGCTGTCGATGCTGATCGGCGAGCTCGTGCCCAAGAACATGGCCATCTCGCTGTCCTTTCAGATCGGCAAGGCGGTAGCGCGTCCGCAGCTGATCTTCACGGCCATTTTCAAGCCCGCCATCGTGCTCCTCAACGGTTTCTCCAACAAGGTCCTGAACGTCTTCGGACTCGAGGCCAAGGAGGAGATTTCGGGCGCCCGCACACCGGCGGAACTGGCGTCGCTGGTGCGCCGTTCCGCGGCGATGGGAACACTGGACGCGGGGACCGCCAACTTCGTCGCCCGGACCCTGCAGTTCTCCTCACGGACCGCCGCAGACGTGATGACCCCGCGCATCCGCGTGGAAACGATTGACGGGGACCAGCCGGTCGCCGACATCGTCGAAGCCGCGAGGCGCACGGGGTATTCCCGCTTTCCCGTCATCGGTGAGTCCTCGGACGACATCCGTGGCGTGGTCCACATCAAGAAAGCCATTGCCGTTCCCCCTGCCAGGCGGGCAAAGCTGGAGGCCGGAGCGATCATGACCGAGGTGCTGCGGGTACCGGAGACCATCCACCTCGACGCCCTGCTGGCCGAACTGCGCGAAGGCAACCTGCAGCTGGCCGTGGTCCTCGACGAATACGGCGGCACTGCCGGCATCGCCACCTTGGAGGACCTGGTGGAGGAAATTGTCGGGGAAGTCGCGGATGAACACGACAAGGTCCGGCCGGGACTGCTGCAGAGCGCCTCGGGGGACTGGTACTTCCCGGGCCTGCTCCGGCCCGATGAACTGTCGGAGCAGGTCCCCGGATTGTCTGTTCCCGACGAGGCTGCCTACGAAACCGTGGGCGGCTACGTCATGAGCAAGCTGGGCCGCATCGCGGCCGTCGGGGACACCATCGACGTCGGCGGCGGAACACTCAGTGTGACCCGCATGGACGGACGCCGGATCGACCGGATCTGCTTCCGGCCTGCCCGCGACAGCGGGGCGGAGCACGGGGACAGCCAAAAGTCCGGCCAGGTAGGTGCCGCATGAGTGACTGGGGAGGAATTCTCTGGCTCGTCGTCCTGCTGATTGGCAATGCCTTCTTCGTGGCAGCCGAGTTTGCGGTCATGTCCGCCCGGCGCAGCCAGATCGAACCGCTCGCCGAGGCCGGGTCCAAGCCGGCCCAGACCGCCTTGCGGGCCATGGAAAACGTGTCCCTGATGCTCGCCTGCTCGCAGCTTGGCATCACGGTCTGCTCGCTGCTGATCCTGCAGGTTGCGGAACCCGCGATCCACCACCTGTTGGCGGTGCCGCTCGAAGCCGTGGGCATGCCGATGGAAATTGCCGACGTCGTCGCGTTTGCGGTCGCCCTGTTGGTTGTTACCTTCCTGCACGTCACGTTCGGCGAGATGGTTCCGAAGAACATCTCGGTTTCGGTTGCCGACAAGGCGGCCCTGCTGCTGGCTCCGCCGCTGATGTTCATCGCCGGGTTGGTGAAACCGGTAATCGTGGCCTTGAACTGGTCCGCGAACCACATCCTGAAGCTGATGCGGATTGAGCCGAAGGACGAAGTCACGTCCTCCTTCACGCTTGAGGAGGTGCAGTCCATCGTGCAGGAGTCCACGCGCCACGGCTTGGTGGATGACGACGCCGGGCTGATCACCGGCGCGCTGGAGTTCTCCGCGCAGACGGCGTCCCGCGTCATGGTGCCGCTGGAGAAGCTTGTGATGCTCAAGGCCGCCACCACGCCGGCGGAGTTCGAGAAGGCCGTGAGCCGGACGGGGTTCTCCCGTTTTCCCATGCTCGACGACGACGGGATGCTGTCCGGCTACCTCCACATCAAGGATGTGCTGTCCATACCGGACGGGGCGTACCACCAGCCCATCGCGGAAAGCCGCATCCGTTCGCTGGCAAACCTGGCGATGGACGACGAGATCGAGGAAGCGATGTCCGTCATGCAGCGGACCGGCTCACACCTGGCGCGCGTGATCGGACCTGACGGCAAAACCCAGGGTGTCCTGTTCCTCGAGGACGTCATCGAGGAACTCGTCGGTGAGATCCGGGACGCCACGCAGGCCACCGGTTATCGAAGGCTCGGACAGGACTAGGGCCATGCCGAATAGCCCCAAATAGGAATCATTCCTATTTGGGGCTATTCTTTTTAGCGGTGCTATTGCGCCTGATTCTCATTACCAGAACCGAGGTTTTCATGCGTCGTCCCTCAGCCCGTGCCCTAGTGACCGCTGTTGGCGCCATCTCCCTGATGCTGACGGCGTGCAGCCCCGCGGCAGAGGGCTCCCGGGCGAGTGCCGGCGACGGCGTGGTCGAGGTGGTCGCCTCCACCAGCGTCTACGGCGACATCGTCAGCGCCATTGGCGGCGACAAGGTCAAGGTGAACTCCATTATCACCCGCACCAGCCAGGACCCGCACTCCTACGAGGCCACCACCCAGGACAAACTGGCCGTGTCCAAAGCCGAGCTGCTCGTGGAAAACGGCGGCGGCTACGACGGCTTCATCGACAAGCTCGCGGACGATACCGGGCTGGACCATGCCAAGGTGCTGAACGCCGTCGAAATTTCCGGGCTGGCTCCGGCAGAGGAAGCCGGAAGCTCCACGGAGTCAGCTGATTCCCATGGCCATGGCCCGGAAAGCTTCAACGAACACGTCTGGTACAGCCTGCCTGCCATGGCGAAGCTGGCCGACGCGGTGGCCGCAAAGCTCGGCCAGCTCGAACCGTCCGCTGCCGCAACGTTCACAACAAACGCTGCCTCCCTCAAGGAGTCCCTCGCCGGGATGGAAGCGAAGCTGGCCGCCATCCAGGCTTCAGCCGGCCACGCGGCTGCCGCCGTCACCGAACCCGTGCCGCTGTACCTCCTGGAAGCGGCGGGCCTCGAGGACCAGACACCCGCCGAGTTCAAGGCGGCGATTGAATCCGGTTCCGACGTTCCGCCCGCCGTGCTGAAGGCCGCCGTCGACCTTGTCCGTTCCGGCTCGGTCAGGCTGCTGGCCTACAACTCGCAGACCGAAGGACCACAGACGCTCGCCCTGAAGGACGCCGCCGAGGGGGCCGCGGTTCCGGTGCTGAACTTCAGCGAAACCCTGCCCGACGGCAAGAGCTACCTCCAGTGGATGGCGGACAATGTCGAGCTGATTGCAAAGACCCTGGCCTAAGATTGTCGGGACAGCGTGAGCAGAACGACTCACGCAGAAATCGAGGAAATCCACGTTGACACCCGCAGTGAGCCTTCGCGGTGCCTCCCTCACGTTCGGCAACCGGACCCTTTGGGAAAACCTGGACCTGGACATCAACCCGGGCGAATTCCTCGCCGTCCTCGGCCCCAACGGCAGCGGCAAGACCAGTTTCCTCAAGGTGTTGCTCGGGCTGCAGGAGCTGACGACCGGTACTGCCGTGCTTGACGGACATCCGGTGGAACGGGGGAGCCGTCGCATCGGCTACGTCCCGCAGCAGAAATCCTTTGACCCGGACACGCCTTTGCGCGGCCGGGACCTCGTCGGTTTCGGCGTCGACGGCCACCGCTGGGGAATCCGCCTGGGAGCCGCCAAGGCGAACCGCAAAATTGACCGGCTGCTCGAACTCGTCGGCGCCGAAGACTATTCCAGGGTGCCGGTGGGTCAGCTCTCCGGCGGCGAGCAGCAGCGCCTGCGCGTCGCCCAGGCCCTGGCCACGGACCCGAAGGTACTGCTCTGCGATGAGCCCCTGCTATCCCTTGACCTCCAGCACCAGCAGGCCGTCAGCGGCCTGATCAACGACCAGTGCCGCCAACAGAGCAGCGCCGTGGTGTTCGTGACACACGAGATCAACCCCATCGTTGACTACGTCGACACGGTGCTTTACCTGGCCGGCGGCCGCTTCCGGGTGGGCAGCCCGCAGGACGTCATGACCACCGAGGTCCTCTCCGACCTCTACGGGAGCCATGTCGAAGTGATCCACGCGAACGGCCGAATCGTCGTCGTGGGAGTTCCCGAAGGCAGCACGCACCACCACGAGGATGTCCACGCCGTGGCAGGGGAGGTGGGCTAGATGGACCTCGGCAACCTGCTCAATTCGATTTTCAACTTCGAGAACTACGGCGAACTGCTCGTACTCGTGCAGAACTCCATCTGGGCCGGGGCGGTCCTCGGGCTGCTGGGCGGCCTGGTCGGCACTTTCGTCATGAAGCGGGACCTGGCGTTCGCCGTGCATGGCATCTCCGAGCTCTCGTTCGCCGGCGCGGCCTTTGCTCTCCTGATTGGCGCGGACGTGGTCCTTGGTTCCCTGGCGGGGTCGGTGGTGGCAGCGCTGCTGCTGGGCCTGATGGGTGTCCGTGCCAGGGACAAAAACTCGACCATCGGCGTGCTCATGCCCTTCGGCCTCGGCTTGGGCATCCTGTTCCTGTCGCTTTACGAAGGCCGCACCGCAAACAAATTCGGTCTGCTCACCGGGCAGATCGTCTCCGTCGGAACAGTCCAGCTGCAGGTCCTGGCGGGTGCCGCCGTCGTCGTAATGCTCGCATTGGTGGCCATCTGGCGGCCGCTGACCTTCGCCAGCGTTGACCCCGACGTCGCCGCCGCACGCGGCGTGCCGGTCCGGAGTCTCGCCCTCGGATTCATGCTGCTGCTGGGCGTGAGTGTGGCGCTCTCCATCCAGATCGTGGGAGCCCTGCTGGTGCTGGCGCTGTTGATCACGCCCGCCGCTGCGGCCTTGCGGGTGACGTCCTCGCCCCGGTTGGTGGTGGCCCTCAGCGTCGTGTTTGCCGTGACCGCGACAGTCGGCGGCATTTTGCTGGCCCTCGGCGGCCGGCTCCCGATCAGCCCGTACGTGACCACGCTGTCGTTCCTGATCTACGTGGTGTGCCGGCTGGTCGGCGGGCTCCGGGCCCGGCGCGGCATCAACGGCCGGGTGCTGCGCAGCGAGCCGGTTCCCGCGTCCTGATGCAGCCCGGCTAGCCGACCGGGTCCTCATCCGGCCACGGGCTATCCCTCCGGGTAGCGGCACCGTAGGGTGCAGCTATGGGGGTTGGACGGACGACGGCGGTGCGGCGGCTGATGCGCACCGCCCTACTCTTGCTCGTGGCGATGCAGACCACCGTGGCCTGCGGAGCGGAAACATCCCCGCCGGACCTCTCAAGCCGGGAGGCATTCGCCCGCGGCGTGATGAACGCAGCGACCTCCGGCTCGGTGGAGCAGGTCGAGAGCCTGGTGATCGATGACCGGCTCAACATCCGGCCCGAAGCGCAGCAGTTGGTCGAGTCCACCCGTGGCTGGACGCCCGGTTCCTGGCAGCTTCGGCTCAGCAACGATTTCCCGGAAGTCGCAACTGTGGATGCGTCCCGGAACGGCGAACCCTCCGCCGTCCGGTACCAGATCTCCTGGAGCCGCGGGCGCTGGAGATTGGTTCTGGGAGAGCCCAAGAACCCGCCGTCGGGAGGTGCAGGCCTAGGCCCCGGGCCGGCCCCCACGACAAGTCAACTTCCCGCGGGGTGCCATGCCGACGCCGGTGCGGCAGGGCCACCGCTGGAGTGCGGGCATTTCACGTCCGTGGCGGGCAACGCCGCCGGCCAGAATCTGTCCTGGCTGGCGTCCACACCTCTGTCGGTGAGCTTTGACCGGATGGATGCCTCGTTGACCATGGTGGTCCGGATGCCGTGCGGCGTCCTGAATATCCCCGTGGTTCTCGATGTCTTTTCCCTGACCCCCGACCCCGGCGGGCTCGTGGAGTCCGCGGACGGCTGCGCCGGTCCGGCGGCAGAACACCGCAGCTGGACCACCGGCTACGTCAAGGAACCGATGGTCTACCAGCTGGATGCGCAGGGGTTGGTACTCAGCAACAGGCTGGGCCAGATCAGGTTCACCCGGGACTGACTGCCGCGCTGCAAGAAAGACGACTATTGGGCGGCTTGCCGTGCCGTGCATTCGGGGCACAGACCAAAAATCTCCACTGTGTGCTCCACGGCGGTGAACCCGTGCTCCTGTGCGATCCGTGCGGCCCAGGCCTCAACGGCGGGCGCTTCAACTTCAACCGCCTTGCCGCAGTTGCGGCACAGGAGGTGATGGTGGTGCCCGGTGACGGCGCAGCGCCGGTAGACCGCCTCGCCGTCGGCGTTGCGCAGGACGTCAACGAGTCCGTCGTCGGCAAGTGACTGCAGAATCCGGTAGGAGGTGGCCAGCGAAACGGAGCTGCCCCGCTCGTGCAGGATGCGGTGAAGCTCCTGCGTGCTGACGAAGTCTGCCAGCTCGTCGAGGGCGGCGGAGACCGCCAGGCGCTGCTTGGTAACCCGCTGCTCCTTGCCTGCCGCGGGGACCGGGGCAGGCGGCCTGCTGCCGTCGGCGGGGGCGCCCTGGGACATTGGGGAACTCACTTCACAGTCGGTTTCGATGGCGTGCTGGCCATGTCCAAGATTACCAGCCGGGGATCGTGGACACTGCGGCGGCGGTTCCTTAGGCTGGCCCGATGAAGCTTACGAAATTCGCCCACGCATGTGTCCGCCTCGAAAAGGACGGCAAGGTCCTGGTGTTCGACCCGGGGACCTTGTCGGAGACGGAGGAGGCACTTGCAGGCGCGGATGCCGTGCTGATCACCCACGAGCATCCGGACCACATCGACGTCGGCGCCGTCGTCGACGCTTTGGCGGGCAGTGATACCTTGCAGCTCTTCGCGCCGGCGGGAGTGGCGGACCAATTGCGTGAAAAGGCGGCCGACGCCGGGTCCCGGATCCATTCCGTGGCGCCGGGGGAGGACTTTGAAGCCGCCGGCTTCGCTGTCCGGAGCTTCGGTGGCCAGCACGCCGTGATCCATCCCCAGATTCCGGTGGTGGCCAACGTGGGCTACGTGGTGGACTCGAACGTCTACCACCCCGGGGACTCCTTCGTGGTGCCGGACGGCGTCGAGGTGCAGACCCTTCTGGTGCCGATCCACGCGCCCTGGAACAAGGTGGGGGAAGTAGTGGACTTCGTGATCGGTGTGCGGGCGTCCCAGGCGTTTCCGATTCACGACGGACTGCTCAACGAGACCGGACAGGGGTTCGTGGAAGGGCATGTCACCCGGATCGGCGCAAAATACGGCACGCAATACCGGCACCTCTCCAGCGGGGACTCCGTGGAGGTCTAGGACGTAGGGTCCAGGGCTTAGGCCGGCCACGTCCCGGTTGCGAAGAAGCCGGCGAGGGTGTCTTCGTGCGGGGCGGGGTCCAGCTCCTGGGACGTCAGCCACTCCGGGTTGTAATAGTTGCCCGCATAGCGGTCGCCGCCGTCGCACAGCAAGGATACGACGCTGCCGCGCTGGCCCTCCGCGACCATCCCGGCAATGAGCTGCCAGACGCCCCAGAGGTTGGTGCCCGTGGACGGACCGGCGTGCAGCCCGGCATGGCGCTGAAGGTGGCGCATTGCCGCCACCGAGGCGGCGTCCGGGACCTGGATCATGTGGTCGATCACGCCCGGGACAAAGCTCGGCTCCATCCGGGGCCGGCCGATACCCTCAATCCTTGAGGGTAGACCTGTGGCGTCCGAGGCAAGCGTGCCGCTTTCGCGGCAGTCCAGCCACGCCGGATAGAACGCCGAATTCTCGGGGTCGACGACGGCAAGTTTCGTATCGTGGCGGTGATAGCGGAGGTACCTGCCGATCGTGGCGCTGGTGCCGCCGGTTCCGGCGCCCACCACGATCCAGCGGGGAATTGGGTGCTCTTCGAGCGCTAGTTGACCGAAGATGGACTCGGCGATGTTGTTGTTGCCGCGCCAGTCGGTGGCCCGCTCCGCATAGGTGAACTGGTCCATGTAGTGGCCGCGGCAGCTCCTGGCGAGTTCCGCGGCGGCCGAGTAGATTTCGGACGGGTGGTCCACGAGGCGGCAAGTGCCCCCGAAGCGTTCGATCAGCGCCACCTTCTCACGGCTCGTGGTGCGCGGCAGAACGGCGATGAAAGGCAGGCCCAGCAGTTGTGCGAAGTAGGCCTCGGAAACGGCCGTGCTCCCGCTGGATGCTTCCACAATCGTGGTGCCTTCCCTGATCCAGCCGTTCACCAGGCCGAAAAGAAACAGCGAGCGGGCCAGCCGGTGCTTCAGGCTTCCGGTGCGGTGCGCGGACTCGTCCTTGAGGTATAGCTGGACGCCCCAGCGCTCCGGCAGCGGGATGAGGTATAGGTGGGTGTCCGCGGAGCGGTTGTTCTCCGCGTTGATCCTGAGGATTGCCTCGTCGGCCCAGGCGCGGTTCTGCGTACTCTCACTGGTCACGGGAACCAGACTACCGGCGGGGCTTGGCGGGAGCGATGCCCCCGGATGCGTGGCACAACCCGCGGATAGAGTTGGTGGATGCAAACACTCATGGATGTGGCTTCCCTGAAGGAACGGCTGGATTCCGGCCGGCGCACCGTCCTGCTGGACGTACGCTGGGCGCTCGGTGATCCACACGGGCGCGAGCACTATATGCGGGAGCACCTTCCCGGGGCAGTCTTCGTGGACCTCCCCTCCGAGCTTGCCGGCCCCGCAGACCCTGCCCGCGGGCGCCACCCGCTCCCGCCGCTGCAGCATTTCCAGGCATCGGTCCGGGCGTGGGGCGTTCGGACGGGCGACACGGTTGTTGCGTACGACGACAGCGGCAACATGGCGGCCGCGCGGCTCTGGTGGATGCTCCGGAACGCCGGCCTTGCTGACGTCTATCTCCTCGACGGCGGACTGGCCGCCTGGCGTGCCGCCGGATACGGGACGGAAAGCGGTGAGCGGCAAGCGGAGCCTGGGGACATCGTTCTTTCGGACGGCGCGTTGCCCGTGATCGACGCCGGCCGGGCCGCCACGTGGGCTGAGCAGGGCGTGCTGCTCGATGCCCGCGCCGGGGAGCGTTTCCGCGGCGAGATCGAGCCCGTGGACCCGCGCGCCGGCCACATCCCGGGTGCGGTCAGCGCTCCCACCGGCGGCAACCTCGACGACGACGGCCGGTTCCTTCCGCCCGAACAGCTGGCGGCCCGCTTCGCCCGCCTTGGCGTGCGGCCGGGCGTCCCCACCGCGGTCTATTGCGGTTCGGGTGTCACGGCAGCCCACGAAATAGCAGCGCTCGCCATCGCCGGATTCCCGGCCGCGCTGTACCCGGGATCCTTTTCGGAATGGTCGAATAACCCCTCGAACGAAGTAGTGACCGGGCCGGCACCCTACGGCGACGGCGCCGCGGACTAGTGCCGGCGGCATAGACCATGGCGCACTTCCACACGGTCCTGACAGGGAGTGCACCTTTGGATTGGTCGATGGGGCGATTTACCCGAGTGCTTAGGCGTCTCGATCCGCTGGAAGGAGGGAAAGCGTGAGCACAGGGTCATCTGGTGCGGACTGGTCTGCGGCGTCTGCGTCATCATTCCGGCCCTTCTGAGGCTGGACAGCGAAGGATGGACAGGCGCCAATATTTTTTTCGTGGCGGTAGGCGCTGTTTTGGTCACCGGTTGGGTGACCAGGCTGGTCGTTTTGGCCAGCGCCAAGCGGCAAGAAGCCGTAGCGGAAAATGAAGGGCGTAAGACTCGTTAGCCCTGGGTTCCGAGACGAGCTGGATTGGAGCGGTTAAAAGCGATTTCACGCCGCCTGCCGCTTCCAGTCTGCCGCAGGCCAAGACGACGCCAATGAGAAACGGCACCTGCAACGCGGCGCGCCACGGGTGTGCGGCCGCGTCAGGCAGCTGGCTGCGCTGGGAGGCGTGGGCGTTTCCGTGCTTTAGCCCGGTGCCGGAGTTCGCGGCTGATGTCTCGTGGTGTGTCGGCCAACGGGTCAGCGAGCGGATCGCGTGCACCGCCGAGCGGACTCCCGGCCTTTGCGCTCCGGAGGGGTGCGCCGGGCAGGGGTGGTGCGGTGGAGTCGTATTTGTGGCCGGTGGGGGTGGTGACTTCGAGGGTGTGCCGGTTGCCGGGTCCGTTGTCGCTGGCGGGGCCGGGGCGGGGGCGGCTGGTCCAGCCGGGGAGTTCCTTGGTGTGGTTGCAGGCTTCGCAAAGCCCTGCGCCGTTGGCCGCGGTGGTTGGTCCGCCTTCGGCCCAGGGGAGGATGTGGTCCATGTGCCGGATCGGGGCGTCGCAGTAGGGGGTGCGGCAGGTATCGTCGCGGGCTTGGAGGAAGCGGCGGAGCCCGGCGGGGAAAAGCCGGGCCTTGGAGTCCATTGCGACGAGGTCCCCGGTGCCGGGCGCGGTGTAGAGCCGCCGCAACCAGATCTGCAGGGCGGTGTTATCCGCAGAAGCGGGTTCCGGGCCGCCTGTGTCCGCCGGAACCGGGCCTGTTCCCGGACTTCCGGCCCGTGAACCTCCGCTGCCCTGACCTACGCCCACAGGAGCTCCTGCGCCCGGATCTTGGTGGCCTTGGGCGGTGTCCGGACTTCCGTTGCCGAGTGCGGAGCCGCCGCCTTTGATGAGTTGGCGGGCCCAGCCGGCGGGGACGGTGCCGTAGCCGGGGAGCCTTGCGGGTTCGCTGTCGCCCTGGAGGAGGGTGCGGTCGGTCATCACGAGCTGGATCTCGATGCTGCTAATCCCGCCGGGGGTGCCGGTGGTCCATTCGACGAGGGCGTCGGACATCAGCTGTCCCCGGGTGCGGGGGTCCCCAGCGGCGCGGGCGGTGTCGGCGTGCCGGGTGAGCGCCGCGTAGACGGCGACGCCCTCGTCCACCGGCAGCAGGGCCGTCAGGTAGCACATGGTATCCGGCGCCGGGCGCAGGCTGACGTAACGTTCGGCAGCAGCGTGGCTCGCCCGCTGAGTAACCGAGCGGGGGTCGCGGTGGTACGCCGCGGCCCGGGCCGCGGCCACAATGGCGCGGTCCCCGGCGCCGGTGAAGGTGCCGGTGTCGGCGGCGAGTTCCTCGTCCACAGCAGCCCGGTCCGCGGCGGGCAGGCAGGCTGTTTCGCGCACGATCAGCGTGGCGCCCCATTCGTTGAGCTGCCCGTTCTCGAGCGCGGCGAGGGTGTGCGGCATTTCGGTCACGAGAGCCTTCGCGAGTCCCAGGTGCCGGGAGCCGCGGGCTGGGGATTCCCGCCGGGCGAGCGCGATCTGCGCCCCGACCCCGGCCCCGAGCTCGGCCTCGGGGACGCCTGCCGCGCGTTGGGCGCGCCGCTGGACGAGGTCGAAGGCGACGGTGATGCGGGCCTGACGGGCGGACAGGGCGGATTTCTGGTCCTCGAGTTCGCGGAGCTCGTCGATCAACGCCGCCCCGTCATCGCCCAACGGCGCATCGGCGTCCAAGGCAGCCGTGTCATCAACGCCGCGGTCGCCCGGTCCGCCCTCAAAACCGGCGGGCCCGTCGTCGTGGGGAAGGGAACCGGGAAGGGAATCAGGAACGGAAGAGCGAACATGGCGGCCAGGGCCGAGAAGGCGGGCGGCATCAGCAGCAGCCGCGCCGCCTCCTGCGCCGCGGCGTTCAAGCCTGCCGCCGTTGGCTGCCCGAACCACTTCGGGCTCCAGATTGCCGTCCATGAATCCATTCTTGCTGGTGGGTCCGACAGAATAAGCGCGTTCAACCAAGGTGCGGGTGCACTCCCGAACGAGGCTGAGGGACTGACGAACGAGAGTACGGCCAGAGTTGTCCTGCGTGGTCAGTGTGGGCAGCCTGACAAGCCAGCATCGCCCGCAGCAACGGGAGCGCGCCCGCCGCCATAGCAACCGGGGTGTTAGCTAACCACCGGGAGCCTGCGTCCAGAGCCGATTCATGCCACCCGGCATCGCCCGCCGCGCCCGCCCGCCGCGCCCGCACGCCCCGCCCGCCACCACCCGCCCTCGCAGAGCCGATTGGCCATGTTCGGCAGGCCGGGGGTAGCGTCGGGGAATGACTCCTGGAAGCCCTGTGCCCCCGCCCCTTGCCAAGCCGCTCCCCACCGTTGACGCCTCCTCTGAAGCGTTCGACGCTCCCCGGCTCGCTGCCGCTTATGGCGCGACGGCCGGCGACAGCGGTCTCGTTCCGTTGACCGTCACCAGGCGTGCGCCGAAGGAAGACGACGTCGAGATCGCCATCGAGTTCTGTGGATTGTGCCACTCGGACGTCCACGCCACCCGTGGCGAGTGGGGTACCCAGAATTACCCGCTGGTTCCCGGCCACGAAATCGTCGGCAGGGTCACCCGGGTCGGTTCCGCCGTCGACGATTTCGCACCGGGGGAGCGCGTTGGGGTCGGCTGCATGGTCGATTCCTGCCGCGAGTGCGACAGCTGCCTGGAAGGACTGGAACAGTACTGCGAAAACGGCATGGTTGGCACGTATGGCGCCAAGGACCGCCGCAACGCGGACGCCATCACCCAGGGCGGCTACTCCAGCTCCATCGTGGTGGACCGCCGCTACGTGCTGCGCGTCCCCGAAAGCCTTGACCCGGCGGCCGCGGCACCGCTGCTCTGCGCCGGCATCACCACCTTCTCGCCGCTGCGCCACTTCGAGGTCGAGGAGGGCGACGTCGTCGGCGTCGTCGGTCTGGGCGGACTCGGACACATGGCGGTCAAGCTCGCCAAGGCCATGGGCGCCGAAGTCAAGGTCTTCACAACCTCCGAGTCCAAGTTCGCCGCTGCCCGCGAACTCGGAGCCGACGACGTGATCCTCTCCCGTGATGCGGCCGCGATGGAGGCGGCTAACCGGACCATCGACGTCATCATCGACACCGTCGCCGCCCCCCACGACCTGAACCCCTATTTCCGCACCCTGCGGCTCGACGGCGCCCTGTTCCAGCTCGGCCTGCCTTCCGAGGACATGCCGCCGGTCAACCCTGGCGCCCTGATCCGGCGCCGCATCGCCTACGCCGGTTCACTGATCGGCGGGATCGAGGAGACGCAGGAAATGCTGGACTTCTGCGCCGAACACGGCGTGACCTCCGACGTCGAGGTGGTCCGGGCCGACCAGCTCAATGAGGCGTATGACCGCATGGTTGCCGGTGACGTGAAGTACCGTTTTGTACTGGACGCCAGCACCCTGGGGTTCCCTTCGGAAAGGGCAGATGTATGAGCACTCTCTTCAGCAGGATCATCAACGGCGAGATCCCGGGACGTTTCGTCTGGCGCGAAGACGACGTGGTGGCGTTCCTGACGGCGGGCCCGCTGGCTGACGGACACACCCTCGTCGTGCCCGTCGAGGAAGTGGACCGCTGGACCGACGCCCGGCCCGAACTCTTCACTCGCGTCATGGAGGTGGCCCAGAAAATCGGCGCCGTCCAGGTGGATATCTTTAATGCCGCCCGCGCCGGCCTGATCGTCGCGGGCTACGAAATCGACCACCTCCACGTGCACGTCTGGCCGTCCAACTCCATGGCCGACTTCGACTTCGGCTCTGCGGACCACCACCCCGACCCGGCCCAGCTGGACGCCAACGCCGAAAAACTCCGCGAAGGCCTCCGCGCGGCCGGCCACGGGAAAAACGTCCCGGACGCCTGAGAGGCTACACCGGCGCGAGTGCCTTATTGAGAACTGCCCGGATCCGCTTCTCCGACACCGAATAAGCCGTTCCGAGTTCGACGGCGAACAGGCTCACCCGGAGCTCCTCGATCATCCAGCGCACCTGGGTTAACTCAGCACCGGCGCGCCGCCCAGGCAGCAGGGCGGACACGGCGTCGTCGTAGTCGTCCTCCAAGGCCTGGACCACCGCCATGTGCTGCGCGTCGCGTTGCACGTTGGTGGGCAGCTTCTCAAGCCGCTTCTCGATGGCGGCCAGGTACCGCGGCAGCTGGCTCAGCTGCGCGTAGCCCGTGCGTGCCACAAAGCCCGGGTAGACGAGCTGCTCGAGCTGGCTTTTGATGTCATTAAGCGCGCTGATGAGGGCCAGGCTGGTGGTGCCCTTGAGCTGCCTGTTGATCCGGCTCGTGCTTGCCAGCACGCGTTCCACGATGGCGGTGACCGTGAAAACGGTGTCGATGAGTTCGGCACGGACCCTGTCGTACAGGGCTTTGAACTGCGCCTCGTCCCAAGGCAGCTCCGCCGGCGTGAGCTTGTCAATGGCGGCGAGAGCACAGTCCGCGATCAGGGCCGAAACGGAACCGTGCGGATTCTGGCTGAAGGTCAGCTTCTCGGTGTTGTTCAGGTGCTCAAGGACGTAACGGTCCGGCGGCGGGACCTTGAGGGCCAGCAGCCGGATGACGCCGCCGCGCATGGCCTGCTCCTGTTCGGAGCTGGTCTGGAACAGCCGCAGGGCAACCGAGCTGCCCTCGTCGACAAGCGCGGGGTAGCCCGTGACGGTGTGGCCCTTCACCGTGCCCTCGACCTTGCGCTGCACGGTGCCGAAAGACCACTCGGTCAGCCCGGATTTCTCTGTGAAGCCGGCCGGGGCAGCGGCGGCGGCGTGCCCCGGCAAAGCCAGCGTTCCGGCCGCCCCGCCGTTCGCCTTCGCCCTGCCGCCGCTCTTCGCCTGGCCGTCGCTCTTCGCCCGGCCGTCGCCCTTCGACGCCGTCGTCCGCGGGGTGGCGCCAAGGGACTCGGCGATCGCCCGGCGGCTGGCCGGGGCGAGCCTTTCCTGTAGTGCCGCGAGGTCCTTGCCCTCGTCCAGCACCAAGCCGTGCGAGTCCACCACCCTGAAGCTCACCCGCAGGTGCGGGGGGACGGCGTCCCAGTTCCAGGAATGCGGCGGAATGACCTGGCCGCGGAGACGGCGCAGCACCAACTCGAGGGAGGGCTCCAGCTCATCGGTGGCCGGATCGAAGTCGGCCTCCAGTGCCGCCACCGCCTGGCGGGCGACATCCGGAGCGGGAACGAAGTTCTTGCGCACCTGCTTGGGCAGCGACTTGATCAGGGCCGTGACAAGCTCCACGCGCTGGCCGGGAATCAGCCAGCGGAACGCAGCGTCGTCGAGCTGGTTCAGGAAGAGCACCGGAACCTCTGCGGTGACGCCGTCGGACGGGTTCGGCGGCGAGCCGGGGGCCACGGGGTGGAACTCGTATGCCAGGGGCAGCTCAAAGCCCTTGTGCAGCAGGGTCTGCGGGTAGGCCGAGTCATCGAGCGCGTCGGCATCCTCGCTGATCAGCAGTGCCTGGTCGAAGTCCAGCAGCGCCGGGTCCTGCTGGCGTGCTTCCTTCCACCACTTGTCGAAGTGCCGCTCGGAGACGACTTCCTTGCCGATCCGGGCGTCGTAGAACTCGAACAGCGTCTCGTCGTCCACCAGGATGTCGCGGCGCCGCATCCGGGCCTCCAGCTCCTCGATCTCCTGGAGCGCCGCGCGGTTGCGGTGGAAAAACTTGTGGTGCGTCTGCCAGTCACCTTCGACCAGGGCATGCCGGATGAAGAGCTCGCGGCTCAGCTCCGGATCCACCTTGCCGTAATTCACGCGCCTGCTCGGGATGATCGGCACACCATACAGCGTGACCTTCTCATGGGCCATCACGGAGCCCATCTTCTTGGACCAGTGCGGTTCGCTGTAGCTGCGCTTGACCAGGTGCGGCGCCACCTGCTCGGCCCAGAGCGGATCGAACTTCGCGGCCACGCGGGCCCACAGCCGGCTCGTCTCGACCAGTTCGGCAGCCATCACGAACGTGGGCGACTTCTTGAACAGCGCCGAACCGGGGAAGACCGCGAAGCGTGTCCCGCGGGCACCTGCGTATTCGCGCTTGCGCTCGTCGAGGATGCCGATGTGGCTCAGCAGCCCGGTGAGCAGGCTGATGTGGATGCTCTCGTGTTTGCCGACCGGGTCGGCCAGGCGCGTGTTGTCCAGGCTGATGCCGAGCGGCCGCGCGAGCTGGCGCAGCTGGGCGAAGAGGTCCTGCCACTCGCGGACGCGCAGGTAGTTGATGAATTCGGTGCGGCAGAGCTTGCGGAACTGCGTCGATGAAAGCTCCTGCTGCTTTTCCTGGAGGTAGTTCCACAGGTTCAGGAAGCCGGTGAAGTCGGAGTTCTCGTCCCGGAAGCGCGCGTGCTTCTCCGCGGCGAGCTGCTGCTTGTCGGTCGGGCGCTCCCGCGGGTCCTGGATGGTCAGCGCCGCCGCCAGGATCATGACCTCCCGGACGCAGCCGCGCCGGCCGGACTCCACGATCATCCGCCCGAGCCGCGGGTCCACGGGCAGCTGGGCAAGCTGCTGCCCGACGGCGGTCAGACCGCCGCCGTTTCGTCCGGCACCATTGCGTCCGCCTGCCCGCCCTCCGGGGCGTCCGCCGTCGTCGTCCGCCTGACCTTGCGGCCGGGCTGCGGCGAGGGCGCCGAGCTCGCGGAGCAGGGTGACGCCGTCGTTGATGGCGCGCGGGTCCGGGGGCTCCACGAACGGGAAGCTTTCTACATCCTTTGGCCCGCGGGCCACGCCCATGGCGGTCATCTGGAGGATGACCGCGGCAAGGTTGGTGCGGAGGATCTCGGGGTCGGTGAACAGAGGGCGTGACTCGAAGTCCTCTTCCGAATACAGCCGGATGGCGATGCCGTCCGAGACACGGCCGCAGCGGCCCGAGCGCTGGTTGGCGGACGCCTGCGAGACCCGTTCGATCGGCAGGCGCTGGACCTTGGTCCGGTGCGAATAGCGCGAAATGCGGGCAGTGCCGGTGTCAATGACGTACTTGATGCCGGGGACCGTCAGCGACGTCTCGGCGACGTTCGTGGCCAGGACGATGCGGCGCTTGTTGCCCGGGTGGAAGACCTTGTGCTGTTCCTGGAGGCTCAGCCGGGCGAAGAGGGGGAGCACCTCGGTACCGGCGAGCCGGCGGTTGGACTGGATCCTGCCGTTGAGGGCCTCCGCGGCGTCACGGATTTCCCGTTCGCCGGAGAAGAAGACCAGGATGTCGCCGGGTGCTTCGAGCGCGAGTTCGTCGACGGCGTCGCACACGGCGTCCAGGGGGTCGCGGTCCTCCTCCAGTTCGTCGTCTGAGGCGGGAATTCCCTCGTCGCCGGCTGCGGACCCGCCGGCGGGTTGCGAGAGCGGCCGGTAGCGGATCTCCACGGGATAGGTGCGTCCGGAGACCTCGATGACCGGCGCCGGTTCCTCGTCGCTGCCGAAGTGCCTGGCGAAACGCTGCGGATCGATCGTCGCGGAGGTGATGATGATCTTGAGGTCGGGCCGCTGGGGCAGGATGCGCTTGAGGTAGCCCAGGATGAAGTCGATATTGAGGCTGCGCTCGTGGGCTTCGTCGATGATGATGGCGTTGTACTTGCGCAGCAGCTTGTCGCGCTGGATCTCGGCCAGCAGGATGCCGTCGGTCATGAGCTTCACCCTGGTGGACCGGCTCACCTCGCCGGTGAAGCGGACCTGGAAACCCACCTCCTGGCCGATGTCGACGCCGAGTTCCTCGGCGATGCGTTCGGCCACGGTGCGCGCAGCAAGCCGGCGCGGCTGGGTATGGCCGATCAGGCCGTTCTCCCCGAGTCCGAGCTCCAGGCACATCTTGGGGATCTGGGTGGTCTTACCGGAACCGGTCTCGCCGGCGATGATGGTGACCTGGTTGGCCGCGATGGCGGCCATCAGGTCCTCGCGGCGCTCGGAAACCGGCAGCTCGGCGGGGTAGGAGATATGCAGTGTCATGGCTGGAAACAGTCTACTGGGCTTGAACATGAAGCTGCCCGGCCCCTGAGGGGGTCGGGCAGTTGTGGTCGGGCAGTTGGTGGTCAGCCCGGGCCGGCCGGTCCGGGCCGGCCGGAGGTTCCGGGGCGGACCTCAGAAGATCCGCAGCGTGTAGTTGGTGCTGGGGAGGTCGAGGGCGGACCAGGCGTCCTGCGAGCGGACCGGCGGGGTGTGGCCCCGGCCGTCGTTGCGAAGGACCGAGACGGTGGCTGCAAGGCCGGCGAGGATCAGGATGATGACTGCTATTCCGAGGAGTTCCATACCTCCATGGTTCTCTTGCGGAGGGAGCAAAAAAAGTGGCAGAAATGCCCAAAAAGGTAAATTTTCTGCCATCATGGATACATGATCAAATCAGTGGCGATGATCGTGGTTCCCAACTTCTCGATCTTCGAGTTTGCAACCGCCTTCGAGGTGTTCGGCATCGACCGTTCGGCCCGCGGCAGCGGGGTACCTGCCTTCGATTTCCGTGTCTGCACGCCCGCTCCGGGAGACGTGCCGCTCAAATCCGGGCTGACGATGCACGTCGGACTGGGGCTGGAAGCGGCGGCGGATGCGGACCTGGTCATCATGACCCCCTACGGAAACGACGACGACCTGGACGACTCCGTGCTGGACACCTTGCGTGCCGCTCATGCCCGCGGTGCCTGGGTCATGTCCATTTGCTCCGGTGCGTTTGCCCTGGCGAGGGCGGGCCTCCTCGACGGCCGCCGCTGCACCACGCACTGGCACTACTCCCAGGAGCTTGCCGCGCGGTACCCGGCAGCGCTGGTGGATGAAAACGTCCTTTACGTGGAGGACAGCCGGATCATCACGAGTGCGGGGACGGCCGCGGGGATTGATGCGTGCCTGCACCTGGTCCGGGTGGAATTCGGCGCGAATGTGGCGGCGGCGATTGCCCGCGACATGGTTGTTCCCCCGCACCGCGACGGCGGCCAGGCGCAATTCATCGACCGGCCCATCCCGGCCTGCGGCTCCGAACCGATGGAGGAACTGCTGCAGTGGATGGTCCGCCACCTGGACGAGGACCATTCCGTCAACGAACTCGCGGCGCGGGTCCATATGTCGCCCAGGACCTTTGCCCGGCGTTTCCGGTCCGAGACAGGCGCGACGCCGGCCGCGTGGCTCAACTCCCAGCGCGTGCTGCGGGCCCAGGAACTGCTTGAGTCCACCGATCTCAACATCGACGAGATCGCGCGGGAATCAGGCTTCGGTCACTCGGTCTTGCTGCGTCACCACTTTGCGAAGGTCCTGGACACCAGCCCTCAGTCCTACCGGCGCACTTTCCGGGGGCATCTGGCCGAAGCGGTCTAGGTCTCTGCGGTCTAGGTCTCTGGGGACGGTCTACGCCCCCGGACCCGGCCCCGATTCTGCGGCCGCCCGGGTGTGATCGACCAGTTCACGCCACGGCCCTGTCAGGGCCTGCTCCGGCAGGGTGGCCCGGCGCTGTCCGGCGCGGATGTCATAGAGGAAGCGGTCCGGCTGGTTGCCGGATGCGCTGCGGGCGGTCCGGGGAGCCTCGTCCCAGGGGCAGGCCTCAACGAGCGGCTGCCAGAGGTCCTTGTCCTCCGGAGGCGTGGCCAGCACGGACCAGGTCCGCCTCATTCCGGCAATGCCGCCGCTGCGCTGGACGGTGATTTTCATGGAACCCGGATTTTCATGGAACCCGCCATTTTCGGAAAGCCCGCGGTTCTCATCGAACCGGGGGACCTGTTTCAAGGAGTCATAGCTTTACCTTTACAGTTTCCCACGCGGAGCGGACGGCGTCATGCTCTTTCGACTCGGCTCCGAAGAGTTCGTTTGCGGACGTCGCGGTGGCCTTCGCGAACGCGCGGAAGGTCGCATTTTGCGCCAACGAACCGCCGGTCAGGGCCTCGTACCAGATCTGGGCTGGTGCGTCCCAGGCGTTGCCGCCGAGGGCCGTCGCCACCAGGCAGAAGGCTCGGTTGGGGATCCCCGAGTTGATGTGCACGCCGCCGTTGTCGGCGCTGGTGCGGACGTAACCGTCCATCGAGTCCGGTTGCGGATCCTTGCCGAGCACGTCGTCGTCGTACGCCGTGCCCGGCGCCTTCATCGACCGCAGCGCCTTGCCCTGGACTTGATCCGTGAACAAGCCCTCGCCGATCAGCCAACTGGCCTCCGCTGCCGATTGCTTCCGCACGTACTGTTCCACCATGGCTCCGAAGACATCGGACACCGACTCGTTGAGGGCGCCGGCCTGGTTCCGGTAGGCCAGTCCGGCGCTGAACTGCGTGACGCCGTGGGCCAACTCATGACCGATGACGCTGAGGGACTTTGTGAACCGCTCGAACACCTGGCCGTCGCCGTCCCCGAAGACCATCTGCTGGCCGTCCCAGAAGGCGTTGTCGTAGAGGCGGCCGAAGTGGACGCTGGCGACGAGGGGAAGTCCGTGGTTGTCGATGGAGTTGCGGCCGAACGCCTCGGCGAAGAGCCTGTGGGTGTTCCCCAGGCCGTCATAGGCTTCATCGGCCGCGGTATCACCGGTTGCCGGTTCGCCCTCCTTGCGCACGACGTTGCCGGGCAGCTGCTCGGAGTATTTCGCATCGTAGACGGTCCGGTCGGGAGCAGTGGGCTTGCTCTCGCGCATGCCCGGGGGAGCAGCGGGGGCGGGAGCGGTCCGGGACGACTGGAAGCTCCGGACGTGCAGGAGTGCTTCCCGGGCGGCCCGTGATGCCTCGGAGAGCGCCGGTTCACGCTGCGCGGCCAGCCGGCGCAGCAGGTACGGAGGAATGATGGAGCAGTACATGTGAGACCCCTTTATGCTTCGGCGGAGCCTGCCGCCAGCACGGCGGCCGGCTCCGGGCCTGCCGCCGGCCGCCGGAAACCCCGCTGCCGATGCTGACAGCCTAAGAGGGGGCTCCGACTTTTGGGGAGTGGCTGTCCCGGCGCGGCGCGGCAACCTCCGGCAACCCCCGTCGACCGCGCGTCAAGGCGCCCGCGGGTCCCGGACGAAGGGCTCGGCGACGAACTGCTGGACCATGGTCCACAGGTTGGTGGTGGTCCAGTAGATCAAAACACCAATGGGGAAGATGATGCCGCCGACGCCGAAGACAACCGGCAGGATGTACAGCACCAACTTCTGCTGCAGCCTGAACTGGGCAGACGCGGCCTCATCGGGCTGGGCCCCGCCTGAAACTGCCCCCGCCATGATGTGCTTCTGGGTGATGAACTGCGCGGCGGTCATGGCAAGGATCATCAGAATGGTCAGCACCGGGACGCTCACGGGATTACCGGTGCTGCCGTGGAGCAGGGAGGCGGACAACGGGGCGCCGAAGACGCTTGCCTCCTCGAACTGCACCACCTGCCCGGGGCTCATCGCCCCGATGCCCTCGCCCCTCACGGCGGCCGCCGCCATGCCTGAGAGCACGGTGAAGAGGGCGAAGAAGAACGGCATCTGGATCAGCAGCGGAAGGCAGGCCGAAAACGGGTTCGTACCGTGCTTCTTGTACAGGGCCATCTGTTCCTGCGCCATGGCCTGCCGCGACAGCGGGTCGGTCCTTCCCGTGTACTTTTCCTGCAGCTCCTTCAAATCCGGGTGCAGCCGGCGCATGCCACGCTGGGCCTTGATCTGCTGCAGGTACACCGGAATCAAGGCGGCACGGACCACCAGCACCAGGCCGATGATGGAGAGGGACCACGTCCAGCCGCTGGCCGCTGGCATGCCGAGGGCGCTCATGCCGTCGTGGAGTCCCACCATGATCGCGGACACCAGCCACCGGAACGGCAGCAGGATCTCCGTAACCACGTCCACCAGCGCCCCCGTTCGTCGGGCCGCAATGCCCTCTGCCAGCAAACACGAAAGAACCCCTGGAATCCAGTGGGCCAGAGGGGTGGGTGGAGGGGGGCGCGTGGGCTGTTGTCCGTTGGGTACGGTAGGCCCATGCCCGAAACCAAGAACCGAAAAGAATCCAGCTCAACCCTGCTGACGGTCGTTATCGCTTTTGTGGCGAATATCCTCGTCGCCGGGGCGAAGTCGGTGGCCGCGGTACTGACGGGGTCGGCTTCCATGACTGCCGAGGCAGCGCACTCCTGGGCGGACACCGGAAACCAGGTGTTCCTGTTCTTTGCCGAACGGCGGTCCGCCAGGCCGCGGGACAAGAACCATCCGATGGGCTACGGCCGGGAAGCCTATGTCTGGTCCATGTTTGCGGCCTTCGGGTTGTTCACCGCCGGCGCCGTGGTGTCCATCATGCACGGCATCCAGCAGATCATCGAGCCGGAGCCCGCCGCCGACTTCGCCGTTGCCTACTGGGTCCTGGCCGCGGCGTTCGTCTTCGAGGGCATCTCCTTCGTCCAGGCTTTCCGTCAGACCCGGAAAGCGGCACGCGAGCTGGAGCGGCACACCCTGGAGCAGGTCCTGATCAGCTCCGATCCGACCCTGCGTGCCGTCTTCGCAGAGGACGCCGCGGCGCTGTTCGGCTTGGTGGTCGCCTTCGCGGGCGTGTTCCTGCACCAGGTCACGGGCTCACCACTGCCCGATGCCGTGGGGTCGATCGTTGTTGGCGTGCTGCTGGCCGTTGTCGCCGTCGTACTGATCGACCGGAACCGGCGCTTCCTGGTGGGCCAGGGCGTGACCCCCGACATCGAGCGGTCCATGGCCCGCCGGGTGCTGGAGCACCCGGACGTCGCCCGGCTCACCTACCTGCACCTGGAGTTTGTCGGTCCCCGCAAGCTGTACGTCGTCGCGGCGGTGGATCTGCAGGGAGACCACCCGGAACACGAAGCGGCTGTGGCCCTGCGCCGGGTGGAGCGCGAGCTGGAGGACCACGAAACGGTGGAGGAAGCCGTGCTCACGCTGGCAACCCCGGACGAGGTCGCCTTGAGCTTCGATTCGCCGGAAAGCCCTGGGCACATAGGTCGCTGAGGCACATGGTCGCCGGGGCACATAGGTTGCTGGGCCTGACAGAAGCCAGCGGCCAATAAGAACCCTAACCTGCCGGAAACCAGGAAACCCCGCCGTTTCACTGAAACGGCGGGGTTCTTTCTGTGCCCTCGATTGGAATCGAACCAACGACCTTCTGCTCCGGAGGCAGACGCTCTATCCCCTGAGCTACGAGGGCAATCAGGGTTCCTGCCGTTACCGGCGGGACGTCCTAGAGCTTAGCAGGAAGGTGGGCCCCAAGGGAAAACCGCGCCCTCAGTACCCCGAA
Source organism: Arthrobacter sp. B3I9 (assembly GCF_030816935.1). Taxonomy (NCBI): domain Bacteria; kingdom Bacillati; phylum Actinomycetota; class Actinomycetes; order Micrococcales; family Micrococcaceae; genus Arthrobacter; species Arthrobacter sp. B3I9. Next base: position 1,646,677 of record NZ_JAUSYO010000001.1, read on the forward strand.
ATCAGTACCCCGAAAACGAGTCCACGTGGACACGCCGGGCGCCGGCGCCGCGCGCTGCGGCCCGGAGCGAGCGGACGCTGGCGGGCGACCCGCAGATGAAGACATTCCGCGCGGCGATATCGGGCACGAGCGCCTTCAGCGCCTTTCCGTCGATCCTTCCGGGCCCTGCGTCCTGCATGAACGACGGCGGGGCGGAGCCGTCCGCGAGGCGGGCCAGGATCCGGGCCCCGGAGCGTTCCAGTTCCTCAACGTAGGCGAGCTCCGCGGCGTTCTTCGCAAGATACAGCAGGACCACATCCCTGTCCCGGGCGGAGCCGGCGGCGAGCTGGGCCAGGAAAGGGGTGATGCCGATGCCGGCGGCAATCAACAGCACCGGCGTCGCGGGATCCCTCGGGAGGACAAAGTCGCCGCCCACGGTCGTGGCGGTGAGTTCCGTGCCCCGCTGCAGGGTGGCCAGTGAACGCTTGGCCGAGGACAGCGGCCCGGCTGTTCCCACCCCGATCCGCAGCACGGGCGAGCCGGGCGCGTTGGTCAGGCTGAAGACCCGCCGCAGGCCCTTTCCATCGGGCTTGCCGTCGGCCTTGTCGAAGGGCAGATGCAGTTCGAGGTACTGGCCGGGGCTGAAGCGCACCGGACGGTCCGGCCGGAAGCTGAACTCCGTCGTCGTCGGTGTCAACGGCCGCGAGCCCTCGAAGCGGAGCCGGACGCCGCCGCGCTGGCCGGCGGCGAAGGCCACTGCGTTGCCCGCCAGCAACGCCAGTTCCGGGGAGTTGGCCACGAACCCCAGATTGTAGGGGATGGCGAACAGCAGGCCGACGCCGGCGGCGAGCGCCAGCTGCTGCCAGCGCCGCGGCGGCAGCGTGAGCGGTTCCGTAAGCATGAAGCCGACGAAGAAGAGCACCGGCCGCTGGGCCAGCGACTGCCACAGCGCCTCGGCGGGCGCCGCGCCGGAGCGGAGCAGCTCCGCCGTCACGATGGAGACCGCGACCACGGTGAACACGGCGGCCATGAGCATCTTCCGAACCCGGTAGAGCACCAGCAGTACCCCTGGCAGCAGTACCAACAGCATGGCCGGGGTTGCCGCCCACCAGGTGGCGATATTCAGCCCTGTCAGGCCGGTGAGGAAGGCTCCGGCCGCTGCCGGATTGAAGATGTGCCGGCCACGCCACGCCAGCGCGTACTTGGAGGCGGAAGCGAGCACGCAGGCCAGCGCCACGCCGGCCAGGTCCAGCAGCTGCAGCCCGGCCGAGAACTGCGTCGGCCAGAACAGGAAGTACAGCAGGAGCCCCGTGATGAGGGACGACTCGCTGTGCGGACGCACGCGGAACAGGGCGGCCAGCGCGCGGTTGGAGCCGTACGTCAGTCCGAGGCAGAGAACCAGGTGCACCAGCATCTCCGGCAGCCCGAAGGTCAGCCAGCCGAGGACGTCCAGCACCATGCTGTAGGCGGCGAGGACGGCCAGCACCCACAGCACCAGCCGGTACATCGTGAACCGGCCGAGCGCGGAGTCCAGCCTCGAGCCGATCGGAGGTGAGATAACGGCGGTCATGTGAACAGCGCTCCTTCAAAATCGGCCGAATACTCCGCGTGCCCGTCGGAATAGACGGTCAGCCAGGAGAACTCGAACTCCTCCCGCAACCGGGTACCTTCGACAAAAAAGAGGGCCGTGGCCAGCGCGTCTGCCAGCATCGCGGTACCGGCCATCGCCCAGCTGGCCACAACCGTCCGTACAGGCGCTCCGGTGGTGCCGTCAAGCACGTGGTGCAGCCCGTCGCCCCAGGCCCGCCGGTTGGCTGCGGAGGCGCACAGGGCACCGGCACTGAGCGGCAGGGTGCCGATGGCGCGTGAGGCGTCATACGGATGTTCGAGTGCCACCTCGACCGGCGCCCTGCTTGAGTTCAGCAGGTCGCCGCTGGCGTCGATGAAGTGCTCGCCGATTCCGCATGCGGAGAGCTCGGCGGAGAGCAGGTCGGCCAGCTGCCCCTTGCCGGCGGCGCCGACGTCGATCACGACGGGAGCGCGCGTGGTCAGCACTGTTCCGTTCCACTCCAACGCGTCCTCCCAGCGGGGGGCGGCCACTGGTGGACCGAGAGGGCGCAGCGAGTAATCGCCGTCGTATCCGAGCTGCGCCAGGCTGCCGCCGATGAGCGGAGTCATGGCGCCACCGCTCAGCCGGTGCAGCGCCCGGTAGAGCGGTTCCAGGTCAGCGGCCCCGGCGGGGAAGTCATAGCTGCCCGGCTGCCGCGCGGCCCGGGACACCAGCGAGTCCGGACGGAAACGGGACCAGGCGGAGTCGTAGTCCGCCACGACGTCCAGCAGCCGGCGGCGGTGCCCGTCGGCAAGCGGGGAGGGCGTGGAAACCTCCCAACGGGTACCGATCCCGTCGAAACTGAAATCAGCCCAGCCCGGATGGGGCACCTGGCCTCCCTTACCGCCGCGCTGCCGGCCGGCTACGTGGCATCGGCCTTGATCTTTTCCACGGCCTGGTTGAAGCCGCCGCTGGTCAAAGACGAACCTGCCACCTTGGAGACCTTGATCTCATCGAGCTTTTTGCCGACGATCTGTGCCTTGATGCCGCTGGAGAACTCGCCCTGGAACTTCTTGGTGTTCGGGTTGGAGGGGTGCGGGGTGATCACGACGTCGGACACGGACCCGCCGGCCAGCGTCAGCTGCACGCCGACCGTCTCCTGGCCGTTCGGTGAGACATAGTTGCCGTCGGCGGAGTAGGTTCCGTCCCGGTAGGAGCCGCCTGCCGCGGCGGACGCCGGGGACGCGGGCTGCGTCGCCCGGGACGCAGGGCTGCCCTGCGCGCCGGGTGCGCAGCCGGCCGCGGTCCCGGCCAGGGACAGGCCGGCAATGCCGACGAGGACGTTTTTTCGAAGTGTTGTATTCATGCCGCGGCTCGTTTCGGAAGTGGGTCGGTGGGGCAGGAACTTGGTATTGGTCTCGGCTTTGGTCTCATCGGGCCGGCTGCAGGCATTCCGCCGGCTACACCGAGAAGAACGTTCAATTCAGCTTAATGGTTCAGCGGCACCGGGCCGGCCGCTGCAGCCGGCCCGAAATTCCGCGACACTGCGGCCCGACGGTAGGCTAGAGCCGTGACCCCAGAAGAACTCTCCCTTGCCATTTCCGCCTGCCTGAAGGACGCCGTCGACGCCGGCGAAATCGGGCTCACCGCATCCGACGTTCCGGCTGAGGTGCGCGTGGAGCGGCCGAAGAACAGGGACCACGGAGACTGGGCCACCAACATCGCCCTGCAGCTGGCCAAGGCCGCCGGAACCAACCCGCGTGAGTTCGCCTCGGTCCTCAGCGCCCGGCTGAAGTCCATCGACGGCGTTTCCGCCGTTGACATCGCCGGTCCCGGCTTCCTCAACATCACCGTCGACGCCGCCACCGCCGGTGCGCTGGCCAAAGCCATCGTCGAGGCAGGCCGGGCGTACGGCACCAACGCCGCGCTCGCCGGACACACGGTCAACATGGAGTTCGTCTCCGCCAACCCCACCGGGCCGCTGCATATCGGGCACACCCGCTGGGCCGCCCTGGGCGACTCGATTGCCCGCGTGCTCCGTGCCTCCGGCGCGGACGTTACGGCCGAGTACTACGTCAACGACGCCGGTTCGCAGATGAACGTCTTCGCCCAGTCCGTGCTGGCACGGATGCACGGGCGCGAGCTTCCGGAGGGCGGCTACCCGGGCGAGTACATCGCCGAGCTGGGCCACGAGGTGCTCACGCAGCACCCGGACATCCGCGAGCTCACCGACGTTGCCGCGCTGCCGGTCATCCGGGGGTGCGGCCTACAAGGCGCAGCTGCACGACATCAAGCAGACCCTCGCAGGGTTCGGCGTCGACTTCGACGTGTTCTTCTCCGAACAGGAACTCCACGACGCCGGGGCCATCGAGGACGCGGTCGCGCGGCTCCGCGAACAGGGCCACGTGTACGACGACGGCGGGGCGGTCTGGCTGCGCACCACCGACTTTGGTGACGACAAGGACCGCGTGATGATCCGCGCGAACGGCGAGCCGACCTACTTCGCCGCCGATGCCGCCTACTACCTGTCCAAGAAGGACCGCGGCTACACCGAAAAGATCTACCTGCTCGGGGCGGACCACCACGGTTACATCAACCGGCTCAAGGCCATCGCCGCTGCTGCCGGCGACGACCCCGAGGTCAACATCGAGATCCTGATCGGGCAGCTCGTGTCCGTCAACGGCGCCAAGCTGTCCAAGCGGGCCGGCAACATCATCGAGCTCAAGGACCTCATCTCCTGGCTGGGCAAGGACGCGGTCCGCTACTCCCTGGCGCGGTTCCCGGCCGACTCGCCGCTGACCCTGGACCCGGAGCTGCTGAAGAAGCACAGCAATGAAAATCCGGTGTTCTACGTCCAGTACGCGCACGCCCGGTCCCGCGGCGCGGCCCGCAACGCCGTAGCGGCCGGCGTGGAGCGCCGTGTGGACGGCAAGGACTGCTTTGATGCCGCGCTGCTGGACCACCCGACCGAAAACGAGCTGCTCTCCTACCTCGGAAGCTACCCCTCGATCGTTGCCAAGGCCGCGGAATTGCGCGAACCGCACCGGATCGCCCGCCATCTTGAGGTCATTGCCGGCGCCTACCACCGCTGGTACGACGCCTGCCGCGTGGCGCCGCAGGGCGAGGAGCCCATCACCGACGTGAACCGTACCCGGCTGTGGCTCAACGACGCCACCAGCCAGGTGCTGGCCAACGGACTCGAACTGCTGGGCGTCTCGGCGCCGGAACGGATGTGACCGCCATGACCACCGACGCACTCAACTCAGCCTCCCCGCTCGCCCCCGGATGGCTCCAGGTCCCCGAGGACCTGAACGCGCTGCATGAGGGCATGTGGGCCGCCGGCGTCACCCGCAACGACGACGGCGAACTGGTCCTGGACGGCATTCCGGTCAGCGACCTGCAGCGCCAGTTCGGCACGCCGCTGTTCGTGATGAGCGAGAACGACTTCAGGGCCCGGGCCCGCGCCTTCTCCGACGCCTTCAACGACGCCTTCGCCGACATCTGCGGGGGAGTGGATGTCTACTACGCCGGGAAGTCCTTCCTTTGCACCGCCGTCGTCCGCTGGGTGGAGGAGGAAGGGCTGCGCCTTGACACCGCCTCCGGCGGGGAACTCGCCGTGGCCGCGCGGGCCGGCATCCCGGGTGCGGACGTGGCGCTGCACGGGAACAACAAGTCCGACGGCGAGATCCACCGGGCCCTGGACATGAAACTGGGCAGGATCGTCGTGGACAGCCGCGCCGAACTCGACCGGGTTGCCAGGATCGCCGCCGCCCGCGGTGAAAAAGCAAAGGTCATGCTGCGGCTCACGCCCGGCGTGCACGCGCACACGCACGAATTCATCGCCACCGCGCACGAGGACCAGAAGTTCGGCCTCTCGATGGCGCCGGACTCCACGGAGGTTGCGGGCATGTCCGCCGCCGAAGAGGCCGTGGCGGCAGCGTCCGGCTACGAGAGCGTCGAGCTGCTCGGTGTGCACTGCCATATCGGTTCGCAGATCTTCGAACCCGACGGCTTTGCCCTCGCGGCGGAAAAGCTGCTGAACTTCCTTGCCGCGATGCAGGAGAAGTACTCGATTGTGCTCCCGGAGCTGGATCTGGGCGGCGGATATGGCATCGCCTACACGCCCGCGGACACGCCGCGCCCGGCCGCCGAGATTGCCCGTGCCATGGCCGCCGTCGTCCGCTCCAAGTGCGCCGCGCTGGGCATCAGCGCGCCGCGGATCTCCATCGAACCGGGCCGCGCGATCGTCGGCAGCACCACGTTTACGCTGTACGAAGTGGGCACGCTCAAGACGGTGCGGGTGGACGCCCCGGGCGCCGGAACAGCCGAATCAGCCGGAACTTCACCGGAAAACGTTACGTACCCGCGCCGGTATGTGTCGGTGGACGGCGGCATGAGCGACAACGCCCGTCCGGTGCTCTACGACGCGGATTATTCGGCGATTGTGGCGTCACGGACATCGGAGGCGGCTGCGCAGCTGTCCCGCGTAGTGGGCAAACATTGCGAGAGCGGCGACATAGTTGTTAGAGATGTATATCTGCCCGAGGACGTGGCAGCCGGTGATCTGCTCGCTGTACCGGGGACCGGCGCCTACTGCTGGGCCCTGTCAAGCAACTACAACTATCTGGCCCGGCCGGGCGTTGTCGCTGTGCGCGATGGATCTGCCCGGCTCATTGTCCGCGGGGAAACCGAACAAGATCTGCTGAACCGCGACATGGGAGTCTGAATGACCGAATTGCGAACCCTGAAAGTAGCCCTGCTGGGCTGTGGCAACGTCGGGGCCCAGGTTGCGCGGATTCTCATTGACGACGCCGCCTCGCTGGCCTCCCGCACCGGGGCCCGGCTGGAACTGAGCGGCATCGCCGTCCGCAATGTCGATGCTCCCCGAGACGTCGAGCTGCCGCAGGAACTGTTCACCGACGACGCCGAGACCCTCGTCAAGGACGCGGACGTGGTCATCGAGCTGATGGGCGGCATCGAACCGGCCCGCAGCCTGATCCTCAGCGCCGTCCGGCACGGCGCCTGCGTGGTCACCGGCAACAAGGCCCTGCTCGCGCAGGACGGCCCCACGCTCTATGAGGAGGCCGACAAGGCCGGGGTCCAGCTGTCCTACGAGGCCGCCGTCGCCGGAGCCATCCCCATCCTGCGCCCCATCCGGGACAGCCTGTCCGGGGACCGGATCACCCGGGTGCTGGGAATCGTCAACGGCACCACCAACTTCATCCTGGACCAGATGGACTCCACCGGTGCCCAGTTCGCCGACGCGCTGGCCGAGGCGCAGCGCCTGGGCTACGCGGAAGCCGACCCGACGGCCGACGTCGAAGGCCACGACGCGGCGGCCAAGGCCGCCATCCTGGCGTCGCTGTCCTTCCACACCCGCTTCGCCCTGGAGGACGTCTACTGCGAGGGCATCAGCTCCGTCAGCGCCGCCGACATCGCCGCCGCGAAGGACGCGGGGTTTGTGATCAAGCTGCTGGCCATCGCCGAGAAACTTTCTGATTCCGACGGCGGGGAAGGGGTGTCCGTGCGCGTGCACCCCACCCTGCTGCCGCGCGAACATCCGCTGGCCGCCGTCCGCGGCGCCTTCAACGCCGTCTTCATCGAAGCCGAAAATGCCGGTGAACTGATGTTCTACGGTCAGGGCGCCGGCGGTACCCCCACGGCGTCCGCCGTGATGGGCGACGTGGTGTCCGCTGCCCGCCGGCTTGTCCTCGGCGGACCCGGACGCACCGAAACAACCACCGGCCACGTTCCTGCCGCTGCCCATTGACGCCGCCGTTACCAGCTACTACATCGGCCTCGACGTCGCCGACCAGCCCGGCGTGCTCGCGCGGATCGCCCAGCTCTTCGCCGAGCATGGCGTCTCCATTGAAATCATGCGCCAGACCATCCACCGGAACGCCGCTTCGGCGGTGGAGTCGGCTGAACTGCGGATCGTCACCCACCGCGCAAGCGAGGCTGCACTGGCAGCCACCGTCCAGGCCGTGAAGGGCCTGGACGTCATCAATTCCGTCACATCCGTACTCCGGGTAGAAGGAGTCTAAGTGGCTCACCAATGGCGCGGAGTCATCCGCGAATACGCCGAACGCCTTCCCGTCACCGAGGCCACGAAGGTCATCACCCTGGGCGAGGGCGGCACCCCGCTGGTGCACGCCCGGCAGCTGTCCGAACTGACCGGCAGCACCGTCTACCTCAAGGTCGAGGGCATGAACCCGACCGGTTCCTTCAAGGACCGCGGCATGACGATGGCCATGACGGCCGCCGTCGCCGCCGGCGCGAAAGCCGTGGTGTGCGCGTCCACCGGAAACACCTCCGCCTCCGCTGCCGCGTACGCGACGGCGGCCGGGCTGCAATGCGCGGTGCTGGTGCCCGAGGGCAAGATCTCGATGGGCAAACTGAGCCAGGCGATCGCGCACGGTGCCACGCTGCTGCAGGTCGACGGGAACTTCGACGACTGCCTGGACATCGCCCGCAAGCTGGGGGAGTCCTACCCGGTGTTCCTGGTCAACTCGGTCAACCCCGCCCGGATCGAGGGACAGAAGACGGGGGCGTTCGAAGTGGTGGACTCCCTCGGTGACGCCCCCGACATCCATGTGCTCCCCGTGGGAAACGCCGGCAACATCAGCGCGTACTGGAAGGGCTACAAGGAGTACAGCACGCCCTTTGAGTCCGCAGCCGCCGGAACCCTGGCTCCCGTTTCCACGAAGACCCCCGCCATGTGGGGCTTCCAGGCGGCGGGTGCGGCGCCCTTCGTCGCAGGCCACCCGATCACCGAACCCGACACGATCGCCACGGCGATCCGGATCGGCAACCCGGCCTCCTGGGACACCGCCGTAGCCGCCCGGGACGAATCCAACGGCCTGATCGAAGCCGTCACAGATGAGGAAATCCTCTCCGCCCACCGCTGGCTGTCCGCCCGCGAAGGCGTATTCGTGGAACCCGGCTCTGCCGCGGGCGTGGCCGGCCTCATCAAGAAGCATGCCGCCGGCGAGGTCCCCGCCGGAAAGACCATCGTCATCACCGTCACGGGCCACGGCCTCAAGGATCCGCAGTGGGCGCTCCGTACCGAGGACGGCAGCGACGTCGAGCCCGTCAAGGTCTCCAACGACGTCGTGACCGTTGCTTCTGCCCTGGGACTGGAAGAAAAGTAGCCTTGGAAACCACCCTCACCATCCCGGCCGAGTTCCCCGCTGACACTCCGGCCGTCCCGGCCGGCCAGCTGGTGACCGTGCGGGTGCCGGCGACCAGTGCCAACCTCGGCCCCGGCTACGACAGCCTGGGGCTGGCGCTGTCGCTGCATGACACCCTCACCGTGGAGACCCTGGCCAGCGGCGGACTTGAGTTCGAACTCAGGGGAGAGGGCGCCGACACGCTGCCGCGGGACGCGAGCCACCTGGTGGTCAAGGCCGTGACCGAGGCACTGCACCGGCTGGGCTTCCGGCATGAGGGACTGCGGATCACGGCCGACAACGTCAATCCGCACGGCCGCGGGCTGGGCTCGTCGGCTTCGGCGGTTGTCGCCGCGGTGACGGCGGCCAACGCGCTGGTGCCACCGGCGTCGCGGCGCACCAAGGACTGGGTCCTGCAACTGACGAGCGAGATGGAAGGCCACCCGGACAACGTCGCACCGGCCATATTCGGCGGACTGGCGCTGTCATGGCAGGACAGTGACCAGTACAGCAGCACCTGCGCGACGGTGGCCGGCTCGGTCATCCCGGTGGTGGCTGTTCCGGATTTTGAACTCTCCACTGAGGCGGCACGGGCGCTGCTCCCGGCCTCGATAGGCCATCACGCCGCGGCCATGAACTCGGGACGGGCGGCACTACTGATCCACGCGCTGACGCACGACCCCGCATTCCTGCTGCCCGGCACGGAGGATTACCTGCACCAGAGCTACCGGGCGCAGGCGATGCGGCCCAGCGCAGGGCTGATCGCCGCCCTGCGGCACGCCGGACATGCCGCCGTCGTGTCCGGGGCAGGTCCCACCGTGCTGGTTCTTGCCAACGGGGAAGCGGAAGCCCGAACAATCGTGGATTTCATCGACGCGTATGCCGCGGACAACACGCCGGAAGTTGCCTGGCGTGTGATGAAGCTGGCCGTGGACGTTGAAGGTGCTAAAGTGGAAGTGCACCGGCAGTAATTCCGCAGGCGGTAAATCAGCTCCTGTTATAAGACCGCGATGTTGGCCACGTTGCCTTTCTCATCTTTCACTGCGCAATCTTTTCCGGTGCCGCCTGCTTTCGGTCTGACGCAGGACTCAGCAGAAACCCAACTCTGCCCCCTGAGGTGTCAGCCCGCCGTTCAATAATTCTCGGAACGCGCCAGGTGCAAGCACGTACCCGGCTTTGCTGGCAGCTATCCATCCGGCAAGGCCGAAAATCCCGGCTGCAGATCTGAAATGCAGCCCAGATCAAATCATCGCGTCCGGCTCCTAGCCCGGACGCCGTCGAGGGGGAAGGATCCTTCGTGACCGAAACCACTGAGCTGTCTTCAGCTGTGGAAACATCATCTTCTGCTGCCGGATCGTCATCGGCCGCACCCGCCAAGAGCAGTGGCCTTGCCGGCCTCAAGCTCGCCCAGCTGCAGGCACTTGCCAGCCAGCTCGGCATCTCCGGCGGATCCCGCATGCGCAAGGGTGATCTGGTCTCGGCCATTTCCGCCCACCGCGCAGGCACCCCGGTAAGCAAGGCTCCGGCCCGCGCCGCCGAAAAGGCAAGCGACAACGGCACCGTTGCCCAGGCAGCAGCTCCGGCCGCTGCTCCGGAAGCCACGGCCGAGGCTACCGCCCAGGAAACCCCCCGGACCCGGGGCCGTGGCCGCAGCCGCCGTGCAGGCAGCGACGGCGTCATCAGCACCGCCGCAGCTGAGGCTCCGGCCGCCGCTGCTCCCGAGGCCCAGGCAGCAGCCCCGTCGGCCGCGCCGGAAGCCGCTCCTGCCGAGCAGGCAAGCGAAGGCAGCGACCGTACCCGCCAGCCGCGCACCCGGAACCGCCGCCGGAGCGAGTCCGCAGCCCAGTCCGCAGGACAGGGTGCAGAGCAGGGCGCCGCAGCGTCCGAGGCGCCCGCTGAGCAGCCTTCCGGCGAGCAGCGCCAGGCCGAGCGCACCGAACAGCGTTCCGAACAGCGCCAGGCCGAGCGTTCCGAGCAGCGCGCGGAACACGGCGGCGACGAGGGACAGCGCCGGGAAAACACCCGCACCCGCGGCGGCCGCGATACCGCGGAAACCCGCGAAACTGCCGGCAGCCGCGACAACACCCGCGACAACGACGACAGCGACGGCGGTAGCCGCCGCAACCGCCGCAACCGTCGCGACCGCAACGACCGGTCCGGCGGGCAGGACAGCCGCGACAGCCGTGACAGCCGCGACAACACCTCGCGCAACGACCGCTTCCGCGACCGCAACGACCGCCGCCGCGGACGTGCGCAGGGACCCGAGGTCGACGACGTCGAGGTCACCGAGGATGACGTCCTGCTGCCCGTCGCCGGCATCCTCGACGTACTGGAGAACTACGCGTTCATCCGCACGTCCGGTTACCTGCCGGGTCCGAACGACGTCTACGTATCCCTCGCCCAGGTCAAGAAGTACAACCTGCGCAAGGGCGACGCCGTCGTCGGTGCCATCCGCGCCCCCCGCGAAGGCGAGGACCGCAGCCAGCAGTCCGCCCGCCAGAAGTTCAACGCCCTGGTCCGCATCACCTCGGTCAACGGCAAGACGCCCGAGGAGCTCAAGGACCGCGTCGAGTTCGCGAAGCTTGTCCCGCTGTACCCCTCCGAGCGCCTGCGCCTCGAGACGGACCCCAAGAAGATTGGCCCCCGCGTCATCGACCTGGTGGCCCCGATTGGCAAGGGCCAGCGTGGCCTGATCGTCTCCCCGCCGAAGGCCGGTAAGACCCTCATCCTGCAGTCGATCGCGAACGCCATCACCACCAACAATCCTGAGGTCCACCTCATGATGGTGCTGGTTGACGAGCGCCCCGAAGAAGTCACCGACATGCAGCGCACCGTCAAGGGCGAGGTCATTGCCTCCACCTTCGACCGCCCCGCGGACGACCACACCACGGTGGCCGAACTGTCCATCGAGCGTGCCAAGCGCCTCGTGGAAATGGGCATGGACGTCGTCGTGCTCCTCGACTCCATGACCCGCCTGGGCCGCGCCTACAACCTGGCAGCACCGGCCTCCGGCCGCATCCTGTCCGGTGGCGTGGACTCCGCTGCGCTGTACCCGCCGAAGCGCTTCTTCGGTGCCGCCCGCAACATCGAAAACGGCGGCTCGCTGACCATCCTGGCCACCGCGCTCGTCGAGACCGGTTCCAAGATGGACGAGGTCATCTTCGAAGAGTTCAAGGGCACCGGCAACATGGAACTGCGCCTGTCCCGCCAGCTCGCGGACAAGCGCATCTTCCCGGCCGTGGACGTCAACGCGTCCGGTACCCGCCGCGAGGAAAACCTGCTGTCCCCCGAGGAAGTCAAGATCATGTGGAAGCTGCGCCGCGTCCTTTCCGGACTCGAAACGCAGCAGAGCCTTGAGCTGCTGACCAACAAGATCCGGGAGACCCAGAGCAACGTCGAGTTCCTCATGCAGGTGCAGAAGACGACGCTTGGTGCTAAGTCCGATAACGACAAGTAGCTGAGCTCTAGCCGCTCAAAATATGCCGGCCCCGCCCCTCCGCCGGGTGGTTGACGATCTGCGATCGTCAGCCACCCGGCTCCGGCAGGCCCGAAGCCACTCCCTGGCCGGCATATTTTGAGCGGCTTCGCTGTTTGCCCACCTTCGCTGCCGCATTACTAGACTTGGAACCAAGTCGAAAGAGGTTTGAAAATGTTTGAGTCCGTACAGGGGCTGTTGGATGAGCATGATGCTATCCAGGCGCAGCTTGGGGATCCTGCTGTTTATGCTGACCAGCGGCTGGCCCGGAAGTTGGGGCGGCGTTCTGCTCAGTTGAACGGCATTGTTGAGGCTTACCATGCCTGGCACGGGATCCAGGATGACCTGGCTGCCGCCAAGGAGATGGCTTCCGAGGATCCGGAGTTTGCCGCGGAGGTTCCGGAGCTTGAGGCGGCGCTGGACACGGCTGCGGCCAAGCTGCGGCGGCTGTTGATCCCGCGGGATCCGGACGATGCCCGCAACGTGATCCTCGAGGTCAAGGGCGGGGAAGGCGGCGACGAGGCGGCCCTGTTCGCTGCCGACCTGCTGCGGATGTACACCCGCTACGCCGAGTCCCGCGGCTGGAAGACCGAGATGATCTCGGCCAACGAGTCGGACCTGGGCGGCTACAAGGACGTGCAGGTTGCCATCAAGGGCAACTCCAACGATCCGGCCGAGGGTGTCTATGCACGGCTCAAGTTCGAGGGCGGCGTGCACCGCGTCCAGCGCGTGCCCGTGACGGAATCCCAGGGCCGTATCCACACCTCGGCTGCCGGCGTGCTGGTGCTCCCCGAAGTGGACGAGCCCGAGGAACTCGAGATCAACCAGAACGACCTCAAGATCGACGTCTACCGTTCCTCCGGCCCGGGCGGGCAGTCGGTCAACACGACCGACTCGGCCGTTCGCATCACCCACCTGCCCACCGGGATCGTGGTGGCCATGCAGAACGAGAAGTCGCAGCTGCAGAACCGCGAGGCCGGTATGCGCGTGCTGCGAGCCCGCATCCTGGCACACCAGCAGGAGCAGATCGACGCCGAGAACTCGGCCCAGCGCAAGTCGCAGATCCGCACCATGGACCGCTCCGAGCGCATCCGCACCTACAACTACCCGGAGAACCGGGTTGCCGACCACCGCACCGGGTATAAGGCCTACAACCTGGACCAGGTCATGAACGGTGACCTGGAACCCGTCATCCAGTCCGCCATTGAACTGGACGAGCAGTCCCGGCTCGACGCCATCGGCGACTAAGCCCCAAGGAAGCAGCTGATGACAGAGGAACCCGGGCTGAGCCTTGCCGAGGCGGTTCGGAACGCGGCCTCCGTGCTGGCGGCCGCAGGCGTCCCCAGCCCGCGCGTGGACGCCGAGCTGCTGGCCGAACACCTCCTCGGCGTCGGGCTGGGCCGGCTCCGCGCCCTGATGCTGGGCGACTCCCCGGCACCGGACGGTTATGCCGACCTCGTCGCCGAGCGGGCCCGGCGCATTCCGCTGCAGCACCTCACCGGGGTGGCGCACTTCAGGTACCTGGAACTCGCGGTGGGCCCGGGCGTTTTCATTCCGCGCCCGGAAACCGAATCCGTGGTGCAGCTGGTGCTGGACTGGCTCAAGGGCAGGGACGGGGTGCCCGGAATGGCGCGGCCCAAGATCGCGGACCTTGGAACCGGGTCCGGGGCCATCGCAGGGTCGATCGCCCACGAGGTGCCCGATGCCGAGGTCCATGCCGTGGAGTTCAGTGAGCTGGCGCACGCCTGGGCGGCCAAGAACCTGCTGCCCCTCGGCGTTCATCTGGTCCGCGGCGACCTCCGCAATGCCCTCCCCGAGCACAACGGCACTTTCGACGTCGTGGTGTCCAACCCCCCGTACATTCCCGCCGAAGCAATCCCGAACGAGCCGGAGGTTGCGTTGCACGACCCGCCCGAGGCACTTTACGGTGGGGGAGCGGACGGCATGGAGCTTCCGACGGCGGCGGCGGCGTCTGCTGCGCGGCTCCTGGTCCCAGGCGGCTACTTCGTGATGGAGCATGCGGAAGTCCAGTCGGCCTGGATCGCGAACATGCTGGAGCGCACGGGATTGTGGACTGATATCAGAACGCACCTGGACCTCAACGGCAAGGAACGGGCAACCAGCGCGGTCCTCAAAGCCGCGGTCCTTTAGGGTCCGCAGACAGAGCAACCGTGAAGTGATGAAAGAATAGGGCAGTGACGACTAGCTACGATTGCACGGCAGCTGAGCAGCGCGCCGCAGGACTTGAGCACGCCCAGCGGGCCATCCGCGACAACAAGTGCGTGGTTTTACCCACCGATACCGTGTACGGGATTGCCGCTGACGCCTTTTCACCGGTGGCCGTGACGCTGCTGCTGGCGTCCAAAGGCCGTAGCCGGAAAATGCCTCCGCCCGTGCTGATTCCCAGGCTCAACGCCCTCGACGGGCTCGCCACCGACGTTCCGGCCGAGGCCAGGCGCCTGGCCGAGGCGTTCTGGCCCGGCGGCCTGACCTTGATTCTTCACGCCCAGCCGTCGCTGGACTGGGACCTCGGCGAGACCCGGGGCACCGTGGCGTTGCGGATCCCCGCCGACGACATCGCCCAGGACCTGCTGACCATCACCGGACCGTTGGCCGTCTCGTCCGCGAACCGCACCGGACATCCGGCTGCCCAGACCGCAGCCGAGGCTCAGGAACAGCTCGCGGAGTCGGTTGAGGTCTACCTCGAAGGCGGGCACCGTCCTGCCGAAGAGGCCGAGGCCCTGCCCTCCACCATCATCGATGCCACCGGGCTGCCGTTGCGCGTGGTGCGCCAGGGCGCCATCAGCCTGGAACGCCTGCGGAAAGTTGTCCCTGAGCTGCTGGACGTGGACGGCAATACGGCATGACCCTTCAGCGCCAGCACGTCCCCTTTCTCGAGGTGGAGGCGACGCCTGTGACCGTCGAGGAACTCACGGACGTGCTCGACGGATTCATCGCTGAGGGCGGGACCAGGACCGTCGTGGGCCACAACCTTCACAGCGTGACCCTGCTGCATTCCGATTCCGGTTTCCGTTCCTTCTACGGGCAGAGCGATGTGGTGCTCATCGATGGTGCCCCGGTGCTGTGGCTCTGGGCCAAGGGCCTGGAGGACGGCGGCGCCAGGGAGCGCGCCATGGACTACCGCCTCGGATCCACCGACTGGATCCCCACACTGGCGAAGGTCAAGGGGCTGGAGCGGATAGCCGTTATCGGCGCCGGCAGCCAGGCCAATGCGCAGGCTGTGGCCCGGCTCCAGGACCTCGTCCCCGACGCACGCGTGGACGGCATGCCCGGCGAGGACTGGAACGACGAGCTGGAAGGCCAGGCCGTTGCCTGGCTGGGGAAGCTACGTCCGCAACTGGTGCTGCTGGGGCTAGGGATGCCGCTGCAGGAACACGTGCTCCAACGCAACCTCGGCTCACTGCCGCCGGCGGTCTACTGCACAGTGGGCGGAGCCATCGAACAGATTGCTGGGTTCCAGAAGCTGGCCCCGAGGTGGATCGGCCGCCTGGGCCTGGAGTGGGCCTGGCGCCTCCTGCTGGACCCGAAACGCGTGGCGTACCGGGTCTTCGGCGAGCCCTGGGTGCTGCTGGGCCTGCTGGCCCGGCAGCAGCTCCGCCGCCGGCTGCATCGGCAGCTCTAGAACTTCTGGTCCTCCAGGGGGCCGAAGCCCTTTCCGCGCAGGCCCGTGGAAAAGGCTCCAAACCAGCCGGCCAGGCCACGGAAATCACCCCGGCGCAGGAAATACCCGAGGTATCCGCCTACATCGGCGACCAGGGACTTGATGCGGAAGTAGCGGCGGATGAGGTACCCGCGGTTGCGGTAATAGTAATAGCGCTTGAAGGCCGTTTCCGGGACGATCACGTGCCACCGGGCGCCAAAGACATGCTTCGTCTCGGAAAACGCATGCGGGTGCGTGATGGCCGCCGTGGTTACGGTCCCGAAGCGGATGCCCGCCTTCCGCAGCCGGAGCGTGAAATCCACTTCGTCGCCACGGATGAAGAGGCGCATATCCGGCAGCCCCACCTTGAAGAAGACGTCGGAGCGGATCAGGGCACCATTGAAGAAGTGTCCGTCATCCGGCAGGAACCCCACCTTTTCCAGCTCGGCCCGCTCATGGGTGACCTTGCCGTGGAGGCGGAAGAAAAAGGACAGCCCGTCGGGGTCCCCGGGGGCGACTACCAGCGGAACCACCGCCTCAAGGTTGCGGGCCTCTGCCTCCCGGAGCAACGTGGCGAGGCATTCGGCGTCGGCGGGTTCGGCGTCGTCGTCCATCATCCAGATCCAGTCAGCGCCGCTGGCGACCGCCTTCAGCACGGCGAGCGAGAAGCCGCCGGCGCCGCCAAGGTTCGCTTCGCTCCTGACATAGTCCACGTTCCCGTGTGCCGCGGCGACGTCCGCGGCGGCCACGGTCCCGCTGTCGACGAGGCAAATGGAGTGGACCGGAGCCGTCTGGTTGTTGATGGCCTTCAGCAGAACGGCAAGCTCCGTGGGACGGTCAAACGTCACGGCGGCAACTGCAACCGACTGGGTCATCACGGTGGTCCTTTCAGCGGGCCGGACGGAGTTTTCCCGCCGGCGACGGGCCGTGTGACGCGAAGACAGGTGGCCGTTGGCATTAGTATCTTGACTAGAGTCCACTGTAATACAGCCCTGTCAGGCACCACGCACTGCCTGCCCTGAGCACGGCGACGGAGAAGTTTCATTTACCGAAAGACACATCCACGGCAAGTTGCGCCACCCCTCTCTCCATACCCACTACGGACGCCGTGGCTGCGGAATGTGCAGCCGGGTGCCGCTTGCGCTGACGTCTCCGGGCAGGTGGCCCTCCCGTGATCATGTACTTGCTCATGATGCTGACGGCGGCAGCGGTGAGCTATGCGGCCACGTGGGGCGCCCGCCTGGCCGGCAACAAACTGGAGTTGTACTCGCCGATCCGCAGCCGCGACATGCACTCGCACCAGATTTCCAGGCTCGGGGGACTGGGGATGTTCGCAGGCTGCCTGGTGGCGCTGGTGGTCGCCAGCCACTCGTTCTTCGTGAAGGACATCTTCCGCAGCAACGACTCACCCTGGGGCGTGCTGGCCGGTGCAGCGGTGATCGTTGTGGTCGGTCTCACCGACGACCTTGTTGACCTGCGCTGGTGGGTGAAACTGATCGGCCAGGGGGTGGCCGCCGCCGTAGTGGCCATCTGGGGCGTCCGCGTGTCGATCGTTCCGTTCATTCCGGAACCCCTAAAAATTGAGAATGAAGTCGCCAGCATCGTGCTCACGGCCGGACTCATCGTCGTCACCATGAACGCGTTTAACTTCATTGACGGGCTCGACGGACTTGCGGCGGGCGTGGCCATCATCGGCGGTGCGGCATTCTTCCTCACGGCCTACTGGGTGCACCGGACCGCCGACATCCTTGACCGCTCTGACCTCGCAACCCTAGTGACGGCAATTGTGGTGGGCAGCTGCCTGGGGTTCCTGCCGCACAACTGGTTTCCGGCGAAGATCTTCATGGGCGACTCCGGCGCCATGCTGATCGGCCTGCTCCTGGCCTCGGCCGGCATCGTTTCCACCGGGCAGATCACCTCCGGTCTCTACGACCGCATCAACGGCATTCCCACCATCATTCCGATCCTGCTGCCCTTCGCGGTCCTTTTCCTGCCGCTCCTGGACCTGTGCCTCGCGGTGGTGCGGCGTACGGCGGTGGGCCGCTCGCCGTGGTCCGCCGACCGCGGGCACCTGCACCACAAATTGCTGGACATCGGATACTCGCACCGCGGCGCGGTGGTGCTGATGTACCTGTGGACATGCGTGCTCGCGTTCGGGGGCCTGGCCTTCGTGGTCTACCCGTGGCAAATCGTCCTGGCCATCGACCTTGCAGCCACCGCGGTGATGGCCGTTGCCACGGCCTGGCCTTACCTCCGCGACAAGGCGCCAGGGCGGGGTCCCCGTTCCTCGGCCGAAGCCGAATGACGTCCTGCGGCCGCGTTACGAACCATTTCTATCTCATGTAGAATTCAGGTGCGGCTTATCGCCGCACGGCTGCCTCCGGCATTCCGCCTGGCCAGCTCCAACCTTGCGACGATTGGGATCTCGATGACCTCCAACGCCGATTCCGGGCGTCCGTCCGGCAACGGACCCGTTGGCGTCTCCGGTCCCACAAAGTCCCTGTGGTTGCGGCTGCTGGCCCTGAGTTCGGCGGCCTCCGGCGGCGGACTGCTGCTCACGGGCGTTATTGCCCTCCTGGTCCAGGGGATGCCCTCAGCGCTATCCGCCCTGTTCGGCGGAGCCCTGGTGATGGCGTTCTTCGCCATCAGCCTGGCTGTAGGCCACTTCGTCGGCCGCACCAATCCTTCCGGCGCCATTGGCATTTTCGTGGCCACTTACTTCATCAAGGTGGTCGGCTTTGCCGTGGTCCTTTTCGCGATAGGGGCGCCGGCTTGGCTGAACGGCCGGTGGTTCCTCGGCGGCGCCGTGGTGGCCGTTGTGCTCTGGCAGGCGGCCGAGATTTACGGCTTCAGCAAGGCCCGGCTGCAGATCTACAACGACCCCGACACCACCGAAGGCGGCACCAATGTCTAGCCGCAAAGACGGACGCAAACCGCTTAACAATGCTGCCGCCAGGCCTGAAGCTGCCCCCGGTGCCCCCGGCGTATCCGCGAACGGCGAGGACGGCGGATATAACGCCGGAATCGCCGTCTTCAGCTACATTGTTGGCGGAATCGTCGTCTGGAGTTTGATAGGGTGGGGACTGGATTATCTGTGGGGAACGCGCTGGATTGTGCTCGCAGGCGCTCTGCTTGGAGCCGTCGGAGGTTTTTACCTTTCCCACATGCATGGCCTTACCAGTTCTCGCAAAAACGCTGGGGAGCGCCATGCTGCCAGCGGGCCGTCCCAGGACGGCGACACTAATGCCAAATAATTTCACAGGGGGAACAGCAGGCCGTCAGGCTGCCGGTCCCCGCCCAACGCCCAATGATGGACACTGCAGAGAGGAAACGCGTTGATCGCGCTTGCGCTCCCGGCCCAAGATTCAGGAGAGTTTACTCCTCCTGGTATTAACGAAATGCATTTGCCGGCAATCCTGCCGTGGGGTGCCGCAGAAGGATTCTCCAAGCAGATGCTGCTGGTCCTCCTCTCTGTCGTCTTTATCGCAGTCTTCTTCGTGCTCGCCGCACGCAAGCAGCAGCTGGTACCCGGCAAGCTCCAGTTCGCCGGCGAGGCCGCCTACGGCTTCGTCCGCAACGGAATCGCCAAGGACATCATCGGCGGCAGGGACTTCATCAAGTACGTCCCGCTGCTGTTCAGCCTGTTCTTCTTCATCCTGGTGAACAACATCTACGGCGCCATCCCGTTCTTCCAGCTCCCCACGTTCTCGCACGTGGGCGGCGCCTATGTACTGGCAGGCCTTGTCTACTTCACCTGGATCGCCATCGGCGTCAAGAAGAACGGACTCCGTTACTTCAAGCTGGCCACCGTACCGTCCGGTGTTCCCTGGTTCATCCTTCCGATCGTCATTCCGATCGAGATCATCTCCAACTTCCTGGTCCGGCCCGTCACGCACAGCCTCCGTCTGTTCGCGACCATGCTCGCAGGACACCTCATCGTGATGATCGCCGGGTCCGGTATCGAGTACCTCATCATGTCGGAGAACGTCCTTCTCAAGGGGACCTCCGTCCTGGTCCTGGCCGGCGCCATCGCCATGTACATGCTTGAAGCCCTGATCATGGTCCTGCAGGCCTACGTCTTTACCCTGCTGACTGCGATCTACATTGAAGGCGCGCTTCACGCCGACAGCCACTAGGCACCCTTAAGCTTCCCCTCGCGGGGATGATAGCAACCCAAACAACCTGCCACATGGGTGGCATCTTGAAAGGAAGAAAAATGGAAGGCAATCTCAACCTCGTAGGTTACGGTCTGTCCGCAATCGGCGGTGGTATCGGTGTTGGCCTGGTATTCGCGGCCTACATCAACGGCGTAGCCCGCCAGCCGGAAGCACAGCGTGTCCTGCAGCCGATCGCGTTCCTCGGCCTTGCGCTTACCGAAGCCCTCGCCATCCTCGGCCTGGTCTTCGCCTTCGTTCTCTAGTCCTGAGAGCGAAGCGAACTTACAGAACCGAGTAGAAAAGGACGGGTGAAATATGAATCAGCTGATCATCTCAGCCGCCACTGAGGGCGAAGCCAACCCCCTGATGCCCAACCTCTGGGAAATGGGCGTTACCCTCGTGGGCTTTGCCATCCTCATGTTCATCGTGGTCAAGTTCGTTGTCCCGATGTTCGAGAAGACCTTCGCCGCGCGTGCCGAGGCCATTGAAGGCGGCATTGCAAAGGCTGAAAAGGCCCAGGCTGAGGCGTCTGCTGCACTCGAAGAGTACAAGCAGCAGCTGACCGACGCCCGCGCCGAGGCCAACCGCATCCGCGAGGAAGCACGTGCCGAAGGCGCTCAGATCCTCGCGGACCTGAAGGAAAAGGCAACTGCGGAGTCTGCGCGCATCACGGCCCAGGCCCACGCAGCCATCCAGTCCGAGCGCCAGGCGGCCGTAGTGTCGCTGCGCTCGGAAGTTGGCACGCTGGCCACCACCCTGGCCGGCCGCATCGTTGGCGAGTCGCTCAACGATGATGCGCGTGCAGCCCGCGTGGTTGACCGCTTCCTGGCGGATCTGGAGAACCAGAACGCAGGTGCAGCTAAGTAATGGCAGGTGTATCGAGCGAATCGCTGGCCGCAGCGCTGGTGTCCCTGGAAGCCAAGCTTCCCGGCGCATCGCTGCAGTTGGCTAAGGAACTCTTCGGAATCCTGGGAACGGTGGACAGCTCGGCTGGCTTGCGCCGGGCGCTGACTGACCCGTCCCGTAGCGGTGACGAGAAGTCGGCGCTGGTCAAACAGCTCTTCGGCGGAAAAGTCTCCGCGGACGCTGTGGAAATCGCGAGCGGACTGGCCGGCTCACGCTGGGCAACCGCTCGGGATATTGGCGATGCACTCGAGACCCTTGCCGCTTCGGTGGTCATCGCTGTTGCTGAAAACAAGTCGGCGGTCTCTGCCTCGGGAATCACCGGACTGGAAGCGCTGGAGAACGATCTGTTCTCCTTCAGCCAGGCGGTTGAGTCCAACCACGAGGTGCAGCGTGCCCTGTCGGAGCCGCAAGCGAACCCGGCAGCCAAGATTGCCCTCGCCGAAAAGCTCGTTCCCGGCGCCAGCGAGGAAGCGAATGTCCTCATTGGACAGGCAGTTTCGCAGCCCCGCGGCTTGAAGGTAACCCGGCTCGTCCGTCGTTTCGCGGAGCTTGCAGCCAAGCGCCAACAGCGCTGGATTGCGACGGTCAGCGTCACCCGTCCGTTGACGGAGACGCAGACCAGTCGTCTGCAGGCTGCGCTCAACGGCCTTTACGGGCGCGAGCTTAAGATCAACATGAACGTTGACCCGGGATTGATCGGTGGCATCCGTGTCCAGGTGGGTGACGAAGTGCTCGACGCTTCTGTTCTCGCCCGCCTGGGCCAGCTCCACCGTCAGCTTGCCGGCTAGCCGGACAAGCACAACTCAACGACAAGAAACCCCGGTCATCGTGAGCAACGATGATCACGAAAACAGGAGAGCAGGGACTGCAGATGGCCGAATTGACCATCAACGCCGACGACGTCCGTAGTGCGCTGAACGAGTTCGCGGCGTCCTACGAACCCGGAAACGCAGAGCGCGTAGAGGTCGGCCGCGTAACAACAGCAGGTGACGGCATCGCCCGTGTTGAGGGCCTTCCCTCGGTCATGGCGAACGAGCTGCTTCGCTTCGAAGACGGAACGCTGGGCCTGGCCCAGAACCTCGACGTCCGTGAAATCGGTGTCATCATCCTCGGTGACTTCACCGGCATCGAAGAAGGCCAGGAAGTCCACCGCACCGGGCAGGTTCTGTCGGTTCCCGTGGGCGACGCCTTCCTTGGCCGCGTGGTTGACCCGCTGGGCATGCCCATCGACGACCTCGGCGACATCAAGGCCGAAACGACCCGTGCACTGGAACTCCAGGCACCGGGCGTGACCCAGCGTAAGTCGGTTCACGAGCCGATGCAGACCGGTCTCAAGGCTATCGACGCCATGATCCCGATCGGCCGCGGCCAGCGCCAGCTCATCATCGGTGACCGCCAGACTGGCAAGTCGGCCATCGCCATCGACACGATCATCAACCAGAAGGCCAACTGGGCTTCCGGGGACGTGCAGAAGCAGGTGCGCTGCATCTACGTGGCGATCGGCCAGAAGGCATCCACGATCGCCGCTATCCGCCAGACCCTTGAGGACAACGGCGCGCTGGAATACACCACCATCGTGGCTTCCCCCGCGTCCGACCCCGCAGGCTTCAAGTACCTGGCACCGTACGCCGGTTCGGCCATCGGCCAGCACTGGATGTACGGCGGCAAGCACGTGCTCATCGTCTTCGATGATCTCTCCAAGCAGGCCGAGGCCTACCGTGCAGTGTCGCTGCTGCTCCGCCGCCCGCCGGGACGCGAAGCCTACCCGGGCGACGTCTTCTACTTGCACTCCCGCCTGCTGGAGCGTTGTGCCAAGCTCTCCGACGAGCTGGGTGCGGGTTCGATGACCGGCCTGCCGCTGATCGAGACCAAGGCAAACGACGTTTCCGCCTACATCCCGACCAACGTGATCTCCATTACCGATGGCCAGATCTTCCTGCAGTCGGACCTCTTCAACGCCAACCAGCGTCCCGCTGTTGACGTGGGTGTGTCCGTTTCGCGTGTTGGTGGCGCAGCCCAGGTCAAGTCCATGAAGAAGGTCTCCGGTACCTTGAAGCTGGAACTGGCCCAGTACCGCGACATGCAGGCTTTCGCAATGTTCGCGTCGGACCTCGACGCCGCATCGCGCCAGCAGCTGACCCGTGGCGCCCGACTGATGGAACTGCTCAAGCAGGGCCAGTACTCGCCGTTCCCGGTTGAGAACCAGGTCGTTTCCATCTGGGCCGGCACTAACGGCTACCTTGACGAGGTTCCGGTTGAAGACATCAACCGCTTCGAGACCGAGTTCCTGGAACACCTCAAGCACAAGTCCTCCATCCTCACGACGCTGGCCCAGACCAACGTCATGGACGATGACACCGCAGAAGCACTGAAGACCGCGATTGTGGACTTCAAGAAGGGCTTCTTCGGCGAGGGCGACAGCTACCTTGTCGGTGCGGGGCACGAGGAGCACGCCCCGATCGACGAGGCGCAGGTCGACCAGGAAAAAATCGTCAAGCAGAAGCGCTAGTTTCGCTGGCAGGGGCTGCCGGGACCCGCACGGGTTCCGGCAGCCCCGGCCACCGGGATCTTAGGAAAGGATAAGTATGGGAGCCCAGATTCGGGTCTACCGCCAGAAGATCAGCTCGACGACGTCGATGCGCAAGATCTTCAAGGCGATGGAACTGATCGCTACCTCGCGCATCGGCAAGGCCCGCGCACGCGTAGCGGCTTCACTGCCTTACGCAAACGCGATCACGCGTGCCGTTTCTGCTGTCGCAAGCCAGAGCGAAATCGACCACCCGCTCGTCACCGAGCCGGAGCACATCCGTCGCGCCGCCGTCCTGGTCATCACCTCGGACCGCGGCCTGGCCGGATCGTATTCGGCAACCGTGCTCAAGCAGGCGGAAGGACTCATCGAGCTGCTCCACGGGGAAGGCAAGGAAGTAAAGACGTATGTCATGGGCCGCAAGGCGCAGGCGTACTTCGACTTCCGCAACCGTCCTTACGAGCGGTCCTGGACCGGCAACACGGACGCGCCGGTATTCGAAACGGCCCGGGAAGTCGGCGGTGTACTGCTCGAAGACTTCGCAACTGCCTTCGAAGAGGGCGGCGTCGATGAGATCCATGTCGTCTACACCCGCTTCAAATCCATGGTGACCCAGGAGCCGATTGTCGTACGCCTCCTTCCGCTCGAGGTTGTTGAAGAGCAGGCAGCGTCCGAATCGGAGCTCCTGCCGCTCTACGAGTTCGAGCCGGAAACCGAGCAGGTTCTCGACGCTCTGCTGCCGCGCTACATCGAATCACGGATCTTCGCGGCAATGTTGCAGGCAGCGGCTTCCGAGCTTGCCGCCCGCCAGCGGGCTATGAAGTCCGCCGGCGACAACGCGACGGACCTCATCAAGAAGTACACGCGTCTGCGCAACACTGCCCGCCAGGCTGAAATTACGCAGGAGCTTTCCGAAATCGTTGCCGGTGCAGACGCCTTGAGCGCCTCCTAGCCTGCACGGTCCGGATACAGCTGTACCTGCACCAAAGAACCACATAACCCCCACGCCATCTACTGAGTGAAGTGAGAGAGATGACTGCCACTGCTACCGATCACGTAGCCGCAACGTCCGGTGCTACCGGCCGTATTGCACGTGTCATTGGCCCGGTTGTCGACGTCGAATTCCCGGCTGACGCAATCCCCTCGATTTACAACGCACTCACCACGGAGATTACTCTCAACGGTGAGACCAAGACCATCACGTTCGAGACCGCCCTGCACCTGGGCGACAACCTCATCCGCGCCATCTCCCTGCAGGCCACCGACGGCCTCGTCCGCGGCACCAACGTCGTAGACACCGGTGCCCCGATCTCCGTGCCCGTCGGCGACGGCGTCAAGGGCCACATCTTCAACGTCCTGGGCCAGCCCCTCGACGTCGAGGAGTCGGAACTGCAGATCAGCGAACGCTGGCCGATCCACCGCAAGGCTCCCGCCTTCGCAACGCTCGAGGGTTCCACCGAGATGCTGGAGACCGGCATCAAGGTGATCGACCTCCTCACCCCGTACATCAAGGGTGGAAAGATCGGCCTGTTCGGCGGCGCCGGCGTCGGCAAGACCGTGCTGATCCAGGAAATGATCACCCGTGTGGCCCGCAACTTCGGTGGCACCTCGGTGTTCGCCGGTGTCGGCGAGCGTACGCGTGAAGGCAACGACCTCTGGGTTGAAATGGAAGAGGCAGGCGTCCTCAAGGACACGGCCCTCGTCTTCGGCCAGATGGATGAGCCGCCGGGAACGCGCCTGCGCGTGGCCCTGTCCGCACTGACCATGGCGGAGTACTTCCGCGATGTGCAGAACCAGGACGTGCTGCTCTTCATCGACAACATCTTCCGCTTCACCCAGGCAGGCTCCGAGGTTTCCACCCTCCTCGGCCGCATGCCGTCGGCCGTGGGCTACCAGCCCAACCTGGCGGATGAGATGGGCCTCCTGCAGGAGCGCATCACCTCCACCAAGGGCCACTCCATCACCTCGATGCAGGCCATCTACGTTCCCGCAGATGACTACACCGACCCGGCCCCGGCCACGACCTTCGCACACCTCGACGCGACCACGGAACTTTCCCGTGAAATCGCTTCCCGTGGTCTGTACCCGGCCGTTGACCCGCTGACGTCGACGTCCCGCATCCTGGATCCGCAGTACATCGGACACGACCACTACAACACGGCCGTCCGCGTGAAGCAGATCCTGCAGAAGAACAAGGAACTCCAGGACATCATCGCGATCCTCGGCGTTGACGAGCTCTCCGAAGAGGACAAGATCGTCGTGTCGCGTGCACGCCGTATCCAGCAGTTCCTCTCGCAGAACACCTACACCGCCAAGCAGTTCACGGGCGTCGAAGGCTCCACGGTTTCCATCAAGGACACGGTGGAAGGCTTCACCGCCATCTGCGACGGCGACCTTGACCACATCGCAGAGCAGGCGTTCTTCAACGTCGGCGGCCTGGATGACGTGGAGCGCCAGTGGGCCAAGATCCAGGAACAGACCAAGTAATATGGCTGAGCTTGAGGTTGAGATTGTCGCAGCGGACCACTTCGTGTGGTCCGGAGCGGCCACGATGGTCAAGGCCCGCACCAGCGATGGTGAAATCGGAATCCTGCCCGGCCACTCGCCCCTGCTGGCGATTCTGGCCGAAGGTGAACTGGCCATCGAGCCGGTGTCCGGCAGCCGTATTGCTGTAGTTGTCGACGGAGGCTTCTTCTCCGTCGACAACAACAGGGTGGTCATTGTCGCTGACAACGCCAAGATGGGCGACTCAGCTACTGCGGGGATCCGCTAGCACGACCTTGATGAACGTTACTGGTCTTCCGTTCATCGCCCTGGCAACGGTGTTTGCGTTGCTGGTCTTTGCACTGTGCCTTTCGTGGGTGCGCCGCTTCAACCTGCGGCGCGCCCTGGGCACGGTGGACGCCTCCATCTGCACGGCTGGAAACAGCTGGCAGATGGGGGTTTGTCGTTATCAGGACAACGACCTGGAGTGGTTCCGGCTGGCGTCCCTGAGTACACGGCCCAAGCACACCTTCCGGCGCAGTTCGCTGGAACTGCTGGGCAGGCGCAAGCCCACGGAATCGGAGCTCGTCAAGGTCCAGCCCGACGCGGTGATCGTTGAACTCCGGCACGAAGGGCAGGACATCCTGCTCGCCATGAGGTTCGATGCCTACACCGGGCTTTCCTCCTGGCTTGAGGCGGGACCCGTCATCGGCGTCGGCACCTGGCGCTAGCCCCGGTGGACTCCATCGAAGACATCCGGCTGGCCGACGGCGCGGTCCTGTGGGCCGCCTGGGCCGCCGGCATTGCCGGGCTGGCCGCCCTGTTGTGGTGGAGCGCCGGCTCGTCCCGCCCCAGGTCCCGGTCCAGGCGCCTGCTCCGGGCAGGCACCGCGGTGGCCGTTGCCGCCCTGCTCGCCGCCGTCCTCGTGGCATTCGGCCATTGGCTGCTGATCGACGTCTTCGCCGTCTTCCCCGAAGTGCTGCCGCTGGACGTCCTGGCCTGGAGCGTGCCCGCCGTGGGCGCCCTTCTGCTGCTGATCCTGCGGCTGCGGGGGATCTGGGGTCCGCCGCGCCCGGCCCGGCCCTGGCGAAAGACTGCCGGCGCCACGGCCGCCCTGCTCGGCGTCGTGTTGCTGTCAGCGGTCCAGATCAATGCCTACTTCGGGCTGAACCGTACCGTGAGCGATCTGATGGGTACGGCGGTGGCCCGGATCGAGCCGCTCGAGGACGGCCTGAAACGGATTCCGGGGGCCGCCCCGGGGGTCAGCCTGGCCGGCTGGGCAGCGCCGGCAGGCCTTCCCGACGGCGGCGAGCTCCGCCGTGCGTCGATTCCCGGCACGGAGTCGGGCTTCGTAAGCCGCGAGGCGTACGTCTATCTTCCCACCGGCCTACCAGGCATCGCCCCGGCCCGCACTGCCCGTGCTGGTGCTCTTCTCGGGGCAGCCCGGGGCTCCGTCCGACTGGCTGACGGGCGGCGCGCTCCGGAGCCGGATGGACCGGTATGCGCAAGCGCACCACGGCGTGGCGCCGGTGGTGGTGGTGGTGGATCCGAACGGTTCGGCGTCGGGAAACACCATGTGCATGGACAGCAAGATTGCCCAGGCTGACACCTTTCTGTCCCGCGACGTGCCGGCGTGGATTAACCAGACCCTCGACGTCGATCCGGACCACCGCCAGTGGGCCGCCGGCGGATTCTCCTTCGGGGGCACCTGCGCCATGCAGATGGTGACCCGGCACCCGGACATCTACAGCTCCGCCCTGGCGTTCTCCAGCGAAAAGGAACCGGCCATCGCGAAGGACCGGGGAAAAACCATCGAGGCGTCCTTCGGCGGCGACGTGGAAGCCTTCGAGCGCCTGACGCCGCTGCGGCTGATGTCCGAGAACCGCTTCGAGGGCCGCGGCATCTACTTCGCGGCGGGCGTCCGGGATCCGGAGTTCATGGGCTACCTCGGTGTGCTCTCCGCGGCGGCGCGGGACGCAGGTTTCACGGTCGAGACCCACAGCGTAAGCAACGCCGGGCACTCCTGGCTGGCGGCGTCCAACGGCCTGCCCGACGGCCTCGATTTCCTCGGCGCCCGATGGGGAATCAAACCATGACGCCCGAGACAGCTACCGGAGCCCCGCCGTCAGCCGGGCAGGCCGGCACCCTGCCCGGGGGAGTGGGGCGGCAATGGCTGCGAAACGTCCTGGCCCATTTCCGGGCCATACCGTTCACGCTCGGCGTCCTCGCCGTCTTCCTCGTTACCGGGGCGGTGACCGGAAGTTTCCTCTCCGGGCCGCCGGAGCAGCTGCTGGACGTGGCCTCAGTGAGTGCTCCCGGCCTGAAGACGGGCCGCTGGTGGTCCCTGTTCACCTCGATGTTTTTCGCGACCAACCTGCTGGCTTACTTTTCCGCCTCGCTCATGATCCTCCTGCTGCTTGGCCTCGCCGAGCGGCGGCTCGGCTCGAGGCGCACGGCGGTGTTTTTCTTCGCCGGCCAGTTCATTGCCGTAAGCCTGTTCCTGCTGTTCACGCAGCTCGCCCATTATGCCGGTGACGGGTGGCTGGGACTGATGGTCGACGCCGGCCTGATAGGTCCGTACGCCGCGGTTGTGGCGGTGTCCCTTGCCTCGAGCGGCCTGCTGCCGACGCTCTGGCAGCGCCGGTTGCGCACGGCCGTCTTCTCGGGAGCGCTGCTGCTGGTGCTGTACGTGGGCCACGCGGAAACCGTCGTGGGCCTGGCGGGGGCACTGGCCGGGCTTGCCGCAGGCTGGTGGATCCAGGGGGACAAGGGGACGCTCCACCGGCACCGTTCTACCGGGCGCGAGACCCGCAACCTGTTGGCCCTCACCGTGGCCATCTTCGCCGTCGGACCCATCCTCACCGCCGCGGTCCGGAGCCCCACCGGGCCCCTGGCCCTCCTGCGGGAGGTCGTCCTGAACCCTCTGCCCACGCTCGGCCAGCTGGAGGAGAACTGCGGCGGCACGATCGACGTCAGCTGCCTGGAGCTGGGCCGTGCCGGCCTGGCCGGGCCATTGGGCCTGGCCCTGGCCGTGGTGCCGGTGGTGTTGCTGCTCATTTGCGCTGACGGCATGCGGCACGGACGCCGGCTCGCCCTCCGGATTGCCGTGCTGGTCCAGCTGGCGGTGACGGCGATGGCTGCGGTTTATCTCACCCTCTTCGCCCGCATTCCGCATGGTCCCGGGCGGCAACAGACTGCGGTGATGGCCTCCGGCTTCGTCCATGTGCTGCCTCTCGTAGCGGTGCCGCTGCTGCTGGTGGTGCTGTTGTGGGTCAACCGCCGGCAGTTCCGCGTCGAGACCACTCCGCGGGCACGGTGGGTCCTCGGCGCGGTGGTCGGCGGCACGTGGCTGGTGCTGGCGTCCAGCTATGCCGCCGCCTGGTTCGCGGCCGGTGGGCTGGCCCGCGACGGCGGCCTGCAGGGACTGGCCGCGGAACTGGCACGGCAGTACCTGCCGCTGCCCATCCCGGGCGTCTACGGCCGCGTCTTCCAGAACCGCAACGCCGTCGAGGCGTTCCTCTTCGCCTACTCCGGCATCATCTTCTGGGTCATCACGCTGGCCGCGGTATGGATGGTCCTGCTCCGGCGGCTGCACCGCACCGACGCAGGCTCCGGGGACCGGGACGTAGCGCGCGGCCTCATCCGCGAAGGCGGCGACTCCCTGTCCTGGATGGCGCTCTGGGAACCGAACAAGTACTGGTTCACGCCGGACCGGCGCAGCGGCGTGGCGTACCAGCAGCATGGGAACGTCGCGCTGACCCTGGCCGGGCCGTTCGGTCCGGCCGCACTCCATGAGGACGCGGCCGCCGGGTTTTTGCGCTACTGCGCCGAGCACGCCCTGATCCCGTGCTTCTACTCCTGCACGGACGAGCTGTGGCCCAGCCTGCAGATGCGGGGCTTCCGCCGGGTGGCCGTGGCAGAGGAAACCCGGCTGGCCATCCGCGAGCTCGAGTTCAAGGGCAAGGAATGGCAGAACGTCAGGACGGCCCTGAACCGTGCGGCCAAGACGGGCGTAGAGGCTGTCTGGGGCCGCTACAGCGAGCTTCCCGCTGCGCTGCGCGCCCAGCTCAGCGAGGTCTCGGAGGAATGGGCGGCGCAGAAATCCGTTCCCGAAATGGGGTTCACCCTCGGAGGCATTGATGAACTCGACGACGAGGACGTGCTGTGTTGCCTGGCGCTGGATGCCGAGGGCCAGGTGCAGGGCGTCACCAGCTGGCTGCCGGTCTATGAGCACGGACGCCTCGTGAGCTGGACCCTGGACTTCATGCGCCGCCGCAAGGACGCTTTCCCCGGCGTGATGGAGTTCCTGATCGCCTCCGCAGTGCAGGAGTTGCGGAGTTCGGTGGAGCTGATTTCGCTCTCCGGTTCACCGCTCGCCAAGGACGGTGCCGCGAGTAAACCCGAAGGCCTGGCCGCAATTCTGGACGTGGTGGGCAGGGCTTTGGAACCGGTTTACGGATTCCGGTCCCTTGCCACCTTCAAATCGCGGTTTAAACCCGACTACCGCACTCTGTACCTCTATTACCAGGACCCCCTGCAGCTGCCCGCCATCGGGCGCGCGTTGAGCCGCGCCTACCTGCCCGGGCTGTCGGTGCGCCAAAGCGCGCGCCTGCTCCGGACGTTGGTCGGCTAATCCGATAAGTGCAGCCGAAACGCGAAAGTGCATTCCAGCGGTCAATGCCAAAAAGATGATCCCCGGCACAAATGCCGGGGATCATCTCGTGCGGGGGTGCCTCAGGCAACTCCCTGCGGGGAACTAGACCAGCGTGACGCCGGTAGCCTGGGGGCCCTTGGCGCCCTGGCCGATTTCGAACTGAACGCGAGCGTTCTCGTCGAGGGTCTTGAAGCCACCGGTCTGAATCTCGGAGTAGTGAACGAAGACATCGCCATCGGAGTCATCCGGGGTGATGAAGCCGAAGCCCTTTTCAGCGTTGAACCACTTGACGGTACCCTGTGCCATGTATTTCTCCTCATAGTTGATCTTGAATAAGTCCGGCACACTTTGTGCCGGGCTTGGTCACTCTGCGAGAAGAACCTTGGCTTTCGGACCGGAAATACCGGGCTTTGGCGGCAGGAGCTTCACGCTCGCAACGCGTCTTGCGAGCATGATAAAACACCTACACAAAGACTCGTATAAGAATTTCATGAGGAATGCGTCAGGTCAACGGCGGGGACAAAGAATTCGCCAAAAAATTGCACAAAGAACGCACGAATGGCGCCGGTGCAGGCGAATGCGGAAAAGGCCGGCCCTAGAAAAGCCGGGACTCGCTGTCGTCGACGCCGCGCATGGCGTCGTAGTCCAGCGTGATGCAGTCGATTCCGCGATCCTTGGCGAGGACCCTGGCCTGCGGCTTGATCTGCTGGGCGGCGAAGATCCCGCGCACCGGGGCCAGCAGCGGGTCGCGGTTCAGCAGTTCCAGATACCGCGTGAGCTGTTCGACGCCGTCGATGTCGCCCCGGCGCTTGAGTTCGATGGCGACGGTGGCGCCGTCGGCGTCGCGGGCCAGGATGTCCACCGGGCCGATCGCGGTGAAGTACTCGCGGCGGATCAGGGAGAAGCCGGCGCCGAGGAGCTCGATCTGGTCGGCCAGAAGGCGCTGCAGATCCGCCTCCACGCCGTCCTTGATCAGGCCCGGGTCCAGGCCGAGCTCGTGGGACGTGTCGTGGAGTTGCTCATGGATGTTGATGATCAGCCGGTCATCGGTCTTGGCGGACTGGACGGTCCACTGCTCGACCACGCCCACCTCCACGTCGATCTCGTCGGGGGCGGAGACCCGCAGCGAGGCCGGGGGGCTCATCCAGTTCAGCGGCTTGTAGGATCCGCCGTCGGAGTGGACCAGGACAGAGCCGTCCGCCTTGACCAGCAGGAGACGGGTGGCCAGCGGAAGATGGGCTTTGAGCCGGCCGACGTAATCGACGGAGCACCGGGCAATGACTAAACGCACCCGGTCAACATTACCGTCTTGGGGGAGCGGGAGGCATCCGGACTGGGGCAGAATGGAAGCATGCCCCGTTCCAACCGCCCCCGACGCGCGCTTTCTGGAAAGTCAGGCGCAGGCAGGACAGGCGCCGGAAGAGCAGGCGCAGGAAGAGCAGGTGCAGGCAAGACGGGCGGTCCACCCCCCGAGCTGGACCTGGAGCGCGCGCGCTCGGGATTCGCACGGCGCGAGAGTGCGCCGGACGGCGAATGGATGGTCCGCGCGATCACGGCCAGCCGGGCGGAAAAGAGCTATACCTGCCCGGGCTGCTTCACGGCGGTGCCGCCGGGGGTGGCGCACCTCGTGGTCTGGTCGCAGGACCATATCTTCGGCGACGCCGCCGGGCTTGCGGAGCGGCGGCACTGGCATTCGAACTGCTGGAGCTCACGCAGCTACCGGTATCGCTAAGCTGGTCAGCATGACTCCTGACTCCGCCGGTTTTGACCCCGCGTCGTACGTTTTCAGCCAGCCGTCCGCGCCGACGGCGATCCGAGCGTCCACCGTCCTTCCCGCCCACCGCGAAAACGTGGAGCTCCGGACCGCGGACGGCCACAAGCTGGTCGGCGAACTGGCGTTGCCCGAATCCGGGGACATCAAGGCCACGCTGATTACCCTGCACCCGCTGCCGACGCACGGCGGGTTCATGGACTCCCACGTGTACCGGAAGGCCTCCTATCGCCTGCCCGCCCTGGCCGGCATCGCCGTGCTCAGGTTCAACACCCGCGGCACTTCCTCTCCCCGGGGGGCCAGCACCGGGGAATTCGAGGAGGGCATCGGCGAACGCCTCGACGTCGAGGCGGCCGTCCGGTTTGCAGTGGACCGCGGGCTGCCGAACCGCTGGCTGGTGGGCTGGTCCTTCGGCACGGAGCTCGCGCTGATGTACGGCGCGAAGGAACCGGTGGCCTCCGAGGTGGAGGGCGCCATCCTGCTCTCGCCGCCGCTGCACCGTGCCACGGACGTGCATCTGAAGGAATGGGCGGACTCAGGCAAGCCGCTGAAGGTGCTGGTTCCGGAACATGACGACTACCTGCAGCCTGCCGCCGCCACGGAGCGGTTCAGCGTGGTGCCGCAGGCGCGAATCATGGGCGTCGACGGCGCCAAGCACCTGTGGGTGGGGGAGAAGCATGCCGGCCGCGTCCTGAACGAGATCGTGGCCGAGGTCCTGCCCAGCGGAGCCGGCGGCACAGCTTCCGGGACGGCCGCTCCTCTGCCGCACGAATGGAACGGCCCGGTGGCCACGGCCTCCGCCTGAGGCCTGTTCCGCTGCGTCAGTGCTTGTCCTGGCGGACGCAGGTTCAGTGCTTGTCCTGGCGGACGATGTAGATCTCCTTCATGAGCAGCATGACCGCGGCGGCGGTGGGGATCGCGATCAGGGCACCGAGGACGCCCAGCACGCTGCCGCCGGCAATCACCGAGATGACCGCCACCGCGCCCGGCACTGCGACAGCCTTCTGCATGACGCGCGGGGAGATGAAGTAGGCCTCGAACTGCAGGTAGGCGAAGTAGCAGATGGCATAGGCAACCGCCGTCTGCCATCCGGCTGTCAGCGATATGAGCGTCACGATCACGCCGGCGATCATCCCTCCGACCAGCGGGATGAAGGCCAGCAGCGCCACGATGAAGGCGAGCAGCACGGCAAACGGGACGCCGATGATCGTCATCACAACGAAAGCGAACGTGGCATTCAGCAGGGCGACGACGGCCTGTCCGATCACGTAGTTGCCGACCGAACCGGTGATCTCCTCGGCCAGGGCCTCGACCCGGGTCCGCCGGGACCGCGGGGCAAGCCGGTAGCCCCATTTCTTCATGGCAGGCAGGGCGCCCAGGAAATACAGGCTGAGGACCAGCACAATCAGGGCCCCGAACAGCCCGTTCGCCACGGTGGAGCCGAAGCCGACGACGCCCCCGAAGATGCCGCTCATGGCCTCCGGGTCGTTGACGAACTTCTCAAGCTCCTGCGTGATCCGCTCCCGCACCCCGAACTGGTTGTCCAGCGAGCGGAAGAAGTCCGAATCGATGAAGTCCTGGATCCAGCGCGGTGCCTGCGCCACGATCTGCGTCACCTGCTGGACCATCGTGGGGATGAGGGTGGCGAAGAACGCGACCACCGCAAGGGCCAGCGTGGAGACCGCGATCAGGATGCCGGCGGCACGCGGGACCCTGTTCTGTTCCAGCCAGCGCACCACCGGATCAAGCCCGAGGGCGATGAACAGGGCGGTCACGATCCACAGCAGCAGCTGGGTGGTGTTGGAGGCGATCCAGTACAGGAGCAACGCGACACCGACGCCCACGGTCCCCATGAACCCGACGTAGAGGGGGTGCTGGGATGAGATCCGGGGTCCGGGGGGCCCGAAGCGGGTGTCCGTCTCCGGAGCGGGCTCATCGAGAAGCTCCGGCGGCATTTCAAAGCGCAGCCGCGGCTGGGCACCGGGAATGGGCTGGCGCAACCGGCGCGCCACCGCGACCAGGGCGAGGGCGAGGGCGGCCCGGCGGGGCGAGGCATGCTCCTGGGGCGCGCGATCGACGGTCCCGGATTCTTGGCTTTCTTCCTGTCCTGCGGGGGACGAATCCGTATGTTCACTCACTGCGCTTGAAGCCCTTTATCTCTGGATATCCCCTGAACAGCCGCGGTCGCGGGCGATGTGATGATCACCGCAAACACTATCAGCAGGCTTGGTACCGCGCGGTTCTCCGGCGCTGCGGCGAAGGGCTGAGGCCTGGCGCAATGGTACGACCTGACTGAGCGGTAACAGGGTTGGTTACCATTGAAGCTACGTGTCCGCTGATGATAGGTAATATTTTGCGTTTCAAGACTGCAGTTGCACTAGTGCTGCTCGGCCTCCTGACACTGCTGGCCGGAATCGGCCAGAAGACTTTCTGGGCCCCGCCGGAGACCGTCACGGCCGCCGCCCCCACGGACGCGGCCGCCGCGCCGCTGACCGTTTTCGACGGGAAGCTGCGCACGCTGCACCCCGGGACGGTAAAGATCAACGTCAAGGGGGAGGGCAGCTTCCTGCTGGCGGCCGGCCGGCCGGACGACGTCGACGCGTGGGTCGGAGCCACGGCACACAACACCGTCTCCGGCGTCTCCAACGACGGCAAGGCACTGCAGTTGACCCATACCGACGGCGAGGCCACCGCGCCGTCTCCCGCCGGGTCTGACCTCTGGGTCACCACAGAGAACGGCAGCGGCGAATTGAACTACTCGTGGACCCCGCCGGCCGACGGCGACTGGTCGCTCCTGCTCGCGAGCGACGGCACCAAGCCGGCTCCCGCGTCCATCACCATGACATTCCCGAATGACACCTCCACGCCGTGGGCCATCCCCTTCATCGTGCTGGGCAGCCTCCTGATCGTTGCCGGTGGCGCGCTGCTGCTCCTCAAGCCGAAGCCGGGATCCGGCAATGGCATGGGCGGCTCCGCCGGCAGCATGTTCGGCCGCCGCCCGGGAACCACGTCCGGAGCCAGTCTCGTCGCCCCAGGATCCGGGGATGCCGCCGGCTCCGGAACGGCATCAGACGCGCCCCCGTCCAAGCCGGCCGCTCCGGCCGAAAGCGGGGTGGCCCCGCGCGGCATCCCGGGTTACCGGCTGCGCCGTTCCGGCGCGGCCATGGCAATGCTTGCGGTTTCCGCCGTCGCGGTCAGCGGCGTGCCGGCCCAGGCCAGCCAGACGCCGGCACCGGCCCCGGAGACCTCGACCGGCGCTCCCGCGGCAACGCCGCCGGCAGCGGAGGGGACAGCCCCGGATGCGCCCGTGCTCATCGATGCGCAGTTCCGCCGCATCCTGGAGCAGGTTGCCGGTGCCGTTGACGCCGGTGACGGAGCCAAGGATGCTTCCAAGCTCGAACCGCGCCTGGCACTGACGGAACTCGAAGTCCGCACTCAGAACTACAAGATCCGGTCGCAGGTCGGCGCCTACGAGGCCCGGATGCCGGTCCGTGCCACGAAACTGCTGACGACCGTTGTCACCAACAAACGCAGCTGGCCGCGTTCGGTCCTTGCCGTGACCCAGGGCGAGGGCAACGTTGTCCCGCAGCTGCTCACGCTGACGCAGGTGTCGCCGCGGGAGAACTACAAACTCGTTGCCACCACTCCGCTGCAGCCGGGCACCACCTTCCCGACCCTTCCGCGGGACGGCACCGAGACGCTTGCGCCCGCCGACAAGACCGGTCTCCTGTACAGCGGCGAGGAGGCCCTTGCCGGCCTGGGCGACCGGCTCACGAACGCCGAGTCGCCGTTCAAGGACAAGCTGGTGGAGGGGCAGTCCTCCCCGTACATCGCGGACACGCTCGCGTACCAAGCGGACGTGGTGAAGTCCGGCGTCAACGGAAACTTCTCCTTCACCCACAAGGTGGTGCCGGAGAGCATGGTGGTCTTCCGGGCTGCCGACGGCGGTGCACTGGTCCTTGGCCGGCTTAACTTTCTCTTTGACGGCACGCCCAAGGCGGCCGGTGACAAGCTGACGATCGGTGACGACGCGGCGGCCCTGGCCGGCGGCAAGGATACGAGCACCGGAATGGTCCTGAACTTTGCCGAGTCCATGGCCGTCTACATTCCGCCGGCGGGCTCCACCGACCCGATGAAACTCGTCGCGGCCACCCGCGGCCTGGTAGGGGCCGGCTTCAAGTAGCCGCACGCCCACGGCAGTTGACAGCGGCCCGGCCGCAGCGGTTCCGCCGCTGCAGCCGGGCCGCTGGCTTTCCGGTGGCACCGCCTTTCAAGTAGCACCGGGGCGGGCCGCAGTGGTTAGAGTGGTGCTATGACTTCGCCAGCTTCCCGCCCGGTTCCGCCAGCTGCCGCCAATCCGCTTAACCTGCGGGGCGCCGTCGACCTCTCCTCGCTGAGGCAACGGCCGCCGTCGCCGCCCGCCGGCGCTCCCGCCGCCGGCGCTCCCGCCGCCCCCGCTCCCGCCGCCCAGGACGGGGAGCAGCCGGCCCAGCCGCTGCGCGTGGACGTCACCGAGGCAAACTTCCAGGACCTGGTGGAGCTCTCCGCCCAGGTTCCCGTGGTCATCGCCCTGTGGGCCTCCTACTCACCGGGGTCCGGCCAGCTGGTGGACGCCCTGTCGCAGATCGTAGACAGCTACGCCGGCCGGCTGGTGCTCGGCGCCGCCGACATCGAAGCCTTCCCGCAGCTCGCCCAGGCCTTCCAGGTCCAGGCCGTTCCGACCGCCGTCGCCGTGGTCAAGGGACAGCCTGTGCCCCTGTTCCAGGGCGGTGCCGAGGAACAACAGATCCGGAGCCTGCTCGACGAACTGCTCAAAGTGGCCGCGGCCAACGGTGTCACCGGGCGCATCGGTGCCGGCGGGCCCGGCACAGCCGGAGCAGGCACAGCAGAGGCTGAGACCGCGCCGCTGCCGCCGCTGCACCAGAAGGCCTTCGATGCCATTGAATCCGGGGATTACGCCACGGCGGCCGCCGCGTACCGGCAGGCCCTGCTGGAGATGCCCGCCGACGCCGAGGCCAAGGCCGGACTGGCCCAGGTGGAGCTGATGGGCCGCCTCCAGGCGTTGTCCGCCGCGGACACCGAAGCCCTGCGCCACCTCGCTGCCGAGGAGCCGGACAACCTTGAAGCCCAGCTCGGCGTGGCGGATCTGGATGTCGCCGGCGGCCACGTGGAGGACGGCCTGGGCCGGATCGTCGCCTTCATCGGCAGGAACTTCGGCCCCGAGCGCGAAACGGCCAGGGTCCGCCTGCTGGAGCTGTTCGACGTCGTGGGCGCCGCGGATGACCGCGTTGCAAAGGCGCGCCAGAACCTGGCGCGGGTGCTGTTCTGATGGGGTCGGCACTTTTTGCTCCGCTGGACCTGCGCGGCCTTCACCTTCCGCACCGCGGCTGGGTGTCGCCCATGTGCCAGTACAGCTGCGGAGCCGAGACGGGAGAAGGGGTACCCAACGATTGGCACCTGATGCACCTGGGCTCCTTCGCCACCGGCGGGGCCGCGCTGATCCTGACAGAAGCCGCGGCAGTCAACGCCGCCGGCCGGATCAGCCCCCGGGACGCCGGCCTCTACAATGACGAGCAGGCAGCGGCCTGGGAACGGATCACCGCCTTCGTGCACCGCAACGGTGCCGCGGGGACCAAGATCGGCACCCAGCTGGCGCATGCCGGGCGCAAGGCGTCCACCTACTGGCCGTTCTCCGGCAAGCAGGGAACTGTCCCCGCCTCCGAGGGCGGCTGGGACACTGTGGGTCCCTCTGACCTTGCCTTCGACGGCTATGCGCCGCCCTCGGCCATGACAGCGGACGAGATCGAGGGCGTGATCGCCGACTTTGCCGCCTCCGCCGTCCGGGCGGTTGACGCCGGCTTCGACACGATCGAACTTCACGGCGCCCACGGCTACCTGCTGCACCAGTTCCAGAGCCCGCTTATCAACACCAGGACCGACGCCTGGGGCGGCGACGAGGAACGCCGGAACCGGCTGACCCTCGCCGTCGTGGACGCAGTCCGGAACGTCATCCCCGATTCCATGCCCCTGCTGCTGCGCATCTCCGCGTCGGACTGGGCGGAGGGCGGCATCGATGTCGAGGCGTCGGTGCGGCTGGCCCGGGCTGCCGCAGAACACGGGGTGGACCTGGTGGACGTCTCGAGCGGCGGCGCCGTGGCGCACCAGCAGATCACCGTGGGGCCCGGCTACCAGACCGGATTCTCCGCCCGGATCCGGCACGAAACCGGCGTCCGCACCGGCACCGTGGGCCTGCTGACCTCCGCGGGCCAGGCGGAGCACGCAGTGGCCACCGGCCAGGCCGACGGGGTGTTCATCGCCCGCGCCGCGCTCCGGGACCCGCACTGGTGGCTGCGCGCCGCGTTCGAGCTGGGACAGGAGCTGGCCTGGCCGCCGCAGTACGAGCGGGCCGTTCCGCGCCACTCGTTCTAGTAAAACGCCGCGTACTCCGCGCGCCACAAGGTGTGCGGAGTACGCCTTGCGGACGATCCGTTACGCAGCCGGCGGCGGTTAGTCTAACGACATGAGTATTCAGCCACCGGATCCTTCGGTTCCCGGCGACGTGCCGCTGCCGCCGGTTCCCGCCCTCTCCCTCCGCGGGCTCGCCAAGCGCTTCGGCACGAAGATCGCCGTTGACGGCATCAGCCTCGATGTCCCCGCCGGCTCCTTTTACGGAATCGTCGGACCCAACGGGGCGGGAAAGACAACGACGCTCTCGATGGCCACGGGGCTGCTGCGGCCGGACTTCGGAACTGCCCATGTGCACGGGGTCGACGTCTGGCAGCGCCCCCTGGACGCCAAGAAGATGCTGGGGATCCTGCCGGACGGCATGCGGCTCTTCGACCGGCTGACCGGGGAACAGCTTGTGAGCTATGCGGGCCTGCTGCGCGGCATGGATAAGGCGGTGGTGGCCTCCCGGGTCCACGAGCTGCTCTCCGCCCTGGACCTGGGCCAGGACGGCGGCACCCTGGTGGTGGACTACTCCGCCGGCATGACCAAGAAAATCGCGCTGGCCTCGGCCCTGATCCACGCCCCGCGGCTGCTGGTGCTCGATGAACCCTTCGAATCGGTGGACCCCGTCTCCGCGGCCAATATCCGTGACATCCTGGACCGCTACGTCGCATCCGGCGGCACGGTGATCGTCTCCAGCCATGTCATGGACCTGGTCCAGCGGATGTGCGACCACGTTGCCGTCGTCGGCGGGGGGCGCGTGCTGGCCG
The DNA here is from genome assembly GCF_030816935.1 of Arthrobacter sp. B3I9. Taxonomy (NCBI): domain Bacteria; kingdom Bacillati; phylum Actinomycetota; class Actinomycetes; order Micrococcales; family Micrococcaceae; genus Arthrobacter; species Arthrobacter sp. B3I9. Next base: position 1,686,226 of record NZ_JAUSYO010000001.1, read on the forward strand.
CCGGCACCGTTGACAACGTGCGTGCCGGCGCGAGCCTCGAAGACCGCTTCGTCCAGCTCGTGGGCGGCCGGAGCCAGGCGGAGGGGCTGGAATGGTTGCGCACCTTCTAAGGCTCAAGCTGACGCTGCTGCGCAACAGCGTCCGGCGCAGCCCCTGGCAGCTGGTGGGCCTGGGCTTCGGCGCACTGTACGCGCTGGGCGTGGTCGGACTGGCGGTCGCCGGGCTGGTGTTCCTGCGCGGTGCCGACGTCGGCCTGGCCCAGACCGTCGTGGTGCTCGGCGGCGCGGCGGCGCTGCTCGGCTGGGCGATCATCCCGGTGGCCGCCTCTGCCGCCGACATGACCCTTGACCCGGCGCGGTTCACCACCCTTGCCGTGCCGATGCCGCAGTTGCTGGCAGGCCTTGCCCTGGGCGGGCTGATCGGCATTCCCGGCACCGCAACCTCGCTGGTGGCCCTGGCAACCGTGGTTACGTGGTCCCGGAGCGTTCCCGCCGCGGCAGGCGCCCTGGTGGGCGCGGTCCTCGGCGTGCTGAGCTGCATCGTGCTCTCCAAGGTGGTCACGACGGCCACGGCCGGGCTGGCCAGCTCCCGCCGGTTCAAGGACGTCAGTTCCGTGGCCTTTCTGATCCCGTTGGTCCTGCTGGGTCCCATCATGGCGGGGATTGCGGGCGGAATTGCCCGTTCCGGCGCATTCCTGGCGGAGCTTGCCAGCGCCCTGTCCTGGACTCCGGTGGGTGCGGCATGGTCCCTTGGCGGCGAGCTTGCTGCCGGGCACTACGGCCCAGCGGCACTCAAGCTGGTTCTCGCCCTGGTGACCCTCGCCGCCCTGGCGGTGTGCTGGAAGATCCTGCTGCAGCGCGCCCTGGTCACCCCGCCTTACTCCGGCGGCACCAAGAGGCGCGCCAGGGGACTGGGCCTGTTCGGGCTGTTCCCGGCGACGCCGACCGGTGCGGTGGCGGCCCGCTGCCTCATCTACTGGTTGCGGGACCCGCGCTATGCCGGCGCCCTCGTTGTCGTCCCGCTGCTGCCGGTGCTCGCGCTGTTCCAAGCGGGTAACACCGGGTCCTCCGGCCTGCTCCTCTTTGTCGGTCCGCTGACGGCGTTCCTGCTGGCCTGGTCCATCTGCTCGGACGTTTCCTACGACAATACGGCGTTCGCACTGCACCTCTCCGCCGGAGTGCGCGGGGTTGCCGACCGGCTGGGCCGGGCCCTCGCATGCCTGGTGTTCGCGCTGCCTGTGGTGCTCGCCTTCAGTGTCCTTCCCTTCCTCTTCAGCGGCGACTGGGCCCGGCTGCCGGGGCTGCTGGGCCTTTCCCTCGGCATCCTGTTCAGCGGCATGGGTCTGTCATCGGTGGTTTCGGCACGCTACACAGTCGCCGTACCGCTGCCGGGAGACAGCCCCTTCAAGAAGCCGCCGGGGAACGTGGCGCAGGCCATGGCCGTGCAGTTCGGCGGCATGGGCGTGCTGCTGCTGCTCGTCGCGCCGGAGATTGCCCTGATGGTGGCACAGTCCGTCACCCGCAGCGCTGTGCCCGGCTGGATCAACCTCGGCGTCGGCCCGGTCCTGGGCCTGGCGTTGTTTGTTGCCGGCATCCGGCTCGGCGGAAAATGGCTGGACGCACGCGGGCCGGAGCTGCTGGCGCAGCTGGTCGTCAACCGCTGACCTGACCACGAAGGACGGGAGTGGGATAGCCTGCCAATTAACGGCCCGCGCGGGCGCAGCAGCGGACATGAGGAGAAGGGCACGGAGATGGAAATTGTTATCCTTCCCGGCGTCAAGGCAATTGCCGCGCTCGCCGCGGACGCGATCGCGGCCCTGCTGGAGCGCAAACCGGATGCCGTGCTGGGCCTGGCCACCGGCTCCTCCCCGCTGCCCGTCTACACCGAACTCGCCCTGCGGCACGAACGGGACGGCCTGGACTTCAGCCGGGTCCGGGGCTTCGCCCTCGATGAGTACGTCGGGCTGCCGGCAGGGCACCCGGAATCGTACCGCGAGGTCATCCGGCGTGAGTTCACGGAAAGGGTGAACATCAGTCCGGCCAACGTCCACAGCCCGGACGGCACAGCGGCGGACATCCCCGAGGCATGCCGGGCGTATGAGGACGCCATCCGCGAAGCCGGGGGAGTGGACCTGCAGCTCCTCGGTGTCGGCACTGACGGACATATCGGCTTCAACGAGCCCGGATCCTCGCTGGCCTCCCGGACCCGGATCAAAACGCTGATCGAGCAGACACGCCGGGACAATGCGCGGTTTTTCGGCAGCCTGGCGGAGGTCCCGCACCATGTCCTGACGCAGGGGCTGGGAACCATCCTCGAGGCCCGGCACGTGATCCTCATCGCCACCGGAGCACAGAAGGCGCAGGCCGTCCGTGACCTTGTCGAAGGCCCGGTCGCCGCGATATGCGCGGCGTCGGTGCTGCAGCTGCACCCGCATGCCACGATCCTGGTGGACGAGGCTGCCGCGTCCTCGCTGCGGTTGGGGGACTACTACCGGCACAGCTACGACCACAAACCCGCGTGGCAGGGCCTATAGCAACCGCCGTCTCCCCGGCCACCGCTTTGCCTCGTGCAATCCGGTGCTGTGGCAATCCTGTCGGTTCCAGCGGCTAAGATAGGTCCCATGACAAGCATGACCGATCCTCTCGAAAACGACCCGATGCGCGAGCTCTCCGGAGCCGGTACGTCGACGGCCACCATCGAGCGCGAGGAACTGCGCCAGGAAGTGGAACCGGGTGACCGGGAACGCTTCTCGCACTACGTGCGCAAGGAAAAGATCATGGAATCCGCACTGTCGGGCGAGCCCGTCATCGCCCTCTGCGGCAAAGTGTGGACCCCCGGCCGTGACCCGAAGAAGTTCCCCGTCTGCCCCGAATGCAAGGAAGTCTATGACGGACTGCGCCCGGGCAACGACGGCGGCGACGGCTCCGGCGGGAAGTAGCGCGCTTCCGCGACACGGGACGCGCTGCGCCTCGGCGTCCCGCGCTTAGTCGCGCCGCGACGCCCCGGGGAGCCTGCTCTCCCGGCAAATGATGCCCGGTCCATGCTGGCCGGTGACTGCTTACGGTTCATCCGAAAAAGATTGGTGTTTTTGTGCTTAATGGGGTTTCTTCGTCAGCGGTGGCAGTGCGCGGAATGGAAGGGACCTAAGTGACAGAGACACTCTTTGGCGGACCCACGCTTCCTCCGGCCTACCCGGAGCGGGCGGCCTGGGGCACCGCACCGAAGCTTCGTGCCTGGCAGCAGGAAGCCCTCGACAGCTATTTCAGCACCCACCCGAAGGATTTCCTGGCGGTCGCCACGCCCGGCGCCGGCAAGACCACCTTCGCCCTCCGCGTCGCATCCATGCTGATCGAGGCCGGCACCGTCAACCGGGTGACCATCGTGGCACCCACCGACCACCTCAAGCGCCAGTGGGCCGACGCCGCCGCCCGGGTGGGGATTGCCATCGACCCGAACTTCAAGAACGCCGACGGCCAGCATGGCCGCGGCTTCATCGGCGTCGCGGTCACCTACGCGCAGGTGGCCAGCAAGCCGATGCTGCACCGCGCCAAGACCGAAGCGGCCCGGACGCTTGTGATCCTCGACGAAATCCACCATGGCGGTGAGGCGCTGTCCTGGGGCGACGGACTCCGCGAGGCCTTCGAGCCGGCGGCCCGGCGGCTCTCCCTGACCGGCACGCCCTTCCGCTCCGACACCTCGCCCATTCCGTTCGTGGAGTACGCCGAGGACCGGGACGGCATCCGCCGCTCCAAGGCCGACTACACCTATGGCTACGGAAAGGCGCTGCGGGACCACGTGGTGCGTCCGGTCATGTTCATGGCCTACTCCGGCCAGATGCGCTGGCGCACCAGCGGCGGCGAGGAGATGGCCGCCTCGCTCGGCGAAGCGGCGGTCACCAAGGACATCACCTCGCAGGCCTGGCGCACGGCGCTGAACCCCACCGGCGAATGGATCCCCGCTGTGCTCGCCGGCGCAGACAAGCGGCTGAGTGAGGTGCGCCGCACCGTCCCCGACGCCGGCGGCCTGGTCATCGCCACGGACCACGACGACGCCCGCGCCTACGCCGGGCAGCTGAAACGCATCACCGGCGAGTCCCCGACGGTCATCCTCTCCGATGACGCCAGGGCGTCCAGCAAGATCGAGGAGTTCAGTGCCAGCCAGTCCCGCTGGATGGTGGCGGTGCGGATGGTCTCCGAAGGTGTGGACGTTCCCCGGCTGTCCGTCGGCGTTTACGCCACCTCCACGTCCACGCCGCTGTTCTTCGCCCAGGCGGTGGGGCGTTTTGTGCGTGCCCGCAAACGCGGCGAGACGGCGTCGGTCTTCCTGCCCTCCGTGCCGCAGCTGATGGCCCTCGCGAACTCGATGGAGGCCGAGCGGGACCACGCCCTGGACCGCCCGGAGAAGGAAGACGGGGACGGCCTTTTCAACCCCGAAGATTCACTCATGGACGAGGCCAACCGCGAGGAAAAGGCTTCCGACAGCCTCACGAAGGGCAAGTTCGAGGCCCTGGATTCGCAGGCGTCGTTTGACCGCGTCCTGTTCGACGGCGGTGAGTTCGGCACCGGCGGCGAGGTCGGTTCGGAGGACGAGCTCGATTTCCTCGGAATTCCGGGCCTGCTCGACGCCGAACAGGTCGGCACGCTGCTCCGCCAGCGCCAGCACGAGCAGCTGAACCGCAAGAGCCAGCGCGGTTCGCAGGCGACCGCAGAACCGGCACCCGCTGTGCCCGACCACCGGATGCTGATGGACCTGCGCACCGAGCTGGCCAAGAACGTGGCGGCCTGGTCCGCCCGGACGGGCACCCCGCACGGGGTGGTCCACACCAAGCTCAGGACCGTTTGCGGCGGACCCGCGGTGGCACAGGCCAACGAGGAGCAGCTCCAGACGCGGCTGCGGAAGCTCCAGGACTGGTTCATCGGCCGGAAGTAGCCCGGACGCAGAAAAGGACCGGGACAACCCGGTCCTTTTCTGTGCCCTGGACGCTTTGTGTCCCGGACGTTCTGTGTTCTGGAAGGCCCGGCCGCGCTCCGGCCTTACTGGCCTCCGGCGCCGCAGACCTGGCTGAGGGACTGGCCCGCGGCGGAGTACCCGGACTGCAGCTCCGCCAGCTTTCCGGTGTCCGGGGTGGGCTTGGCCGACTCATCCAGGAACTCGATGATGGAATGCAGCGGGTCCGTCAGCTCGTCGGAGGCAGTCGCTTCGATGGGACGGAGCCGGTTGGCGAGACGGATCATGCCGGGCTTGTCCGCGTTGGACGTGGGGCCGGAGCCGACGGACTGGATCCGGGCGCACGTCTCGGCATTGGTCTGCGGCTGGGCGCCGGAGCAGCCGGCGGCGCCGAGCAGGGCCCCGGCAGCGATGATGACGGTGAGGGTTTTTTTCATGATGTACTCCGGGTTTTGCGGGTAAGACGATACGTGCAGGATTCCGAGTCTACTGCGGGGAGAGCCGCTTCCCGCTGACTGCGGCCAGATGACGGCCCAACCAGGAAGCGCGGCGGGCCCTCAGGCGATGTCGACGCCGCCGAGTTCCATCTCGGCAACAGCATCGTCAAGGTCGTCCGCGACGCCCACGGTCAGGGCGCGCAGGACAGTGACCGAGTACCCGGCCTGGACGCCGTCCAGTGCCGTGGCCTTCACGCAATGGTCGGTGGCGATCCCCACCACCACGACGTCCTCGACGTCGTGGCTCTGCAGCCAGTCATCCAGCCCGATGGCGTCCTCGCCGTCCCCGAATGCGCCGGCCTCAACCGGCCCGGCCTCCCCGGCGTCGGCCGGCTTGCGCTCACCGGTGGGGACGGCGTCGTCCGGGGCCAGAAGCCCCTCGAAACCCGAGTAGGCGGCCGTGTACTGGCCCTTGCGGAAAACGGCCTGGATGTATTCCGTGTCGAGGTCCGGATGCAGCTCCGCCCCGGACGTTCCGGCCACGCAGTGCCGCGGCCAGCTGTCCAGAAAGTCCGGTTCCGACGAGAAATGCGCACCGGGATCGATGTGCCAGTCCTGGGTGGCGACAATATGGTCGAACTGGCCGTGGTGGGCGTCGACATACTCGGTGATCTCGGCGGCAAGGTCCGCGCCGCCGTCGACGGCCAGCGCGCCGCCTTCACAGAAATCGTTCTGCACGTCAACGATGATCAGGGCGCGGGACATTCAGTCCTCCTCGTAGATCGTGGGGATGGCCGGCTCGCCGCGCTGCAGCCGGTTGACCACCGCCGGCAGTTCCTTCATCGTGTCCGTATGCCGGCGGCGGGCCCGCAGGACGCCCTCGTGTCCGGTCCAGCCCGGCAGGAGTTCGCCGTTCTTGATGAACTGCTGCAGCAGCGGACGGTCGTTGCCGTCGTCTTCGGGCCGGCGGCCGACGCCGACAATCTCGTGGCTCGCGGTGCCCCGTTCATTCAGCCTGCGCAGCGCGTACTTGCGCCCGCCCACGCTCGTCTTGTTCTTCGAGGCCTTGGCCACCGGTACGAAGTCGCCGTCGTCATCCGTGCGGCTGACCAGCTTGTAGACCATGCCCGCGGTCGGTGCGCCGGAGCCGGTCACGAGGGAGGTGCCCACGCCGTAGGAGTCCACCGGGGCGGACTGCAGCGCCGCGATGGCGAATTCGTCCAGGTCGGAGGTGACGATGATCCGGGTGCGGTCATTGCCGAGCTCGTCGAGCAGCTGGCGGACCCACTGCGCCTGGGCCACGAGGTCACCGGAGTCCAGGCGGACCGCGCCGAGCTTGTCCCCGGCGAGTTCGACGGCGGTGCGGACGGCCGCTTCGACGTCGTACGTGTCCACCAGCAGCGCGGTGCCGGCGCCCATGGAGGCGATCTGCGCCTCGAAGGCCTCGCGTTCGGTGTCGTGGAGCAGGGTAAAGGAATGCGCGGCGGTGCCAATCGTCTTCAGGCCGTAGCGCAGTCCGGCTTCAAGGTTGGAGGTGCTGTCGAAACCGGCGATGATGGCGGCGCGGGCGGCCGAGACCGCGGCTTCCTCGTGGGTGCGCCGTGACCCCATCTCCACGCAGGGGCGGTTACCGGCCGCGGTGACCATGCGTGAGGCCGCGGAGGCGATCGCGCTGTCGTGGTTGAGGACCGAGAGGATGTACGTCTCCAGGATGCAGGCCTCGGCAAAGGTGGATTCGACAATCAGGATGGGGGAGTTCGGGAAGTACGCCTCTCCCTCCGGGTAACCCCAGATGTCCCCGGAGAAGGAATAGCCGGCCAGGTACTCCAGGGTGTCGTCGTTGACCACGTTGGTACGGCGCAGAAAGTCGAGCTCGGCTTCGCCGAAACGGAAGCCGGCGATGCCCTCCAGGAGCCGTCCTGTCCCGCCCACGATCCCGTAGCGGCGCCCGTCCGGCAGCCGCCGGGCAAAGACTTCGAACACTGACTTGCGGTGGGCGGCGCCGGAATGGAGCGCGGCCTGCAGCATCGTCAGCTCGTAATGGTCGGTGTACAGGGACGTGCGGGGACGCTCCCAGCCAGCTGAGGTACTCACGAAATTCACTCTAGTCCCCACCGGCTCCCACGTCTCGCTTCGCTTCGCCTCGGGGCCCTCGCCGGCGTGGCCCCACCCACCGGCTCCCACGTCTCGCTTCGCCGCGGGGCCATCGCCGGCGTGGGCCCCTCCTCCCCATAGAATGGACAGATGACCCTTAGCGTTGCGCTCGGACCTGACACGCAGGCCGGCACCAAGACCGGAACGGCGGCCTCCACCGACGTCCTGACGGCCCCGGACATCCCCTGGAACCTGGTGATCTGGAACGATCCGGTCAACCTGATGAGCTATGTCAGCTACGTCTTCCGCAGCTATTTCGGCTATTCGGAGGCCAAGGCGAACAAACTCATGATGGAGGTCCACAAGAAGGGGCGCTCCATCGTGGCGCACGGCAGCAAGGAACAGGTGGAGCAGCACGCGGTCGCCATGCACGGCTACGGGCTCTGGGCCACCGTGGAAAAAGCCACTGGCGGAGACGGATCAGGCGGGGGATCGGGCAAGGGCAAAGGAAAACGTGGCTAAGGCATTCAAATACGGTCTCAAGGGCATCACCGGCTATCTGGAGCCGGCGGAACGGGAACTGCTGCGCAGCCTTTTCGATGACGTCATCTCGATGCTGGAACCCGAGGAACGCGCCAACCAGGATCCGCTCGCGGCGATGGTGGGCCTGGACACCGAGGCCAGCGAACCCGCGGACCGCGCCCTGCTCCGGCTGCTTCCGAACGTCTCGAAGAACGACGGCGAGGCCTCCCTTGAGTTCCGCCGGCTCACCGAGCGCTCGCTGCGGGAAAGCAAGATCGGCGCACTGAAGGCCGCCGCCCTGGGCCTGGACAAAGACGACCTGGTGCTGACCCCGGCCGACGCCAGGCTGTGGTCCACCGCCCTGAACGATGTCCGGCTGGTGCTCTCCGAACGGCTCGACATCCGCGACGACGCGGACGCTGACCATGTCCACCGCATGCAGGACTGGTCCCAGGCCGAAGACGTGGAAAGCTACCTCGCCCTTGTCTACAACTTCACCACCTGGCTGCAGGAGTCCCTGGTCCAGGCCCTGCTGCAGTCGATCGAAACGCGCGGCTGAATGCCGGCCGGCCGGGCAGAGTGTGACCCATCAGACACGCGGTGCGCGACACAATGTGATGACCGTGCCCCGGGCTTAGCCCTATCCTCGAATAATCATGACTCCAGCATCGAATATTGACCCCGCGGCGGAAGCCGTTGCCGACTCCCCGGCGGGCAACAGCGCCAGCAGCCAGGCAGCCAGCGAGCTGGGTTCGCGGCCCATCGGAGTGTTCGACTCCGGCGTCGGCGGACTCACGGTGGCCCGCTCGATCATCGACCAGCTGCCGAACGAATCCATCCTCTACGTCGGAGACACGGCGCACGGCCCCTACGGCCCCCTGCCCATCGCCGAAGTCCGGGCCAACGCGCTCGGCGTCATGGACGAGCTCGTGGACTCCGGCGTCAAGCTGCTGACCATCGCGTGCAATTCGGCATCCGCGGCCGTGCTGCGGGACGCGCGGGAACGCTACACCGCCCGCTACGGCATTCCCGTAATCGAGGTGATCCAGCCGGCCGTACGGCGCGCCGTCGCCGCCACCCGCAGCGGCCGCGTGGGCGTGATCGGCACCTCGGCCACGGTGGGCTCCCGCGCCTACGAGGACACCTTCGCGGCGGCCCCGGACCTGGCCATCACCTCCGTGGCGTGCCCGGCGTTCGTGCCGTACGTGGAGGCCGGCATCACCACCGGCCCGGAGCTGCTCGCGGTCGCCCGTGAGTATCTCGAACCGCTGAAAGCCGCCGGCGTGGACACGGTCGTGCTCGGCTGCACCCACTACCCGCTGCTCACCGGCGTCATCTCCTTCGTCCTCGGGGAGGACGTCACCCTCGTGTCGAGCGCCGAGGAAACCGCCAAGGACGTCTACCGCGCCCTGGCCTCCCGCGGCCTGGAACGCCAGGATGCGACGGCGCCCGAGCACAACTTCATCGCCACCGGAGACGCCGCCCAGTTCGAGTCCCTGGCGCGGCGCTTCCTCGGCCCCGAAGTCCTCAGTGTCCGCCACGTGGACCACGTCGCCGCCCAGTACCCGACCGGAAGCCTGGCCAGGATCACTCCGGAGATGATCGCGGCCGCCCGGGCAGGCACCCGCCGGCCGCGGATCTCCAATTTCGTGGGCAGTGCAGTACCCGGGAGGCCCGGCCTGTGAAGCTGACCATCGTGGGCTGCACCGGATCCTTTCCCGGCCCGGGCTCGCCGGCGTCGTGCTATCTGCTCACCGCCAGCGACGGCGAACGGAACTGGAAGATTGTCCTGGACCTCGGGAGCGGCGCCCTCGGCGCCATCCAGCGGTACACGGACCTTGAGGACATCGACGCGATCTTCCTCACCCACCTGCACCCGGACCACTGCATGGACCTGTGCGGACTGCACGTGGCGGTGCGCTGGAAGCCGGGCGGCTGGGGCCGGGGCCGGATCCCGGTGTGGGGGCCGGCCGCGACGGCGGACCGGATGGCCACAGCCTACGGCCTGGAACTGGACCCGGGGATGCACGAGGAGTTCGACTTCGGCAACTGGTCCGAGCGCAAGCCCGTCAGCGTGGGACCGTTCACCGTGACCCCCTACGCCGTGAACCACCCGGTCGAGGAGGCCTATGCGCTCCGCGTCGAGGTCACCGAGCCGGGCAAGGATGGCAGCCCGGTCACCCGCGTGCTGAGCTATTCGGGGGACACCGACTCCTGCGGCGGACTCGAGGATGCAGCCCGCGACGCCGACCTGTTCCTCTGCGAAGCGGCCTTCGAGGAGGGCCGCGACGACGGAATCAAGGACGTTCACCTCACCGGCAAACGCGCGGGCGAGGCCGCCCTGGCCGCCGGGGCGCGCCGCCTGCTCCTGACGCACATTCCCGTCTGGACCTCGCCGAGCACGGTCATGGCGGAGGCGAAGCCGGCCTTCGGGGGAGATGTGGCCGTCGCCGTCGCCGGAGTGCACTACACGATCTGAACGCAGCCTGAACCCGGGTCCGGCCCGGGCTCGATAAGCTTAGGGCATGACTTCCGAAGCACTTACCGCCCCCGTCATCCGCGCCGACGGCCGCACCCCTGACCAGCTCCGGCCCATCAGCATCACCCGCGGCTGGTCGAAGCAGGCCGAAGGCTCGGCCCTGATCGAGTTCGGCAACACCCGGGTGCTGTGCACGGCCTCCCTGACCGAGGGCGTTCCGCGCTGGCTCAAGGGCGAGGGCCGCGGCTGGGTCACCGCCGAGTACGCCATGCTCCCGCGCGCCACCAACACCCGCTCCGACCGCGAATCCGTCAAGGGCAAGATCGGCGGCCGCACCCATGAGATCTCCCGGCTGATCGGGCGTTCGCTGCGCTCCATCATCGACACCAAGGCCCTCGGTGAGATCACCATCGTGCTGGACTGCGACGTCCTGCAGGCCGACGGCGGCACCCGCACGGCAGCCATCACCGGCGCCTACGTGGCCCTGGCCGAGGCGATCCGCTTTGCCCGCGAGAACAAGATGCTTGCCCGCAACGCCCAGCCGCTGGTCGACACCATCGCCGCCGTCTCCGTCGGCATCATCGACGGCGTCCCAATGTTGGACCTGCCCTACGTGGAGGACGTCCGCGCAGAAACCGACATGAACGTTGTGGTGACCGGCTCCGGAAAATTCGTCGAGGTCCAAGGCACCGCCGAAGGTGCCCCGTTTGACCGCGACGAGCTGAACCAGCTACTCGACCTGGCACTGCTGGGCACCGAACAGCTCGCCGCCATCCAGCGCGAGACCCTGGCCGAAGCGCCGTGACGGACAACAGCGTGAGGCTTGTCCTCGCCACCCACAACAAGGGCAAGCTGCGCGAGCTGCGCGAACTGCTGCGCGGCCAGGTTCCCGGCCTCGACGTCGACACCCAGGTGGTGGACGCCGGTGCCGTCGGGGCTCCCGACGTGGTGGAGACCGGCGTGACGTTTGCCGAGAACTCGCTGCTGAAGGCGCGGGCCGTGGCCCAGGCGACGGGCCTGGTGGCGATCGCCGACGATTCCGGGCTTGCCGTGGACGTGCTGGGCGGAGCGCCCGGCATCTTTTCGGCCCGCTGGGCAGGCCGGCATGGGGACGACGCCGCGAACCTCCAGCTGCTGCTGGCCCAGCTGGCCGATGTGCCGGACGGGCACCGCGGTGCCGCGTTCGTCTGCGCCGCAGCGCTGGCCGTGCCCGGAACGTCCCCCGAGGACGGGCGCGAGGTGGTGGAGTACGGCCAGCTGGAAGGGACGCTGCTGCGCGAACCGCGGGGTTCCGGCGGCTTCGGCTACGACCCTGTGCTCCAGCCGGCCGGTCTCGACCGGAGCTGCGCGGAACTCAGCTCGGAGGAGAAAAACGCCATCAGCCACCGCGGCCAAGCCTTCCGTGCCCTGCTCCCGGCCATCGTGGAAGCCCTGGCCGGAAGCTAGCGCTTACGGGGTCTTGCGGTCTTCTTCGGGCTCGTGCTCCTCGATGAACTCTTCCACGGCGTCCGTGCCGTACTTCTCGGCCTGGCGCTTGGCGATGAAGCCGCGGGCGACCTCGATGCCGATGGGGATCACCGAGACCAGCACGATGACGACGAAGATGATGTCCAGGTTTTCGCGCACCCACGGCACCTTGTCGCCGAGAAGGTAGCCCAGCAGGGTGACGCCGCCGCCCCAGAGCACGGCGCCGATGACGTTGTACAGGAAGAACTTGCGCTTATCCATCCGGGCGACGCCCACGATCACCGGGACGAACGTCCGGATGATGGGGACGAATCGGGCCAGGACCAGTGCCTTGCCGCCGTGCTTTTCGAAGAAGGCGTGCGCGCTGTCGACGTTCTCGCGCTTGAAGAGCTTGGAATCGGGCCGGTTGAAGATGGCCGGACCGGCCTTGGCGCCGATCAGGTAGCCGGCCTGGTTGCCCACGATCGCCGCGGCGATGATCAGGGCCGCGAACGCCCAGATGTTGAACTTGATGGTGTCCGTCGCGACGAGGAGTCCGGCCGTGAACAGCATGGAGTCGCCCGGCAGGAAAAACCCGATGAGCAGGCCCGTTTCGGCGAAAATGATGCCGCAGACCAGCAGCACAACCCAGGGCGCAAGCGCCGGGTCGGCCAGGAAGACCTGGGGGTTGAGCCAGTCGGGGAGGAGGGAGGACAGGCGTGGCTGCACCGGGCCCACCCCGCCGATCGTGGACACGGCGAAGTCACTGATAGCTAAAAGGTTCACCCGTTAAGGGTACTTGACGGCCGCCGTCGGACACGGGCCGGCTCCGGATGCCGGCGGGAGCAGGACGGGACGGTAAAGTCGGGGCGTGGGTTTGGATTTTACGGCGATCGACTTTGAGACCGCCAACGGCTTCCGCGGTTCGCCGTGCGCCGTTGGCCTGACGAAAGTACGCGGCGGCGTTGTGGTCGAGGAGGCCTCCTGGTTGATGCGGCCGCCGCAGAACCACGACCGCTTCGACCACCACAACGTCCGGATCCACGGCATCCGGCCCGAGCAGGTTGCCGGGCTGCCGCGCTTCGGCGAGCTGTTCCCGGAGATCGGTGCCTTTATTGGCGATGACGTGCTCGCGGCCCACAACGCCGCCTTCGATCTCGGCGTCATCCGCTCCGGTCTGGAGGTCTCCGGACTGCCGGGCCCGGCCTACGACTACGTCTGCACCGTGATGCTGTCCCGGCGCTGCTATTCGCTGGTCTCCAACTCCCTGCCGTTCGCGGCGGAGGAGGCCGGGGTTCCCCTGGTCAACCATCACGACGCCGCCGAGGACGCCCGCGCCTGCGCGGGAATCCTGATAGACATCGCGGCACGCAACGGCGCCGCCAGCATCGCTGAACTCCACCTGTCCCTCGGCCTGGACATATCCCGCCAGCCTGCGTTCGATCCGTCGCGCGACCCCCTGTCCAGGGCCAGCCGCACCGCACTCGACGCGCTGGCTGCCGGCCCGGGAGCCGGATTGCCGGGCCGGCCCTTCCGGTCCGGCTGGCCGGAAGAAGGGTCCAATCCGCTGCCGAACGCGCTGGCCGAACCCGGCCACCCGCTGTTCGGCCAGACCGTCGTGTTCACCGGCGAACTGCGGATACCGCGGCCGGAGGCGAAGGTGCGCTCCGCCGAACTGGGCGCGCGTCCCGAGAGCCGGGTCACTGCCCGCACCACCGTCCTGGTGGTGGGCGACGGTTTCGTGGCTGCGGACCTGCGCTCCGGACGGCTCACCGGCAAGGCCCGGCGGGTCCTGGAGCTGCACGAGCGGGGCCAGCGGATCGAGGTTCTCTCCGAAGGCGAGTTCCTGCAGATGGTGGGCGGCCAGCCGGCCCCTGCGGCGGTTGCCTGAGCCGGCTTTCCGCTCCGGGACGGGTCACAGGACGCAACAAATCAAACCGCGGGCCGTAACCGTCCCTAGCCTTGGACAATGAGCAAGCTGCAAATCTTCGCCTTTCCCAACCCGGTGAACGAGTACTCCGCGCGCATCACCGCCGGGCTGGTGGTGGTGCTGGCCGTCGGAACCCTGCTGACCGGCTTCGGCTGGGGAGTGGCCGGAATCGCCGTCGGCTTCTGGCTCCGGCTTCTGTTTGGGCCCCGTGTTTCGCCCTTGGCGGTGCTGTCCGTCAAGGTCCTGACGCCGCTGCTGGGGAAACGGCGGCTGGTGCCTGGCCCGCCGAAACGCTTCGCCCAGGGCATCGGCGCCGCCGTGTCCACCGCCGCCGCCATCCTGCTCGCGGCAGGCCTGGCCCCGGCCGCGTGGATCCTGCTCGCAATCCTCGTTGTGGCCGCCTCCCTTGAAGCCTTTGCGGGTTTCTGCCTCGGCTGCGCGATCTTCGGTATCCTGCAGCGCCGCGGGCTGATTCCCGAGGACGTGTGCGAGGCCTGCAACAACATCAGCCTCCGGCGTGCCTAGCGGCCGTGGGGTTGACCGGACGGCCCCTCAGCCTGCGGTGAGCGCCGCCAGCCGGGACGCCATGCCCCGGATGACCTCCGGGGCTTCCAGCGCGTCCAGCCAGGCCGCCGGCAGGCAGTCCTTACCGTAAAACGTGCCCAGGATGTTCCCGGCGATCGACGCCGTGGAATCGCTGTCCCCGCTGTGGTTCACCGCGAGCGTGACGGCGGCACGGAAGTGCGCCTCCGGATCGCCGTCCTCTGGCCGGTCCGCGGCCGGAGCCGTTGCCAGCACCGCATAGAGTGCGACGGCGAGTGCCTCCTCGGCCACCCAGCCCTCCCCGAGTTCCCGGACCAGTTCCTCGGGGTTCAGCAGGCGCCCGTTGCTGCTGAGGCGCAAGGCTGCCTCAAGCCGCGCGACGAGGTCCGGATCCGGTACTTCACCCTGGTGCAGGAGGCCTTCATCCAGCCGGCCGATGGCGTTCCGGGCGGCGTCGTGGAGGTCCAAACCGGAGGCCAGGGCGTGGATGAGGAGGCTGAAGACGCCGGCGGCCTGCCGCGCGGCGGGGTGGCCATGGGTCAGGGACGCGGCGTCCGAGCTCAGCTTGTAGACGGCTTCGGCAGTGATGTAGGGGACCAGACCGAACGGGGCCGAACGCATCACCGTGCCGCAGCCCTTGGAATCCGGGTTGACCGGCCGGTAGAACGTGCCCATCTCACCGGTGGCCAGGCCGCTCAGGCACGCGTTCCCGGGAGCACGCCGGTGCTTGAGGACCTCGTGGGAATCGATCCACCGGGGCGGCTGGAACGGCGCCGCTTCCGGGACCGGAACGCCCTGGGTCGCCAGCCAGCGCAGGTAAGCCAGCCACAGGCACGCATTGGTATCGGCACCCACTCCCGAGTTCGCCCATTCCAGGGCTTCCATCAGGCCGTCCACCGTGTACAGCGTCAGCTGGGTGTCATCGGAGAAGTGGCTCCCGCCGTCGAGCGCGGCAAAGTCCTGCAGCCCGGACGGGCCGAACTTGGCCCGGATCCCGGCGATGTCCTCGAACTCCACCGCATAGCCGAGGGAATCGCCCAGCGCCCCGCCTAGGAGGCAGCCGTGGATACGGGATTCCAGGGTGGGGGCGGGGGCCGGCGCAGGGGTGGCGGGTTCGGTACTCATGGGTCCAAATTTACCGTGGCGCCGCCGGCGCGGGCGCCAGGGTAAGCCTGCCGGGGCCCTCCCGGGCAGCACTGGCTCAGCGAACGTCCAGATTGCGTTGAAAGACTGCACGCGGACGATGTCCCGCGCGGCCGCTTCCGTGCCCCGGATCCAGGGCAGCCTGCAGCTGCGCAGTCCTGCACCCGAACCCCAAGCACTGCCCCGAACCCCAAGCAAAGGAACGCTTCATGACCACGCCCGCCTCCGTCTCCGAGCCGGCAGCCCCCGCGGCGCCCGCAACCGCCGCGGCCGCGCCAACCCCTGCGGCCGCGACCAGTACGGCCGCCGCCCGACTCGCGGCCGCGGGTCCCGCGGCCGCCCGTG
Source organism: Arthrobacter sp. B3I9 (assembly GCF_030816935.1). Classification (NCBI taxonomy): domain Bacteria; kingdom Bacillati; phylum Actinomycetota; class Actinomycetes; order Micrococcales; family Micrococcaceae; genus Arthrobacter; species Arthrobacter sp. B3I9. Next base: position 1,702,112 of record NZ_JAUSYO010000001.1, read on the forward strand.
ACCGTGCAGTGCGGTCCCGGCTCCTTTCGCGGCTGGCCGCCGAAGCCCTCGGGACCCTCTTGGTCGTGGTCGCAGGCCTGGGCGTTCCCCTGTTCACCATCCCGGATTCGAACCCCCTCTCAGCTTCCCTGGCCGCGGGCCTCGCGCTCAGTGCCGCGATGCTTGCGTTCGGCTACCTCTCCGGCGGACACTTCAACCCCGTGGTCACGGTGGGTAACGCCATCGCCGGGCACATCCGCCTCCCGGAGGCAGCCGCTTACCTGGCCGCGCAGCTCGCCGGCGCGTTGCTCGGTGTCCTTACCCTCTTCGCCGTCCTGAGCACCGTCCCCAAGATCAGCGACACCAGGTCGGCGTTCGACACGGTTTCCGCAGGATTCGGCGAGCACTCCATCATCCAGGCCCCGATGGCGGGCGCGCTGCTCGTGGAGGTCCTTGGCGCCGCGCTGCTCGTGGCCGTCTATCTGGGCACCACATCGGACCGGAACCCGTCCCGGGCAGCGGCTCCGTTTGCCGTCGGCCTCACTATGGCTGTCCTGCTGCAGCTCGGCCAGGCTGTCGGCAACACCCCGTTCAACCCGGCCCGGGCGACGGCGTCGGCCCTCTTCAGCAATGCGGCCGCGCTCGGCCAGCTGTGGCTCTTCTGGGTGGCGCCGCTCGTCGGCGCGGTGCTCGCCGGACTGGTGTTCCGTGGCTTTGCGCAGGTCAGCGCGGTGCCGGCAGCAGAGGCGGCGGCCGATGAAGACACAGCCGATGAAGACGGAGCCGATGCTGACGGAGCGGATGCCGGCCACGGCGACGGTCGCGTCGAGGACGAGGTGCAGGCGCGTCCCCGGGGAACCGACGAGGCCCGGGAGTTCTTTGACGGCAGCCGTGCACGCTAGCCCCGGAGCGGTGGCCCAATACTGTCGGTGGCAGCCGATACCGTAGGAACATGCGGTTATTGCACACCTCGGACTGGCATTTGGGCCGGTCGTTCCACGGCGTCGGAATGCTTGACGCCCAGCGCGCCTTCATTGACCAGCTCGTCGGCTTCGTGCAGGACGAATCGGTCGACGTCGTCCTCATCGCCGGCGACGTGTACGACCGCGCCCTTCCCGGCGTCGACGTGGTGGGCCTGCTCGACGACGCCCTCGTCCGGCTGACCGGCGCCGGCGCCCAGGTGGTGCTCACGAGCGGCAACCACGATTCTGCGATCAGGCTCGGCTTCGCTTCGAGGCTGCTCCAGCGCGGGGGAGTGCACCTGCGCACCCGGCTGGCGGACCTGGAGACTCCGGTAATTTTCCCGTTGGACGGCGGGCCCGCCGGCGCTCCGGGCGCGGACAAGGGCAAGCGCCCGGGCGCGGACGATGGCACCAGCCCGGTGCTTGCGGTTTACGGTATCCCGTGGCTGGAACCACGGCTGGTTGCCGGGCAGCTCGGCGTGGAAACCGCCAGCCACTTCGAAGTCACCCGTGCCGCCACCGCCCGCATCCGGGCCGACCTGGCCGCCAGGGCGGGCACCCGGACGGTCCATTCCGTCGTCCTGGCGCACACGTTCGCCAGCGGGGGGATCAGCTCGGACAGCGAACGGGACCTCAGCATCGGCGGCGTTGGCGCCGTCCCGCTGGACCTCTTCGACGGCTTCGGCTACACCGCGCTGGGGCACCTGCACGGCCGGCAGGAGCTGTGCTCCACCGTGCGGTACTCCGGATCGCCGCTCGCGTATTCCTTCTCCGAGGCCAAGCACCGGAAGGGCAGCTGGCTCCTGGAGGTAGACGCAGCAGGAGTCGGCGAGGTCCGCGAAGTGCTCTGGGAAGCGCCGCGGACACTTGCCGTGCTGCGCGGCAAGATCGACGAGCTGCTCTCGGCCGGGGGACTTTGCCTGGGCCGAGGATGCCTACTGCCAGATCACGTTGACCGACGCGCAGCGCCCGTCCCAGGCCATGGAGCGGCTGCGTGCCCGCTTCCCGGACACCCTGGTGCTCGGGTTCGAGCCGGAAGGCGCCGGCGCTCCCGCCAAGGCAAGTTACAGCAGCAGGCTCGCCCAGGCCGAGGACGATCTCTCCATCTGCTGCGGCTTCCTGGAGCACGTCCGCGGCCGGAGCGCCGACGACGCCGAAGCGGCAGTCCTTGCCGAAGCACTGGAAGCCGTGCGCCTGGAAGGAATGTCCCTGTGAGGATCCACCGCCTCGAAATTTCCGCCTTCGGCCCGTTTGCCGGAACCGAGCACATCGACTTCGACCGCCTGAGCGCGCACGGTTTGTTCCTCCTCAACGGGCCCACTGGTGCCGGTAAGACCAGCGTCCTGGACGCCATCTGCTTCGCGCTCTACGGTTCCGTGCCCGGAGCCCGCCAGGACGGCAAGCGGCTGCGCAGCGACCATGCGCCGGCGGCCGCCGAGCCCCGCGTCACCTGTGAGTTTTCCGCCCGGGGCCGGCATTTCGAGGTCTCCCGCTCGCCCGCCTGGGACAAGCCCAGCGCCCGCGGCAGGAACGGCTTCACCGTCCAGCAGGCCAACACGGTGCTGCGTGAGCGCGTCGATGGCGTGTGGGTTGAAAAATCGGGACGCAACGACGAGGCCGGGGCCGAAATAACCGACGTCCTGGGCATGAACCGGGACCAGTTCACCCGGGTGGTCATGCTGCCGCAGGGCGACTTTGCCGCCTTCCTCCGGTCCAAGGCGTCCGACCGTCTTGAGCTGCTCCAGAGCTTGTTCGGCACCCAGCGGTTCGAAGCGGTGGAGCTGGAGCTCGGTCGCAAAGCCAAGGCCGCTGCCGCCGAGGTTGCCACCCTTAACCAGAAACTCGATGTCCTGCTCGCCCAGGCCGAAGCCGAAACGGACGCCCTGGAGCTCGACACCTCGGACGCCCCCGACCGCGCCGACCCTGAGGCCTTTCTATCCTGGCTTGAGGGCACTGCCGCCGCCGCCGCAGAGGAACGCCAGACCGCCGCGCTGGAGGCGGAGCTGCTGCGGGGCGAAAGGCTGTCCGCCCGGGACGCCGCGACGGCCAGGGCCGCGCGGGAAGCGAAATTGCGTGCTGCCGAACGCCGCCGCTCTGCAGCCGAAGCCGCGGCGGCCGAACTGGGTGCGAAGAGCCGGCAATTGGCCCTGCACCGGAAGGCTGAAGTGCTCGGCGGCCAGCTGCAGGCGGTAGACAGTGCCGCGGAAGCCGAGAAACGGGCAGCGGCTGCCATGGCGGCTGCGACGGAGGAGCTCCGCGTGGCAGTCCGCACCGACCCGGAACTCGCCGGTCCCGGCGCCGCTCCCGACGGCGGTTCCACCTTCGACGGCACAGCCCTCATCATCGACGGCACTGCCCCGGCCCTCGACGGCACGGCCCTGCGTTCGGCCTTGGGGAGGCTTCGCTCCCTGGGTGCGGTACTTGAAGAACGGCTGCCGGACGAAGCGAGGCTCGTCGGGCTGCGGACCCGGGCCGCCGAGCTGCGTCAGACTGTTGCCCAGCTGGAGGCCGGGCGGATCTCCGGCGTTGCGGCCCTGGCCGCACTGCGGAGCGAATCGGAGGCGCTTCTCGCGGGATTGCGTCCCCTCGAAGAGCTGGCGGCCGAGGTCCAGGTGCGGGCCAAAGAAGCAGCCGCCGCCGAAGAACTGGTTGTGCTCGTCCGGCGCCATGCGGCGGCCCGGGAGGCCTGCGGCGCAGTGGAGCGGCGGCACGTCAACGCCCGCGAGGAATACCAGGACCGTCGCCAGCGCTGGCTGGATCTGCGCGAGGAACGGCTTGCCAACGCAGCCGCGGAGCTGGCCTTGCAACTGCTGCCCGGCGCCGCGTGCCCGGTCTGCGGCAGCCCCGAGCATCCGGCCCCCGCCCCGGCTGCGGCTTCGGCGCTTGCAGTGGCCGAGGCCGAACAGTCGGCGCAGCTCGAGTGCGAGGAGGCGGAGACCACCCTCGCCGCACTGGAACGCGAGCTTTCCGAAGCGCAGCAGGAAGTTGCCGTCCTCGCGGCCCAAGGCGGTCACATCGCCCCTGATGACGCGGGCCGGGAGGCTATCCTCGCGGCTGAACGCGCTGCCGAAGCCCGCCAGGGTGCCGAGGAACTGGCCGTCAACCGGGCCCGGCACGCCAAACTGGAGGAGGAAATCTCCGGCGTCGAGCAGGCACAGGCGGCAGCAACAGCCTCCATCGTCCAGACGGAGTCCACCATCACGGAAGTGGAGCAACAGGCTGACTCGCTCGAAGAGGCGCTCGAAAAACTGCGTGCCGGGCATTCCGTCCTCGCCGGACGGATGGCAGCCCTGCGCACCACCACCGCCGTTCTGGAACGCGCCGACGCGGCGCGGTCGGCGGTGGAACAGGCCGAGGCCCGCGCAGCGGACGCTCGGGAGCAGCTGCAGCGGGCGCTCCCGAAAGCCGGCTTTGACTCCGCCGAGGCGGCGCGCACCGTGCTGCTCGCTGCGGCGGAAGCAGCGGCGCTGGATGCAGCAGTCCGCGCGGGGCAGGATGAGGCAGCCAGGATCGAGGAGCTCTTTTCGAGCGAGGAGCTGGTGCTGGCAGCTGCCGAACTGGAAAGCGAGGGCCCCCTTGAGGACGCAGTACTGGACCGGCTGCGGGCGGAGGCAGCAACCGCGGAACGCGCGGCCCGTGAAGCCGCAGTCGCCGCGGGCCTCGCGGAGAAATCCCGCCGGACCCTGGCCAGGACCGCCACAGACTTTGGGCGGCTGATGGCGGCCGGCCGGGAGCCACGGAAGCGCGCAGCCCTGCTGAACGCCGTCGCTGAGACCGCGCGGGGCGGAGGAGAGAACAACTACCGGATGAGCCTGAACAGCTACGTGCTGGCAGCCAGGCTGGAACAGGTGGCGGTCGCCGCCTCGGAACGGCTGATCGGGATGAGCGACGGGCGCTACACCCTGCAACACACGGATGCGAAAGCAGCCCGTGGGGCCAAGTCCGGTCTGGGACTGGAAGTGGTGGACGAGTGGACCGGTCAGCGCAGGGACACCGCGACGCTCTCCGGCGGCGAGTCGTTCATGGCTTCGCTCGCCCTGGCCCTTGGCCTGGCCGACGTCGTGCAACAGGAGTCCGGCGGTGTGGACATCGAGACCCTCTTTGTGGACGAAGGATTCGGCAGCCTCGACGAGCAGGCTTTGGAGCAGGTCATGGACGCGCTGGAGGGGCTCCGTGACGGCGGCCGGGTGGTCGGGCTCGTGAGCCACGTGGCGGAAATGAAGCAGCGCATCGGCGCCCAGCTGCAGGTGGCCAAGCAACGCAACGGCTCCACGCTCCACATCTCCGAGGACGGCCTGCTGTGAGGACGGGTCTGGTTATAATCGGATAGTTACCGGGTCGCGCGCATCGGGAGGGGGGACGATGCGCACCATTGAACGAACCCGGAATCATGAACCCCACACGTTCTTCTTCAGCGGCCGCCTCGACGCCGCCCGCCTCGACCCCGGCTGCCGAGCAGCACCCCGCTTCGACTCCGGCTGCTTCGACGCCGGCTGCCGAGCAGCACCGCGCCGGCAACACGTCCCCGGGACGCGGGTCCGCCGCCCCACGCCGGGCCGGCCGTTACTCCCGCCTGGTGCTTCTGGCAGGGCGGAGCTTTATCCCGCTCGGACTCTTTGCGCGGCTTCCCCTTGCCATGCTCACGGTCGGTGCCCTCACCCTGGTCACGGCCGTCACCGGCTCCTATGCCGTCGGAGGGGTCTCGGCGGGAGCGGTCGGCGTCGGCTCGGCGCTGGGCGCGCCCGTTCTCGGCGTACTTGCGGACCGGCTGGGCCAGCGTCCGGTGCTGGTGTTTGCCGCGGCGTTCAACACCGTCGCGGTCATCGCACTGATCCTTGCCGCGGAACTGATGGCCGGGGGACAGGACCTGGACCGTTCCGTTCCCGTGCTGGTTGCCGCGTTTTTGGCCGGTGCGACCAGCCCGCAGGTGGGACCGCTGGCCCGGGTCCGCTGGATGGCCCTGACCTCCCGGGGCGGGCGCGCCCCCGACACGGCGGATCTTGACACGGCACTCTCCTATGAAGGCACGGCCGACGAGCTGACCTTCGTGCTGGGGCCGGCGCTGGTGGGAATCCTCGCGAGCCTCTTCGTTCCCTGGCTGCCGCTGGCGCTGGCCGCCGCGCTGACCATCACGCTGGTGCCGGCCTTTGCCGGGCACCCCACCGTCCGGGCCGTGATCCGGACGCCGTCCCTGAATGCGGCCGCGAGGGCGCAGGAGAAAGAGCGGAGGAGCTCTCTTCCGGTCCGGCAAAGGGTGCGGGCGTCCGCCGCCGTCGCGCTTCCGGTCCTGGCCATGGTCTGCATGGGCACGTTCTTCGGCTCCACGCAGGCTTCGCTCAGCTCCTTTTCCGCAAGCTTTGCCACCTCGGAGCTGGCGGGGCTGCTGTACGCCGTGATGGGACTGAGCTCGGCCGCCGCCGCGCTCTCGGTCGCCTATTGGCCGCGGCGGTTGACGACGATCATCCGCTGGCTCGGTTCTGCGGCGCTGATGGCTGTCCTTTCCCTGCTGTTGCTGCTGCCTTCGACCGCGCTGCCCATGGTCCTGGTGCTGCTGCTGCTGGGCCTGCCCGTCGGCCCGCTCATGGTCACGATCTTCTCCATCGGCGGGGTCGTCGCCCCGGCGGGCAAGCTCGGGACTGTCATGACGGCCCTGGCCAGCGGAATCGTCGCCGGGACCGCCGTCGGATCCTCCATTGCCGGACAGCTCGCGCAAAACCACGGCTACGCGGCGGCCTTCCTCGTACCTGTCTGCGCCGCCTCGGCGCTGTTCCTGCTGGGGGCCGCGGCCGCCGTCGTCCTCCAACGGAAGACGTCAACGGCGCCCATGCCCGCCGCTTAGCCCAGCTGGCTCTCAATCCGCGCGGCGCTCGCGGCCAACGCTGCGCCGACCTCCTCGGGGTCCTGGGCGTCGCGGATATAGACGACGGCGAGGGCTGCCGGGCGTCCGCCGGGAACCCGGATGGGAACCGCCAGCGAGGAGACTCCGGGGATGACCTCGTCGTGGCTGGCGGCATAGCCCCGGCTGCGGGCTTCGGCGGCCTCCGCGCGGTAAGGGATCCCGGGGGCGGCCGCGTGCCACTGCTCCGCGGAGAACGCCGACTGGATGGCGATGCCGGGAGCGCCGGCGCTGATCGGATGCCGGGAGCCGGGATGCTGGACCACGGTGGCGGCGTTGTGCCGCGGTTCGACGGTGACCAGCGTGACGCATTCGGCGTGGTCCCATACGGCTACGAAGGCGCTCATCGTCAGCGCATTGGCGAGTTGGGTCAGCTCCGGCAGCGCGGCCGTCTGCAGGTCGCGCGAAACGCCCCGCGCCAGCACGGCGAGGCCGGGACCGGGCTGCACCCGGCCGCCCGCGTCGCGAACCAGCAGGGAGTGGTCCTCCAGCGTGCGGAGGATACGGTAGGCCACGGACCGGTGGACCCCCATGGCGTCGGCAAGTTCGGCGATGGTGAGGGGTTGCTGCGCCTCGGCGAGGATTTCCAGGGCCCGGATGCCGCGGGACAGCGTCTGGGACGGGGAGGCCGGGGGGCTCGCGGCAGTCTGGGTCATGAAGTCCATCCTAGGGCGGGTCTTCACCCCGCGGCACGGACCCGAAGCACGGCGCCCTCGGTGGGTGGGTCCGCGGTTACGGACGGTGTGTGCTTTATCACAGTGCGCATAGTATGATGCTTAGAATTAACTGACCGTTCGATCGGTAATTCCCGAGGCTTCAGTTATTCACTTGCACCCACCCGGGCAGTGCCTCTGTCCCCAGCAACGGAGTTTCAATGACCGCAACTTCAACCGTCGATTCCGAGGCGGGCCCCAGTACCAAGCAGGAGGAACGCAAGGTTCTCGCGGGGACGCTGGTCGGGACCACCATCGAGTGGTACGACTTCTTCATCTTCGCCCAGCTCACGGCCACGCTGCTGTCGCCGCTCTTCCTGGCGCCCCTGAACGAGTCCAACCCGGGCCTGGCGCAGATCCTGTCCTTCGCCCTCATCGGCATCAGCTTCCTGTTCCGCCCGCTGGGCGCCATCATCGCTGGGCACCTGGGGGACCGCCTCGGGCGCAAGGCCATGCTGGTCCTCACCCTGATCACGATGGGTGCCGCGACGGCCCTGATCGGCGTGCTGCCCACTTACTCCCAGATCGGCGTCTGGGCCCCGATCCTGCTGATCACTCTCCGCATCGTCCAGGGCTTCTCCGCCGGCGGCGAATGGGGCGGCGCGGCACTCATGGCCGTGGAGCACGCCCCGAAGGGCAAGCGCGGCTTCTTCGGCGCCTACCCGCAGATCGGCGTTCCGGTCGGCATGATCCTGGCCACCGGCCTGCTCTACTTCCTCAACACCGGCATGTCCAAGGAGGACTTCGGAGCCTGGGGCTGGCGCGTACCCTTCCTGCTCTCCATCGTGCTGATCGTGGTCGGCTACGTGATCCGCCGCGCTGTCGGTGAGAGCCCGGTCTTCAAGGAGATGGCGGCCCGCAAGGAGGAAAGCAGGGCACCGCTCGGCGAGCTCGTCCGCAAGCACAAGAAGGCCGTCCTCTACTCGACGATGATCTTCATCGGCAACAACGCCGCCGGGTACCTGCTGATCGCCTTCTTCATCTCGTACGCCACCAAGTCCCTGAAGATGCCCACGCCGCAGATTCTGCTGGCCACCACGCTGGCATCCTTCGGCTGGCTGATCTTCACCCTCGTCGGCGGCTGGCTCTCAGACAAGATCGGCCGTGTCAAGACCTTCCTGATCGGCTACGGCATCGTCTTCGCCTGGATGATCCCGATGTTTGCCCTGATCGACACCAAGGACATCCTGCTCTACGGGGTCGCGCTGTTCGTCCTCACCATCGGCCTGGGCCTGTCCTACGGCCCGATGTCCGCCATGTACGCCGAGATGTTCCCGGCCAACGTCCGCTACTCGGGCATCTCCATCGGTTACGCCTTCGGCGCGATCCTGGGCGGCGCCTTCGCGGCCACCATCGCCGAAGCCCTGCTGCAGGGCACCAAGTGGACCGGTTCCATCGGCATCTACATCATGATCCTGTGCGTCATCTCCGCCGTCGGCGTTCTCCTCGCCAAGGAGACCCGGGGCCTACCGCTCGGCGTCAGCAGCCACCACTAGGCGCCCTGCCTAGGGCTGCTGCTTCCGCAGGTGACGGACGACGTCGTCGTCCGTCACCTGCGGAAACCTTTCGTAGTAGCTGCCGACGGCGCGGAACTCGCCCGGGATATGAAGGCTCAGGATTCCGTCCGCGGCGTCCTGGAGCGAGTTCTGCGCATACAGCGAGGCGACGGGAACCGCGACGACGACTCCGGCGGCGCCTGCCCCGCGGACGGCCTCGACGGCGGCCCGCATGGTCGCGCCGGTGGCCATGCCGTCGTCGGCCAGGATCACTGTGGCGCCAGGGAAGTCCGGCCCGGTGTCCGGGTAGGCCGCGGCCTCGCGTTCCAGCTCGGCGCGTTCCCGGTGCTCCACCCCGTCCAGGGCCGCGGTCTGGATGCCGAGCTGCCGGAGCTGGTCCACGAAGGGGCGGTTCAGCACGCGGACCACCTGGCCGCCGGTCCAAGCCAACGCGCCGAAGGCCGTTTCCTCGTGTCCGGGGATCCCCAGCTTGCGCACCGGGAGGACGGCAAACCGGAGCCCGAGCGTCTGCGCTGCCGCCGCCGCCACCGGCACACCTCCCCGCGCCAGGGCCACCAGCACGGTGTCGGGCCGGCCGCGGAACTGCCGGAGCGCGTCCGCGAGCAGCCGGCCGGCCTGTTCACGGTCGCTGAAGCGCATGCCCATCGGTCCCTCTTCCGTGGTCGGGGCTGCCGCCCGGCTCAGACGCCCAGGAAGCTGATCGCCCCCTGCTTGAAGGCGCGGCTGGTAATGGCGTTGGTGTGGTTGCGGCCCGGCAGCACAAGCTGTTCAACCATCGCCCCGGCCTTGCTGCCGAGCGCGGCGAGCTCGGGCAGGGAACCGGCGCGCTCGTCGTTTTCGCCGGCCACCAGCAGGATCGGCATGTGCGGCACGGCCTCGGCGGGGTCGAAGGGCTCGCCCTTGATGGCCTCCACGAGCGTCAGCAGGGCGAAGATGTTGTTGCTCGGCAGCAGCATGGCCATCTTGAGCAGCCCCGCGGTGGACGCGTCGGCAATGGGCGTCCCGTCGGCGAGGTAGCGCTGGGCGGCGAGGAGGTCGAATTCGGCGAGGGGGTCGGCAACGTTGGGTCCGCCGAGGACCAGCCGGTGGACCAGTTCGTGCTGGGTCGCCCCGAACTCCCAGGCGAGCCGGGAGCCGAGGGAGTAGCCGATCACGTCGAGCCCGCTGGCCGGGTCGCCGTCGCGCAGGGGCCGGGCGCCGGCGTCGAACGCGGTCTGGAGCAGGTCCGCGCGGATCCGGCTGGGAGAGTAGGAGTCCATGTCCTCGGGCGCGCCGCTGCGGCCGTGTCCGGGCAGGTCCACGGTGATGACGCGCCGGCCGGCGTCCAGCAGCGCGCCGATCCAGCCGGTGTCTTGCCAGTTGAGCTTGGAGGACGAGGAGAAACCATGCAGCAGCAGCACCGGGCGCAAGCCGGCGTCGTCCTTGGGCTCGTGCACCTCCACGTACAGCTGGGGGTCCGTGCCCTCAACGGTGTGCAAGTGCTGGTCGCTGGTGTGTCTGCCGCTCATGGTGTCAGTCCTCATCAAGTACGGCGCTCAGGCGGACCCGGCGCTTCGGTGCCTCTTCCACCGGGACGGTGCCCACGATGCCGGCGGTGTTGTCCGGCACCTCGAACACAATCAGGGGCTCGCCGACATTGATCCTGTCACCGGGCCCGCCGTGGATACGCACTACCTTACCTGCCTGCGGACTCGGCAATTCAACCGCCGATTTCGTGGTTTCGACCTCCACGAGGGGCTGGTTGCGCTCCACCTGGTCGCCCGGTGAAACCAGCCATTCCAGCACGGTCGCTTCGATCAGGCCCTCGCCCAGGTCGGGGAGCGGAAAGGAAATTTCAGCCACGCCGGTACTCCAATACTCGCTGGATCCCGAAGAGGATCCGGTCAATGTTCGGGATGTATTCGTCTTCCAGATCGCCCGAGGGGTACGGGACGTCGAAGCCGGTGACGCGTTCCACCGGCGCCTTGAGGGTGTCAAAGCAGCCCTGCGTGATCAGCTGCGCCACTTCGGCACCGAGGCCGGAGGTGAGCGGTGCTTCGTGGACGACGACGGCGCGCCGGGTCTTGCGGACGGAGGCGGCCAGCGCTTCGGCGTCGATCGGCTTGAGCCAGCGCAGGTCCAGGACCTCGACGTCGATGCCGTCCTCGGCCGCGAGGTCGGCCACCTGCAGGCAGCGCGCCACCATGGCCCCCCAGGCGACGAGCGTGAGGTGGCGGCCCGGGCGCATCACCTTCGCGCCGGTGGGCGGGCCGCCGTGTTCCGGCGCCACGTCGCCCTTCTGCCAGTAGCGCGACTTCGGCTCCAGGAAGATCACCGGGTCCGGGCGGGCGGCGGCGTACTTCAGCAGGTGGTAGGCCTCGTGCGGGTCCGACGGCGAGACGACTTTGAGGCCCGGGACGTGCGCGAAGAGCGCTTCGAGGCTCTCGCCATGGTGTTCGGGCGCGCGGATGCCGCCGAAGCTCGGGACCCGGAGCGTGATCGGCATCGGCAGCCTGCCCCGGCTCCGGTAGTTCATCCGCGCGATCTGGCAGACAATCTGGTTGATGGCCGGGTAGGCGAAGCCGTCGAACTGGACCTCGGGGATCGGGTGGAAGCCCGCCATCGCCAGGCCCACGGACAGGCCCAGGATGCCGGACTCCGCCAGCGGGGTGTCGGAGACCCGCTGCTCGCCGTGTTTGGCCTGCAGCCCGTCGGTGATGCGGAAGACCCCGCCGAGCCGGCCGCAGTCCTCGCCGAAGATTACGGCTTTGGGGTTGTCCGCGAGCACCTCGTCGAGCGCCCGGTTCAGCGCCTGCTGCATGGACAGGACGGTGCTCGCAGCGGGCGTATCCACCGTGCCGCTTTCCAGGGTGAAGCTAGACATGTTCCGACTCCTTCCGCCAGCTGGCCGCCTGGGCCTGCAGTGCAGGGGTGGTTTCCTGGAACACCAAGTCAAACATCTCGGCCCCGGGGCGGGGCGTGAGCGCCTGGAGGCCTGCACGGATCTGCTCCTCCTCGGCCCTGGCGGCGGCCAGGGCTCCGGCAAAGAACTCCTCGTCCGCAATCCCGTCCGCCAGCAGGCGCTGCCGGAAGCGTTCCAGCGGGTCCTCACCCGCGCCCTCACGTTCCTCGTCCAGTGAACGGTAGCGGCCGGGATCATCGGAGGTGGAATGCGGGCCGCGCCGGTACGTCATGGCTTCGACCAGTACCGGGCCGTTGCCCTGCCGGGCGTGCGCGAAGGCGCGGCGCGTCGCGTCGACGACGGCCACCACGTCGTCGCCGTCGATTTGCAGGGCGGGCATGCCGTAGCCTGCGGCACGGGCCGCCACCGAGCCCCCGGCCACCTGGCGCTCTGTCGGGACCGAGATGGCCCAGCCGTTGTTCTGGACGAAGAACACCACCGGTGCCTTCATGACGGCGGCAAAGTTCATGGCCTCGTGGACGTCGCCCTGTGAGGAGGCACCGTCGCCGAAGTACGCGAGCGCAACGCCGGTCGTGTGTTCGGTGCTTGCCCCGGCGGGGCGCGAGAGCGTCTGCCCGTGCGCCCAGCCGACGGCGTGCAGCACGGAGCCTGCCACGACCGCCTGGATCGGAGCGAGCCGGGACTCCAGCGGGTCGTACAGCCCGCCGTGCCAGATGGCTTTGTGCGTGGACATGTAGGCCACCATGTCCACGCCGAGGGTCCGGGCGACGCCCATCTCCCGGTAGGTCGGGAAAACGAAGTCGCGGGTCCTGTCCACGGCGTAGCCGCTGCCCACCTGCGCCGCCTCCTGGCCGGCCTCGGGCGCGTAGCCGGGGATGATGCCCTGCCGTTGCCAGGCGATGGCAGAGGTGTCGAGGTGGCGGACGGCCGCCATCAGCGAGTAGAGCTCGCGGAGGTCGGCGGGGCTGAGCGGCGCGGCGTCGTCGCCGGATGCTCCGGGAGGAAGTGTGTCCATGCCTGTGACCCTAGTCACGCTTCCGGTGCTGGGCAATCAGCGCCGGAAGCGGTGACCAGACTGCACAATGTTGCCCTTCGACGGCCTCTTGTGCCTAGCAACCTGTACAGGCCCGCCGCTCCCAAGTAGCTCGCAGTTGGTGTCGTTCTGAGGGCTCAAAACGACACTTACTGCGAGTTAGTTGGGCTCGCGGGACCGGGTGAGCCGGGCGCCGATCCAGCACGCCGCCGCGATCCCGGCGACCAGGGCCAGGGTGCTGAAGAGCTGCCGGCTGCTTTCGGGGCTGCTGAACCCGACGGCGAAAATGAGCGCCAGGAGTACCAGCCCGAAGATGGTCAGCCCGGGAAAGCCCTTCATCCGCAGGGGCAGCGCCGTGCCGTCCCGGTCCGCGCGCCGCCGGAGGATCAGCTGGGAGACCAGCGCCATGCCCCAGACCACGAGGCAGGTGGAGCCCACCAGCTGGAACAGGGCCGGCAGGATCTGGTCCGGGAAGAGCAGTTCCAGCACGGCGGCGAGGAAGCCGAAGGCCACCGAGACGCCCACCGCCACCACAGGCACCCGTGCCTTGGTGAGCCGGGACAGGATCCGGGGGGCCTCGCCACGCTCGGAGAGCGAGAAGACCATGCGGGAGGCGCCGTAGAGGTTGGCGTTCAGGGCCGAAAGCAGCGCCACCACGGCCACCAGCGTGATGGCCGTGCTTGCGCCCGGGATGCGGGCCATGTCGAGGACGCCCGCAAAGGGTGAGGCCAGGGCCTCCGAGGTGGACGGAAGGACCGCTGCGATGACGAAGACGGAGCCGATGTAGAACACCAGGATCCGCCAGACCACCGTCCGGATCGCCCGGGCCACGCTGCGCTCGGGATCTTCTGTCTCGGCGGCTGCCACGCTGACGATCTCGGTGCCGCCGAACGCGAAGATCACCACGAACAGGGCGGTGGCTACGCCGCCCAGGCCCGCAGGGGCGAAGTCGGAGGTGATGTTTGCCAGGCCGGGGGAGCCGACGGCGGGCAGCCAGCCCAGCAGGAGGGCGGCGCCGATGGCCAGGAACAGCACAATGGCAACCACCTTGAGGATGGCGAACCAGAACTCGAACTCGCCGAAGTTTTTGACTCCGGCCAGGTTGATGGCGGTAAAGACGGCCATGAAGATCAGTGACAGCGCCCAGACGGGGACCACCGGCCAGACGCTGAACAGCAGGCCGGCGGCGCCCAGGGCCTCGGCCGCGATGACGACGACGAGCTGCAGCCACCAGAGCCAGCCGATGGTGGCGCCCGCGGTCGGTCCCATGGCCTTTTGCGCGTAGACAGAGAAGGCGCCGCTGTTCGGGTGGGCGGCGGCCATCTCGCCGAGGGCCCACATCACGAGGATGATCAGGGTTCCGGCAACAAGGTAGGAGACCAGGACGGCGGGTCCGGCGGCCCGGACTCCTGCTCCCGAACCGAGGAACAGGCCGGCGCCGATCGCGCTGCCAAGTCCCATCATGGTGAGCTGGCGGGGTTTCAGAGTGTGGCCGAGTTCCAGGGCCGGGCGCTCCGCGGTGGACTTCATCGTCATACTGGCGAACCTTCTTGTGGTTTTGGGACGGGATGTCCTTGTGGGACTTATCGAATTTACCGTCTTTTGGCCCTGCGCCTCGGCCGGACGGGCGCGAGGGGGCGTGAGACCATGGTGGCAGATTGCTAGCTGGAACAGGAGAACCTGCGGCGGTTTGCCGGACAGGGGCTCTCTCAGGAGGAAAATCCCATGGATGTTGATGCTCTGGACGCGAAAATTGTCCGATTCTTCACCGATTCTCCGCGGGCCTCGGTGCTGGAAGCCTCGCGGGTGTTGAAGGTCGCCCGCGCCACCGTCCAGTCGCGGCTGGACCGGATGCAGGACCGTGGGGTGATCGGTTCGTGGGTGCCGCAGCCGGATCCGGCGCACTTCGGCTTTCCCGTCGTCGCGTTCTGTTCCCTGACGATCAACCAGGACCTGGGGCACGACGCCGTCGTGGCGGCACTTGCCGAGATCCCCGAACTGATTGAGATCCACACCGTCTCCGGCAGCTCGGACCTGATGGCGCGCATCGCAGCCCGGTCCAACCCGGACCTGCAGCGGGTGCTCGATGCCATGATCGCGACCCGGACCGTACTCCGGTCCTCCTCGGTGATCGTGCTCAACACCCACTTCCAGGGCCGGACGCTGCCCCTGCTGGAGGCCGCAGCCGCGGACCGGGGCTAGACGACGCTCAGGCCGCCGGGAAGGCCGGTCCGGCCGGTGAGCAGCAGGAGCAGGTCCCCGGCGGTCGGCAGCTGCGCGGCGATGGCTCCGGCGAGCTCCAGTGACGCCGCGATGCCGGGCTTCAGGGATGCCGGCACCGGAATTCCCACTGCCCTTGCCAGGTCCAGGCCATGCACGGCCAGTTCGAAGGTGCGAGTGGGGAGATAGTCGATGAGCGTCAACGTTCCGGCCGGGGTGGCAACCAGCGCGTCGCCGGGGGTGCGCCCGACCAGGCCGGTAACCCGCTGGACGAGTTCCCCGACTGCGGCGGCCGGATCCTCGCCCAGGGCGTCCCCGGTTTCCTTGCCCCGCTGCGCGATCGCCGCCGGTGAGGCGCCGGCCCGGATGGCCGTGAAATAGGAGACCGGCCCGTCCAGGCGCGGCCCGGCCGCGGGTGCGGCCAGATAGGTCTCCACGGTGGACAGGGCACGGCTGGCGTGGCCCGTCAGTCCGCGCACGTCCCACTCGCCGAGGGCCGGCAGGGACCATGCGGCTTCCGGCACCTGCGCCACCAGCTCCAGCAATGCCTGCGCGGCCCCCTGATAGCAGCTTTTGACTCCCGAGGTTTCCATAGCCCCGAGTTATACCTGCGCCGCCGGGCGGTCCACAAGCAACCCTTCCGCCGGTCCGCCCCGCGGGTCGCCCGCCGGCAAAGCACAGGAGAGGCCGAAACATTTTGCGGCGGCGCAACAACACCGTAGAATCTGTTCTAGTCAATATGACTATAACTAGCCGGCGGTCAGGCCGGAGCCAACCGGGCGGGCCTTCGCCGCCCCGGAAAGCGGAACCGGAACGCGGGGTGACCACGGTTTACACAGCAGCAGCCAACGTCTCCGAGCGCCAGCTCGCACCGCCGTCGCTGGCCATCTCCACGGTGATCTTCGCGCTCCGTCGGAGCGAGAGCTCCGGCCGCCCCACGCTGTGGATCCCGCTGGTGCGGCGGATCCGGGAGCCCTTCAAGGGACTCTGGGCCCTCCCGGGCGGCCCGCTGAGCCACTCCGAGTCGCTGCAGGACGCTGCCTCGCGGAACCTGCAGGAAACCACGGGACTGGCCCCCAGCTACCTCGAACAGCTCTACGCCTTCGGCGGCCTGCACCGCTCGCCCAGCCAGCGCGTCGTGTCGATCGTCTACTGGGCACTGGTCCAGCCGACCGAGGCGGCCCTCGCCGATGAATCCGAAAACGTGCGCTGGTTCCGCGCTGACCGGCTCGGCGAGCTGGCCTTTGACCACAACGCCATCATCGACTACGCCCTGTGGCGGCTCCGCAACAAAATGGCCTACGGGTCCATCGCCTACCACCTGCTCGGCGAGTATTTCACCCTGGCCCAGGTCCGGGAGGTCTATGAGGCGGTCCTGGACCGGGAACTCGACCCCGCGAACTTCCGGCGCCAGATCAAAGCCACTCCCGAGATCGAAGAAACCGACCAGTACCTGCAGGGCGGCAAACACCGGCCGCCCCGCCTCTACCGCTTTACCGGCCGGCCCGGCCTTGACCCAGACAACAGGAGCACACCATGAGCAGCGTCAATACGGCCATCCAGCTGATCACGCGCGAAGAGGCCGCCACGGCGGCCACCGGCACAACCACCGGAACCGCAAAGGCTTCCACCTGCAGCCCGGCGCTCGCCCGCGGCCCCTGGGACTTCGACGTCGCCGAGGCGCTCGCCGGCATCCCGGCCTACGGACCCGGTGCCTCGGCAGCTGACGTGGCCCCTGCCGCGACTCCCCGGCAGGGCCAGCTGCCCGAGGAATACAAGCTCGCCAGCGATGCCGAGCTCGATGCGCGGATCCGGGCAGCAAAGGCGACCCTCGGGAACCGCGCCGTAGTCCTGGGCCACTTCTACCAGCGCGACGAGGTGGTCCAGTACGCGGACTTCGTCGGCGACTCGTTCCAGCTGGCCAACGCCGCCCTGACCCGGCCGGACGCCGAGGCCATCATCTTCTGCGGCGTCCACTTCATGGCCGAGACCGCGGACATCCTTTCCCGGCCGGAGCAGGCCGTGATCCTGCCCAACCTCGCCGCCGGATGCTCCATGGCGGACATGGCGGACATCGACTCCGTGACGGAGTGCTGGGAACAGCTTGAGGAGCTGTTCGGCACCGAGCCCGACGCCGACGGCCGGGTCCCGGTCATCCCGGTGACCTATATGAACTCCTCCGCCGCCCTCAAGGGCTTCTGCGGTGAACACGGCGGGATTGTCTGCACGTCGTCGAACGCCGCCACCGTGCTGGAGTGGGCCTTCGAACGCGGCCAGCGCGTGCTGTTCTTTCCGGACCAGCACCTGGGCCGCAACACCGCCAAGGCTTTGGGCGTGCCACTGGAGCAGATGCCGATGTGGAATCCCCGCAAGGATCTTGGCGGCAATGCGGAACAGGCGCTGCTCGACTCCCGGGTGATCCTGTGGCATGGGTTCTGCTCGGTCCACAAGCGCTTCAACGTGGGCCAGATCGAAAAGGCCCGCGCCGAGTTCCCCGGCGTCCAGGTGATCGTGCACCCGGAGTGCCCCATGGACGTGGTGGACGCGGCCGACTCCGCAGGCTCCACCGACTTCATCCGCAAGGCCATCGCCGCGGCCACCGAGCCCACCATCTTTGCCGTGGGAACCGAGATCAACCTCGTCAACCGCCTCGCCGCGGAATATCCGCAGCACACCATCTTCTGCCTGGACCCGGTGATCTGCCCGTGTTCCACGATGTACCGCATCCACCCCGGCTACCTCGCCTGGGTGCTGGAAGCGCTGGTCCGCGGCGAGGTGGTCAACCGCATTACCGTGGAGGACGCCGTCGCTGCTCCGGCCCGGGTTGCCCTCGAGCGGATGCTGGCGGCGCGGCCATGACCAGGCGGCTCGTGGTGGTGGGCAGCGGCATCGCCGGACTCTACGCCGCGCTGCTTGCCGCCGAGGGGGCCGAGGCGGCGGAAGCTTCCGCTGCGCACACCCGCCCCGGCGGCGGCGTCGAGGTGGTGCTCCTGACCAAGGGGACCCTCGAACAAAGCAACACCTTCTATGCGCAGGGCGGCGTCTCCGCCGTGCTGTCGCCGGCGGAGGCGTTCCCGGGCGATTCTGTGGCCGCGCACATCGCGGACACGCTGGCGGCCGGCTGCGGCCTGAACGATCCGGAGGCGGTGCGGATCCTGTGCACCGAAGCCCTCAGGGACATCGCCGGACTCGAGCGGTTCGGAGTAAAGTTCGACGCCGGCCCGGGCGGCGGCCCCGCGCTGGGGCTCGAAGCGGCCCACTCGGCGCCCCGCATCCTGCACGCCGGCGGAGACGCGACCGGCGCCCGTATCTCGTCCGCCCTGGTGGCCGCCGTTCTGCAGCGGGCGGCCGAAGGAAAGCTCCGGGTGGAAACCGGAGCCTTCGTGACTGAGCTCCAGACCGGACTCAAGACCGGGGTGCAATGCCGGAGCATCACCGGCGTCGCCTACCTCGCGAAGGGGGAGGCCAGGCAGCTCGCGGCGGATGCGGTGCTCCTTGCCACGGGCGGCGCCGGCCGGCTGTTTGCCCGGACCAGCAACCCTTCCGTAGCCACCGCGGACGGACTCGCCCTGGCCTGGCGGGCGGGCGCGGCCGTCCGGGACCTCGAGTTCTTCCAGTTCCACCCCACCACGCTGGCTGCAGCCGAGGTCCCGGGCGGGCCTCCGGCGCTGCTGATCTCCGAGGCGGTCAGGGGCGAGGGGGCCATCCTGCTGGACGCCGCCGGTCACCGGTTCATGCCGGACTACCATCCGGACGCCGAACTCGCCCCGCGCGACGTCGTCTCCCGCAGCATCGCCCTGCATCTGGCCGCGACCGGGGCGGCGGCGGACAGCCCGGTGTACCTGGACGCCCGGGGCGTGGAGGCGGCCCGCGGACAGGGCTTCCTGGCCGGGCGGTTCCCCACCATCAGCGCGGCCACCCGTGCCGCGGGCTACGACTGGGCCGCCGAACCCTTGCCGGTTTCTCCGGCAGCACACTACTGGATGGGCGGCGTGGCCACAGACCACTGGGGACGCACCTCCATCCCGGGCCTGTATGCGGCCGGCGAAGTAGCCTGCACCGGCGTGCAGGGGGCCAACCGCCTGGCCAGCAATTCGCTGCTGGAGGGCCTCGTGTGCGGCCGCCGCGCCGTCCAGGATTTCCTCGGCGGACCTCAGCGGATTCCCGTGGCGGCCGCCCACCTCGGCGGCCGCGAGGATCTTCCCGCCACGGAACCGGCACCTGCGCCGGTTCCGTTCAGCCGGGATGCCCTCCGCCGGCTGATGACCGGGTCCGCCGGTGTGATGCGCACCGACGCCGGACTCGACGCCGCCGCGGCCCTCCTCGCGGCGTGGGCGGCCTCCGTTCACGCACCGGGGACACCGACGGCGGAGTCCGGAAACATGGATCCCGATGCCGGGCTCGACCAGGCCGCGCACGAGGACCGGAACCTCCTGCTGGCCGCGCAGCTGCTGGTGGCGGCGGCGCGGAAGCGGACCGGCTCCGTCGGTGCGCACTTCCGCTCCGACAGCCAGGCCGGCGCCGCACGCCCCGCGGCGCAGGTTGTCCCCGCCCGTGCCACTCCGAAGGCCGGCAAGGCCGCCCACCGGCATGCCGCCTCATCCCGACCCAAGCAAAGGATCCCGTCATGACAGCACCCGCTGCCGCCGCAACCACCCCTGCCGCCGTCCCTGCCGCTGCTACCGCCCCCGCGGCGCGCCCGGCGCTCGCCGGAACCCTGCCCGCCGCCGCCGTCGACGCCGTGCTGCGCGCGGCACTGCAGGAGGACGCGCCCTACGGCGACATCACGTCGGAGGCGCTGATCCCGGCGGATGCCCGGGCGACGGCGGTGCTGGCCGCCCGGGTCCCCGGGGTCTTCAGCGGCGGGGACGTGTTCGCTGCCGCCATGAAGCTGACCGATCCCGGCGCCGCCGTCGACCTCCTCCTTCCGGACGGTGCGTCCTTCGCCGCCGGCGCACCGCTCGCGAGGGTGCGGGGGAACGCCCGCGCCGTGCTCCTGGCCGAACGGGTGGCCCTGAACCTGGTCCAGCGGATGAGCGCCATCGCCACGAAGACGGCGGAGTTTGTGGCGCTGGTGCAAGGCACCGGCGCGCGGATTGCCGACACCCGGAAGACTACGCCCGGGCTCCGGGTCCTGGAACGCTATGCCGTGCGGTGCGGCGGCGGCGCAAACCACCGCTTCAGCCTCTCCGACGCCGTGCTGGCCAAGGACAACCACCTGGCCGTCCTCACCGGGGGAGACGCCTCCAGGCTCACGGCGGTGCTGCAGCAGGCCAAGGCCCGGCTCGGCCACACCACGCACTTTGAGGTGGAGGTGGACAGCATGGAGCAGATCGAACCCGTGCTTGCCGCCGGCGTGGACACCATCATGCTGGACAACTTCTCCCTGGCGGATCTCGCCGCGGGGGTGGCGCTGGTGGCCGGCCGCGCCCGCGTCGAAGCCAGCGGCAACGTCAACCTGGACACCGTGGCCGGCATCGCCGCCACCGGGGTGGACATCATCTCGATCGGCGGGCTCACCCATAGCGTCGCGGCCCTGGACCTCGGCCTCGATATCGAACTTGGGCCCGTTCCGTCATGATCTTCCTAGACGCCGCCGCCACCACCCCGGTCCGGCGTGAGGTGCTCGAGGCCATGTGGCCGCACCTCGCGGGGGAGTTCGGCAACCCCTCCAGCCACCACTCCCTCGGGGACGCGGCCGCCGCGGCGCTCGCCGGGGCGCGGTCGGCGGCGGCCCGGGCATTGGGCTGCCGCCCGGGGGAAGTCACGTTCACGTCCGGCGGCACGGAAGCGGACAACCTCGCGGTGAAGGGCATCGCCCTGGCCCGCCGCGCCGCGGATCCGGGGCTGGACCGGGTGGTGATCAGCGCCGTCGAGCACCCCGCCGTGGAGGAATCGGCCCGGTACCTCGAACGGTCCCACGGCTTCGCCGTCGACGTGGTCCCGGTTGACGCCTACGGGCTGGTCTCCGAGGAAGCCCTCGCCGCGGCGCTCCGGCCGGAGACCGCCCTGGTCAGCATCATGTACGCCAACAACGAGGTGGGCACGGTGCAGCCCATCGCCCGGCTCGCCACACTGGCCCGCGCCTCCGGGATCCCGTTCCACACCGACGCCGTGCAGGCGGCCGGCTGGCTTCCGCTGGACACCGCGGCCCTCGGGGTGGACGCGCTGAGCATCTCCGGCCACAAACTGGGGGCGCCGAAGGGGAACGGAGCCCTGTTCCTGCGCGGCCGGACACCGCTGGAGCCTTTGATCCATGGCGGGGGACAGGAGCGCGGGCGCCGCTCGGGCACCGAAAACGTCGCCGGGGCGGTGGCGCTCGCGACGGCGCTCACGCTGGTCCGGGAAGGCCAGCCGAAGCGCGCTGCCCACGTGGCCGGTCTGCGCGACGACTTCATCCGGAGCGTGCTGGCCGGCGTTCCCGGCGCGGTCCTCACCGGCCACCCATCAAGCCGGCTTCCCTCGGTGGCGTCGTTCTGCTTTCCCGGGACCAGCGGTGAGTCGGTCCTGCTGGAACTGGAGCGCCAGGGGGTCATCTGTTCCAGCGGCTCGGCCTGCGCGGCGGGTTCGGACGAACCGTCGCCGGTGCTGGTCGCCCTGGGGATCGAAGCCGCCGTCGCACAGACCGCCGTGCGGTTCAGCTTTGATGCAACGGTGACCGCCGCCGAGCTGGCCGAAGCGGCGGACGCGGTCCGCACCGCCGTCGGAAGCGTCCGCGCCTTGGACCCAACGCTCCTTGGGCCCAACTAGCTGGCAGCAGGTGCCGTTTTGAGGGCCCATAACGGCTTCTGTTGTGA
The DNA here is from genome assembly GCF_030816935.1 of Arthrobacter sp. B3I9. NCBI lineage: Bacteria > Bacillati > Actinomycetota > Actinomycetes > Micrococcales > Micrococcaceae > Arthrobacter > Arthrobacter sp. B3I9. The sequence goes on from NZ_JAUSYO010000001.1 coordinate 1,724,131, forward strand.
GTCAGTTGGGCAGGCACGCGGAGCTAGCGGTGCCGGGCGCGCCGGAAGATCCAGTGCCGCAGCAAGGAGAAACGCACTGCGGTGGCGGCGAAGCCGGAAATCGTCGTGGTCCACAGCTCGTCGGCCACGCTGGCGTCCGGGTTGAGCCAGTGCAGGACGCCCAGGCTGCCGCCGGTCAGCAGCAGCGCCACCAGGATCACGATCAGCCCGTTCAGATGGTCGCGTTTCATCCGCTTCGTCTCGGTGATCTTGAACGTCAGGCGCCGGTTCAGGGCCGTGTTCATCAGCGACGTCAGGACAAGGGCCGCCGCGTTGGCCGGCTGCGCGCCGATCCACGGCCGGAGGAAGGCATACAGGGCCAGGGACGTGACGGTGCAGACGATGCCGACGCCGGTGAACCTGACCAGTTGCCGGACCAGCGGGTAACGCAGGAGGCCGCGGTTCCGGCGGTGGACCGGCGGGCGGACGACGGCGGGCGCAGGGGAGGACTGCTCGAGCTGGGCATCCATCCGGTCAGTAGAGTTCGCCGGCCGGGATCTCGACGGCGAGCCGGTTGGAGGGACCGGCGAGGGGGCACGCCCACGCCTCGTTGTACGCGCAGGATGGGTTGTAGGCGAAGTTGAAGTCCACCACGAACTCGGCGTCCGGCCCGGTGCTGTGGACGCCGTGGAAAGCGCCCTTGATGGTGTCGATCAGGTAGCGGCCTGCCCCGTAACTCCCGCCCGGCTGCCCGGCGGTGGCGTCGCGGAACGGCACGAAGATGCCACCGCCGTAGCCGTTGAGCTTCCAGACGGCCAGCTGGCCCATCTCGGGAAGGTCGAAGGTGCCCAACCGCACGAAACGGACCGTGCCGTCGGTGCCGGTCTCGACGTTCATCTCGCGCCCGGCTCCCTCGCCCGTCAGCGGGATGTGGAAGCGGTAGATCGGGTCGTAGTCCGCCGTCTTGAGGCCTCCGAACTGTGACTTGGCCGCTGCAGTCAGCGGCGAGGCGGGGTGGGTGCCGAACATCCGGTCCCTCTCGTGGCGCCAGTAGGAATGCGCCTCCGCCGGGTCCTGGGCCGCGAGCTTGCGCACGGTGGCGTACAGCGCGAAGGTCCGGAGCCGCCAGTCCGCGATGTCGAGAGCGGAAATGTCCGCCACGCTGTCCTGGTCCCCGGATTCCCATCCGTCCATCCGCTGTTCAGCCATGATCCCAGCCTAGCCTCCTTTCCGCCGGGCCTTATCAGGCCCGGACTGCCCCGGGAGCCCGGGGCCGGGTTATTGGTTGGCCGCTCCAAAACGCCGGACCGGAAACGCCCGGACCTGCTCCGGACCGGACTACCCTGACACCATGACTCGGACGGCAATTCCCCGGTGGATCCGGACCGCCGCAGCGCTCGCGGCCACCATGGCGGCGCTCTCGGGCTGCAGCGGCGGGGGCCCGGGCGTTCCGGCCTGGACCGCAGGAGGGGCCCCGGGCGCCAGCTCGGCCGCGCCGGATCCGTCCAGGGACACCTCCTCACCCGGTGCCGGTTCATCGGGTGCGGCGTCGGGTACAGCATCCGGGACGCCTTCGGCGTCCCCCGGCGCCACCGCAGCGGCCTGGAAGGTCTTTACCGATTCCGCGAAGGGGGTGAGCTTTGAGCTCCCGCAGGAATGGATCGCCCAGTCCGTCCCGCCGGACCCCGGAAGCCTGGCCGGCGCGCTCAAGATCGAGGTGAAGGACGCCGACGGCGGCTACCTCGCCACCTTGCAGACCGGCCTGCCGCCGCAAACGGCCCCGGCCTGCCCGGACAATGCCGCCAGACCGTACGTGGTGGTGAGCAGTGTTCCGGTGGAACTGCCGCACCGTGGAGGCGAGGGGCTGATCGATCCCCACGTCGTGTTCCGCGTGGTCCAGGGCTACAAATTCTTCGGCTCCTACGGCATCACCAACATGGTGGGCGGAGCGGACGGGAGGTCCTGCGGGCTGCAGAACGTAATCCGCGGACCCGAGGGCAAGGGCGATTACTCCTTCGGGGACCTGACGGTGTTGAAGCCGCTTGCCCCGGACCAGAAGGTGGCTCCGGCCAAGTCCTTTGACACCCTTGAGCAGGCGGCCAAATACGTCAGCGACGGCAGCGAATTCGCCAACGTCCAGCGGATGCTAATGTCTCTGAAGGTCAAGAACTAGTACCGCCCCCGCCCCCGCACGACGGGGCCCTGCGACGGCGGCTGGCCTGACGCCAATTCTGTTGCTACCCCACACCCCGGAGATACATGGAACGCTCTGTCGCCGCACGCCTGGCCTTCAAGACCGTGGCGGAGACCAAAGTCGCGCTGGCGGTGTCCGTGGCGCGCAATGCCGGATACAGCGGCTTCGAGGAATCGCTCTCTGTGACCGCGGGGGGTGAAGACGTCGCCCTGACCGAGCTCTCGGACCACCACGGCGGCAGGTTCCACTACATGGAGTTCGCCGAGCCTACCGAGGTGCTGGTGGAATACTCCGCGACGGTTACCGGATTCGCCGTGCCGGACGAACCCGGGCTGATGGAGCTCATCCGCTACGTGCGGCCCAGCCGCTATGCCGAGTCGGATCGACTGCTGCCGACGGCGTACGCGGAGTTCGACGCCGTGGCGGGCGAAGAGCTCCTGAATGCCGTGCGCAACTGGGTCTTCAGGGAACTGCGCTACGTGAGCGGGTCCTCACGCGGCACGGACGGTGCCGTCGAGACCCTGCTGCACCGGCGTGGGGTGTGCCGGGACTACGCGCACCTGGCCATCGCGCTGCTCCGCTCCAAGAACGTCCCGGCCCGGCTGGCCGCGGTCTACGCGCCCGGCCTCAGCCCGATGGACTTCCACGCAGTGACCGAGGGCCTACGTCAACGGGGCGTGGCATGTCATTGACCCGACAGGGCTGGCGCCGCGTGAAAGCATGCTCCGGATCACCGCCGGCCGGGATTCCTCGGACACGGCGTTCCTCTCCACAGTCGGCGGCAGCCTGTCCCTGCGGGAACTCAAGGTCACCGCCGTTGTCCGGGATGAACTGCCGGAAGAGGACCCGGCGAAGCTGGTCGTCCTCCACTAGGGCGCGGCGAACCAGCTGACGCAGCACCCCCTGACCCCGTCGGCCTGACCCCGTCGGCCTAATCCCGCCGGCCAGGCTCCTCCCGGCCCAGCTCCGCCCACAGGAAAGCCAGCGTTGCCGCGCCGGCTTTCAGGATGTCCACGCGGGCGCTCTCGTCACTGTCGTGCCAGTTGTCCTCCACGAGTCCCGTGCCGAAAAAGACCACAGGGACATTCAAGGCGGAGGAGAGCAGGTCCGCGGGTCCGCCGCCGGCATTTCCCATGCGCCCCACCTCCTGCGCCTGGAATCCTTTCACCATTGCCAGGGAGAGACACTCCAGAACCCGGTTCTCCGGAGTCCGGTAGAACTCCTGCGCAGTTTCTGTGTCCAGAGAGAGCTCGTAGCCGTAGTCGTCGCCAATGGTTTCATCCACCCAGCGCCGCACCTGGTCTGCCACGTCCTTGACCTTTTGCCCGCCAACAGTGCGGATACTTATGTCTGTCGACGCCATGGAGGGAACGGCTGCACGCATCACGCCGATGGGGTCCCCGGCAGCCAGGGCAACGACTTCCAGGGCCGGACGCTCCCACAGCCGTTCGAGGACCGTGTAGCCTTCCTCGCCCATGATGCTCCGGGTGTGTGAGCGCTCCAGCCAGTCCTCCGGATCGAAGGGCAGAGCCGCCAGTTCAGCCCGGCGGCGCTGGGAGATCTCCTCGACGTCGTCGTAAAAGCCCGGAAACGTGATCCTCCCCTTTTGGTCGTGCAGCCGCGCGAGCAGCCTGCCGAGCTCAATGGCCGGATTAGGGGCCGTGCCGGACACCGCGCCGCTGTGGACGTCGGTGAGCGGCCCGTAGACCTCGATGTGCGCCCCGAGCATGCCGCGGATGCTGGTGCAGATGGCGGGATGCCCGGCGCGCCAGAGCAGGGTGTCGGAAAAGACCACCGCATCCGCGGCAAGGCGGTCCCGGTGGGCCTCGAGAAGGTCCGCAAGGCCGGGGGAACCAGCTTCTTCCTCCCCTTCGACGATCAGCTTGAGGTTCACGGCCGGTGCCGTGCGCCCCGTGGCGTCCAGGTGCGCCCGGATTCCCCAGACGTGGGCCATCACCTGGCCTTTGGCGTCGGAGGTTCCGCGGCCGTACAGCCTGCCGTCCCGGAGTACGGGGTCGAACGGGGAGGTCTGGTCCCAGTTCTCGTCCTTGACCGCGCGCACGTCGTGGTGGCTGTAGATGAGAATGGTGGGGGCGTCCGGGGCTTCGGACCATTCGGCGAAAACCGCGGGTCCCTCGGCGCCTTCCCAGATTTCCGTCGTCGGGAACCCGGTGCCGCGGAGTTCCCCGGCAAGCCAGTTGGCGGACCGGGTGAGGTGGTGTTTGCGCTCCGGGACGCCGGCCACCGACGGGATGCGGACCCATTCGGAGAGCCGGTCCAGGAGCAGGGGCGTGTGGGTGTCTATGTAATTCCGGACCTTATCGTCAGCATCCATCCGTGCTCCCATCGGTCAGGTCGATTGCAGACGCCGGGGCCGGCGGTGCGCTTTGGCTGTGCCGTGGGTGTGTTCGACGGCGTCCAGCACCACCGCGGCCAGGGTGCGGCTGTTTATCATCGTGTCGCGCTGCCTGCGCGAACCTGTGCCGGAGGTGAGGATCCGGGCGAGTTCCAGGGTCACCTGCTGCTCGTCGCCGCAGCCGGCCAGCGCTGGGCGGATGTGCGTCAGGAGGGCCTGGACCGCTTCGGCGGCCGGGCACGGCAGGTTCAGGAGGGGATGCAGCAGCGTGCCGTCGACGCCGGACTCGCTGGCCTTCCACGCCGCCAGGCGCAGCTGCGCGGCGGAGAGGCGGGGCGCGGGAATGCCGGCGCGCCATTCCTGGGCCGCCGTTTCGACGAGTGCCCGGACGGTGGCGGCGATTGCCGTGGCGTGGGCGGGGTCCATGCAGACGTCGGCGATGCGCACCTCGACGGTCGGGTGGTTGCGGGAGAGGCGCGCGTCGAAGTAGACCATGCCCTCGTCAAGGAGTACTCCGGTAGCCAGCAGTGACTGCACATAGCGGTGGTATTCCCGTTCCGATCCAAACCGTTCGCAGGGTCCCGCCGTCGGCCAGCGGTTCCACGCCTGGTAACGGAAGCTCGCGTAGCCGCTGTCGTTTCCCTGCCAGAACGGAGAGTTGGCGCTCAGAGCGAGCAGGACCGGCAACCAGACGCGGATCCGATCCAGGACCGCTACACCTTCCTCCCCGGAAACGATGCGGACGTGGATGTGGAAGCCGCAGGTGAGCTGCTCCTTGAGTGTCAGGCCGAACCGGGCTGCCATCATCAGGTAGCGGGGTTGCGGCACCAGTGTTGGCGCGGCCGCAACGGGGCTCGTGGCCAGCGCCGCCGCCCTTGCGCCCACGGACCGCGCAGCTTCATCAGCCAAGGCCCGGCCGGCCCGGATGGCGGCCGCCACTTCCTGCAACGTAGAGCAGACGGGGCCGACAGCTTCAAGCTGCTCCTGCTGGACCTCGGGGGTCAGGGTGGAGCCGGCACCGGGCTTCGCGCGGTCTGCGGCGTACTGCAGGGCCAGTTCCGCGACCGGTGCGGGATGACCGGTTGCAGGATCGACGAGCAGGAATTCTTCTTCGACGCCGAAGGTCCTATGCCGCCGGCCGGCAGGACCGGTGCCGGGGCTGTTCACGGAAAGATTCAAGGCAGTTCCTTCGAGGAAAGGCCCCCGGCCGATGGCGCACGGACCGGGTGCGGCAAAGCACGAACAGCCCTCTTGCTCGAGCCGCAATCACCGGCCCGCTGGAATTGATCAGGCTACTGATCATTCCAGAGTACCCACGAAAGCACCGCGCAGGAAGAGCCGGGCGCAATGCGGGCCAGGGGATGCCCGGCGCCTTTTTGCGCATTCCCTTCCCCGCGGTACCGTACCCGTATGGCGAGTCAAGGGCACCGGGACATGGCAGTGCGAAAACCACCGTCAAAAGCGGGAGGCATCCTGCTCGGGCTGGGCCTTGGTGGATTCATTGACGGCATCGTCCTGCACCAGATCCTCCAATGGCACCACATGGTGAGCGCCACCGCTGAGCACCCCACGGACACCCTGGCCGGCCTGGAAGTGAACACGCTCGTGGACGGCTTCTTCCACCTGGTCATGTGGGTTCTTGTGCTGTCGGCCTCCATTGCCACCATCCGCGCTTGGCGGCAGGGGCGGCTGGCACCCAACTGGAGCTTCCACTTCGGACTTGTCATTGCAGGGTGGGGAATCTTCAACGTCGTGGAGGGCCTGATCGACCACCAGATTCTTCGCATCCACCACGTCCGGGACGACCTCGGCGGCCCGTTGCTCTGGGATCTGGGCTTCCTGGTGGTCAGCGTGCTGCTCGTCCTGGCGGGGTGGCTGCTGCACCGGCGCGGCCTCGCTGCCCTTGAGCGGGAACCAGCCGGCCGGCGCTAGCGTCCTCCTCCCGGGGCCGGCCCTAGCAGACCTTTCCAGGCCGGTCCGCTGTCAGCGAGCGGCTACCGCGGCCCGCAGCTTCTCGGTCAGCCGCAGCAGCTCGCGCTGTTCGGCGGGGCTGAGCGCCGGCCCGACGAGGTCGGCGATGTCCCGGACGTGTTCCCGGCCGATCTGCTTCTGCAGTTCCCGTCCTTCCTCTGTGAGCCGGACCAGGACACCCCGTCCGTCGTCGGGGGCTGGCACCCGTTCCACGTAGCCGCGCTTCTGGAGCCGTTCCACGAGCCGGCTGAGGCTGGACTGGCTCAGCAGCACGTGGTCGTTGAGCTCGTTCTGGCGGAGCCATCCGGACGGGCAGCGGGAAAGCGTGAACAGGACGTCGTACTCGTTGACGGCAAGGTCCTTGAACGCCGGGGCTGCCTGCAGCCTGCGCATCACGGCCACCTGGGCGCGGAACAGGGATTCCCACGTCTCCGCGGCCAGGCGCACCGGTGATGCTGCGGTTTTGGCGGGCATCACGCCTCCTGCTCCGCGGGGTGACCGGCGGGCTGGGCGGCTTCACCGGCAGGCTGGCCGGCTTCGGCCAGGGAGGCTGCGACGCGTCCGGCGTGCGTGGGCGGCTCCGGGACGTGGGCGGGGGTCTTCTCGGCGTATTCCTTGCGCAGGACCGGAAGCACCTCTTCGCCGAACAGGTCCAGCTGTTCCAGCACGGTCTTCAGGGGCAGGCCGGCGTGGTCGATCAGGAACAGCTGGCGCTGGTAGTCGCCGAAGTACTCCCGGAAGGTGAGGGTCTTCTCGATGACTTCCTGCGGGCTGCCGACGGTCAGCGGGGTCTGGGAGGTGAAGTCCTCCAGCGACGGGCCATGGCCATAGACCGGGGCGTTGTCGAAGTAGGGGCGGAACTCCTTGACGGCGTCCTGGGAGTTCTTCCGCATGAAGAACTGTCCGCCCAGGCCCACGATGGCCTGGTCAGCCTTGCCGTGGCCATAGTGCTCATAGCGCTCCCGGTAGAGGCCGATCAGCTGCTGGTAGTGCTCCTTGGGCCAGAAGATGTTGTTCGCGAAGAAGCCGTCGCCGTAGTAGGCGGCCACCTCCGCGATTTGCGGCGTGCGGATGGAGCCGTGCCACACGAAGGGGGCGACACCGTCGAGCGGGCGGGGCGTGGAGGTGAAGTTCTGGAGCGGGGTGCGGTGCTTGCCGGACCAGCTGACGGTGTCCTCGTCCCAGAGGCGGCGCAGCAGGCTGTAGTTTTCGATGGCGAGTTCGATCCCGTCCTGGATGTTCTTGCCGAACCAGGGGTAGACGGGGGCGGTGTTGCCGCGGCCCAGAACCAGGTCCACGCGGCCGTCCGCCAGGTGCTGGAGCATCGCGAAGTCCTCGGCGATCTTCACCGGGTCATTGGTGGTGATCAGCGTCGTGGCCGTGGAGAGGATGATCCGCTCCGTCTGCGCTGCGATGTAGGCAAGGGTGGTGGTGGGGGAGGAAGAGAAGAACGGACGGTTGTGGTGCTCGCCGAGGGCATAGACATCCATGCCGATTTCCTCGACCTTTTTGGCGATCGCCACGGACGCCTTGATGCGCTCGTGCTCCGTGGGAGTCCGGCCCGTGGTGGGGTCGGGGGTGATGTCGCTGACGCTGAATACGCCGATCTGCATGGTGTGCCTTTCCGTGGCCGGAGGGTTCCGGGAGCTGCTTCTACTATAGCCGATTTATATGCATTTGCATCTATCGACGGGTATAACGCCCGTTGCCGACGGATATTCCCGCCCCGCCCGTCCCCCCAACTAACTCGCATCAGTTGTCGTTTTCGGGGCTCAAACCGACACCAAATGCCAGCCAGTTGGGGGACGCGGATCTCAGTGGGCCGGGCTCCAGCCGTGGTCAAGCAGCGCGGCGCGGACCTTTGCGACGGCGGAGCGGGCATCGGCGGTTAGGTGCCGTTTGGACAGACGGACCAGGAGCCAGCCCGCCTGGCTGAAGTCCTCCTCGCGGGCAATGTCGCGGGCCACCTGGCCCGCCTCGGAATGCCCCTCGCCGTCGTACTCCGCGGCGACGAGGTAGTCGGGATAGGACAGGTCAGGCTGGCGGACGACGCCGTCGCGCAGCTCTGTGGGAAGGTTCAGCAGCGCTTCCGGCAGGCCGGCCCGTGCTAGCGCGAGCCGCAGCCGCGTTTCCGGCGCGGAATCGGCTCCGACCCGGGCCTGCTCCAAGGCCAGGCGAGCCTTGCGGATCCCCGGCGTGCCTTTGTGGCGGTCCAGCATCTCGGCGAGATCCTCCAAAGTGGCGTACGCCTCGCTGCGCCCCTCCAGCTCCGGGCGCGGGCAACGGATCAGATGGTCTGCAACCACCGTGAGCTCGTCGATGCTCATCCGGCGGGAGATATCGAGCCAGGTCCGGACGCGGGATGTCAGCAGCGTGCCCTCGAAGGTGGTGATCTCGTCGGGAAAGAACTGCCCGACGTGCCCGACAATGCCGCTACGGCGCGGGATGGCCATTGTGTCCGGCCGGGAGATATGGATGCCGGGTCCGTCGGCACCGGGAAGAAACCCGGGCATGGCCCAGAGCCGGAAGGCAGTGGCATGTGAAGCCGCGGAGAACCCCGTTACCAGCGTGACGGGACGGACCATCGGGCCGAGCCCGGGGTCCGGGAGCAACGCCGGGATGCGGATTCCACGGCTGGGCACCAGAAGTGCCGGGTGCCGCAGACGGCGCCGGCTGGCACCGGCGTCGAGCGCTTCCCGGGAGGTGAACGGTGTGCTGCGGCCGTGGGGCGGGCGCTAGTGCGAGCCCGTCGGCAGGGGGAGCTCGTCGGGCTCGGCGTCCGGCTCGGCGTCGCTTTCGGAGCGGGAATCCGTGTCCGGCGGCGTGGCCTTGGCGCGCCGGCCGCGCGCAACCCGGACCGGCGGCGCCGCAACTGCCTGCCGCAGCGCCCGCTCCTCCCGGCGGCCTTCCACCAGCCGGTACAGCACCGGCACCAGCACCAGGGTCAGGGCGGTTGAGGAGATAAGCCCGCCGATGACGACGATCGCGAGCGGCTGGGAGATGAAGCCGCCGCCGCCGGTGAGCCCCAGCGCCATCGGGGTCAGCGCGAACACGGTGGCCAAGGCGGTCATCAGGATTGGCCGGAGCCGCTGCCGGGCACCATGGGTGATGGCCTCGGTCACGCTCATTCCCGGTTCGCCGTTGCGCGGCTGGCGGTACTGGTTGATGAGGTCGATCAGCACAATCGCGTTGGTCACCACGATGCCCACCAGCATCAGCATGCCGATCAGGGAGGGCAGGCCCAGCGGCACGCCGGTCACCAGCAGCAGGGCGATGGCCCCGGTTGCGGCAAAGGGAACGGAGACCAGCAGGATGAGCGGCTGCACGAGGGACTTGAACGCGGCCACCATGATCACGTAGACAATCGCAATCGCTGCCAGCAGGGCCAGTCCCAGCTGGCTGAAGGACTCGGCCTGCTGCGTCGTCGCGCCGCCGATCGTGGCGGTGACGCCGGGCGGCAGGTCAACCGTCTTCAGCCGGGCCTGGACTTCGGTGCTCACGGCACCGAGGTTGGAGCCCGACGGCGTCACGGAGACGCGCGCGGTCCGCTGGCCGTTGCTGGCGGTGATGGAGACCGGAACATCCACCTGCTCCACGGCGGCAATGCTGGAGAGCGGAACCGGTCCTGCCGCGGTGGGCAGCGGAATGGCCCGGACGGCGTCGATGCTCGTGAAGCGGATGCCTGCACCGATCCGCACCGGGAAGTCGTCGGCGTCGATCCGCACCGTGCCGGCCGGGATCGGGCTGATGGTGGAAGCCAGCACGCCGGCGACCTGTTCCTCGTTGAGGCCCGCGGCCACCGCCTTGGCCCGGTCCACTTTCACCTGGACGACAGGCTGGCTGGCGGCCAGGTTGGTGGCGACCTCGGTGCTGCCGGGGACGCCGTCGAGGGCCTTGACCAGTGCGTCGCTGGCGGTGCGCAGATCGGCGGTGGTGGCGGCCTTGAGGGTGATGTCCACCGTCGAGGAGGTGCCGAAGCCGCCCTGCTGGGAGCCGACCGTGATCTTGCCGGCGTCCGGCAGCTTGGCGAGCTCGTTGCGGACCGTGTCCTGGAGCTTGCCCTGGTTGGCCTTCTCGTCGGTGACCACGGTGAAGCTGGAGTTGGAGGCGCCGGCGGAGAGCAGCGCGGAGAAGCCGGTCTGGGCGTTTCCGGTGGTGGCCTGGACATTCTTGATGCCCTCGATGTCCCGGAGGACTGTTTCGACCTTGACGGCCGCGGCACTGGCCTCGGACAGGCTGGTTCCGGCCGGGAGGGCCTGCCGGACCGTCATGCTGTTTTCGCCGGAGCGGCCCAGCAGGTCAGTGGCCAGCAGTGGTGTCATGGCCGCGGTGCCGCCGAGGACCAGTACGGCGGCAATCAAGGTGACAACGGGGTGTTTCTGCGTCTTGGTGAGGACCGGAAGGTAGCCGCGCTGCAACAGGGTGCGCTGCTCGGCGTCGTGGGCCTTCGCGGCGATCTCGCGGGCGCGGAGTCCCTCGGCTCCAGTTTGCCCGGCCGGGTTCCGCAGGAACCAGTACGCCAGGACCGGGACGATCGTCAGCGAGACGAGCAGCGAGGACAGCAGTGCGATGGTTACCGTCAGCGCGAAGGGGCGGAAGAGCTCCCCGGCGAGGCCTGCAACGAAGGCGATGGGGAGGAACACGGCCACGGTGGTCAGGGTGGACGCCGTAATGGCTCCGGCGACTTCCCGGACGGACGTCAGGATGGCCGTGATCTTCTGCTCGCCGTAGCTGAGGTGCCGCTTGATGTTCTCGATCACCACGATCGAGTCGTCGACAACACGGCCGATGGCGATGGTGAGCGCCCCGAGGGTCAGGATGTTCAGCGAATAGCCGGTGGCCGAGAGCCCGAGAAAGGTGATGAGCAGGGACAGCGGGATGGACACCGCCGTGACGAGCGTGGAACGGACGGACATCAGGAACACCAGGATCACCGCGACGGCGAAGCCCAGCCCCAGCAGGCCCTCGGTGGTGAGGTCCTTGATGGACTTTTCGATGAATGGCGCCTGGTCAAAGACCGGGGTGACCGCTGCGTTGGATCCCAGTTCGGCCTCAAGCTGGGGGATGGAATCCTTCACCGCGTGGGAGATGGCCACCGTGTCGCCCTCGGGCTTCTTGGTGACGGAGACGGCGAGGGTTTCCTTGCCGTTGGTCCGGGTGATCGAGGTGCGGGCGTCTTCGGCGATACTGACGTCGGCCACACTGCCGATGGTTGCCGGGCTCTTGGTGCCGCCCAGCGGCAGGGCCTTGACCGCGTCGAGGGAATCGACCGGGCTGCCGATCTGAAGAGACAGCGTCTTGCCCTGCTCCTCGATGGTCCCGGCCGGGACCAGTGCCCCGTTGTTCTTCAAAGCGTTGCTGATCGAGGCGAGGGTCGCCCCGGACGCGGCCATGGCATCGGCGCGGGGGAGGATGCTGATGTGCTGGGTGGCGCCGCCGGTCACGTCGGCGCCACGGACGCCGTCGATCTTCTGCAGCCGGGGAACACTGAGCCGGGCGAGGTCGGAGTTCAGCTCGCTGAGCGGCTTGTCCGAGGAGACGGCCAGGTACACGATCGGGAAGTCGCTGATGCTGCCGGCGATGGCCTGCGGCTGAACGTCGTCCGGCAGGGACCGCTTGGCATTGGAGATGGCACGGTCTATCTGGTTCCGGGCACGGTCAAGGTTCGACCCGTACGTGAACACCAGGCTGATCTGGGAGACTCCGTTGCGGGAGGTGGACGCCGTCGACTCCAGGCCCTCGACGCCGTTCAGCGCGGTCTCCAGCGGGCCGCTGACCTGCTTGTCCACGACTTCCGGGGAAGCCCCCGGCATCGAGGTGATGACCGTGATCTGCGGGAACTCGATCGAGGGGATGAGCTCCTGCTTGAGCGAGGACATCGTGATCACGCCGAAGACCGACGCGAACACGGTGACCAGCGCGATCAGTGCCCGGTTTGCCAGGGATAGCTTTGCGAGCCGGAACATCTCATGGTCTCCTGACGGGTCGACGGACGTGCGTTGAAGGCGGTATCAAAGCGCTAGCCTACTAGCGTGCCGCGACCCGGCAGGATGTCAGCCCTGTGCGGCGCTGACCGGTTCGAGCTGGAGGGCCTTGGCCGTGTCGGCTTCCAGTCGGGCGGCGAGCTCCGGGTTCTCGTTGAGCTTGACGCCGTAGCCGGGCATCATCTCCTTGAACTTCGGCTCCCAGCCCTTGAAGTTCTGCGGGAAGGACCTCCGGAGAAGCTCGAGCATGATCGGCACGGCGGTCGATGCGCCCGGGGACGCTCCGAGCAGGGCGCCGATGGTGCCGTCGCGCCCGGTAATGACTTCGGTGCCGAACTGCAGCACGCCGCCCTTCTTCGGATCCTTTTTGATGATCTGGACACGCTGGCCCGCGGTGATGAGCTCCCAGTCGCCGTCCTTGGCTTCGGGGTAGTACTCCCGCAGCGCCTCGACCTTGGCACCGTGCCGCTTGGCGACCTCCTTGACCAGGTAGGCGGTGAGGCCCATGTTGTCCTTGGCGACGGCCAGCATCGGGATGATGTTGGACGGGCGGATGGATGCCGGCAGGTCCAGGTAGGAACCGTTCTTGAGGAAGTTCGTGGAGAAGCCGGCGTACGGACCGAACAGCAGGGAGCGCTTGCCGTTGACGTAGCGGGTGTCGAGGTGGGGGACGGACATCGGCGGGGCTCCCACCGAGGCCTGGCCGTAGACCTTGGCGCTGTGCTGGGCCGCCAGGCTCTCGTCAGTGCAGCGGAAGAACTGCCCGGACACCGGGAAGCCGCCGTAACCCTTGCTTTCCGGGATCCCCGAGGCCTGCAGCAGGTGCAGTGCGCCGCCGCCGGCGCCCACGAAGACGAACTTCGCGTGGATTGCGCCGTGCTCGCCGGACTGGTGGTGCTTCAGGGAGAGGTCCCAGCCGCCGTCGGACGCGCGCTTGATGCCGGAGACGTCGTGGCCGTAGTTGATTTCCACTCCGTTGTTGCCCAGGTACCCGGTCAGCTCGCGGGTCAGGGCGCCGAAGTCGACGTCGGTCCCTTCGGCCGCGCGGGTTGCCGCGACGCGCTGCTTCGGGTCGCGGCCCTTGATGATCAGGGGAGCCCACTTGGCAATCTGGGCCTGGTCCTCGGAGTACTCCATGGAGCGGAACAGCGGGTTCGGCTTGAGCGCCTCGTAGCGGGTCCGCAGGAACTTGGCGTTGTCGTCGCCGATCACGAAGCTCATGTGCGGAACGGTGTTGATGAAGCGCTTGGGCGAGCCGATCATCCCGTTGGTGACCAGGTGGGACCAGAACTGGCGGGAGAGCTGGAACTGCTCGTTGATGAGGAGCGCCTTGGAAGGATCCACCGAGCCGTCTTTGGCCGCGGGGGAGTAGTTGAGCTCACACAGGGCAGCGTGCCCGGTTCCGGCGTTGTTCCACGGGTCGGAGCTCTCCAGGCCCGGCGCGTCGAGCTTCTCGAACAGGGAGATGGTCCAGTCCGGCTGGAGCTGCTTCAGGAAGGCGCCGAGCGTGGCGCTCATGATGCCGCCGCCAATCAGGACGACGTCGGCATGTTGGGTCTTGGAAATGAAGGTCACAATCAGTCTCCGATAGCAGCGGGTCTGGCTGTCACAGAATATCCCGCACCGCCCACTAACTGAAATTGGGCCGGTCCGTCAAGGCTTCAGTTCGACCTTGGTGAAAACCTCATCCAGGACCGGTGAGGCCGGGTACTTGAGGACGCGGTCGGACAGGGCCAGCGCGGAGATGGGGAAGGCGATCGGAACGGCCGGGACGGTCGCCGCGATCTGGGCGTTGATGGTCTGGTACTGCTCGGTGCGTTCCTTGCCGTCGGGCAGGCCCCGGGCCCGGGCGATCTTGGAGAAGACCTGGGGATCCTGGTAGCCGAATTCTCCGGTCTTCTCGCCGAAGAGAGGACCCACGAAGTTGTCCGGGTCGGCGTAGGAACCGTTCCAGCCCAGCAGGTGGAGGGCATGGTCTCCGGGGGAGGTGACTTTCTGCAGGTACCCGTCGGACCAGTCCACGGGCGCCGGCTTGATGTTCAGCCCGACGGCGGTCAGCTGCCGGCTGATCTCGGCGTAAACCTTTTCCGGCGTCGGGAGGTAGGGCCGCGTGACGTTCAGGGGGTAGTAGAACTTCAGTTCCTCGCCCTTGTAACCGGCTTCGGCCAGCAGGGCCTTGGCCTTCTCCGGATTGTGGCCCAGGGACGGGGCATTGTTGTTGAAGCCGCTGAGTTTGGCCGGAACGAACTGGGTGGCCTGGGCGGTGTTGTCGATGAAGAACCGGCGGATCAGCGTGTCCTTGTCCAGAGCCATCTCGATCGCCTGGCGCACCTTGAGGTTCTGCAGGATGGGGATCTCCTGGTTCATGCCCAGGTACATCACCGAGAAGGGGTCCCGCTGGATGATCTGTTGGCCCCGCTTGACCAGCTGGTCAAAGTTGCCCACGGTGACGGTGTCATAGCCGTCGATCTTGCCGTCGAGCAGGGCCTGCATCCGTGTCTGCGGATGGTCGTAGGCGACGAAGTGGATCGTGCCGATCTTGCCCTTGTCGCCCCAGTAGTTCTTGTTGCTGGCGAGCGTGACCGTGCCCCCGTTCCACGAACTGAAGGCATAAGGGCCGGTGCCCACCGGGTGCAGCGCGTAGGCGGAGACAGCCTGGCCGTCGCGGTCCTGGTTCAGGACGTCGGCGCTTTGCGCCGCGAGGGCCTGGGGCGAGGAGATGGCGAAGGCCGGGAGGGTGAGGGCCTGGAGGAATCCGGTGAATGGCTGGGTGAGGTCAATCCGGACGTTGTCCGGGGCCAGCTCGGTGCAGCCCTTGTAGATGGAAAGCGCGGCCTGGTCTGCGTGCGCCTTGAAGACGCCCTTGAAGCTGGTGCCGGAAGCCTGCTGCCGGAGGGCTTCGGGAAAGTTGAACCAGCGGTTGAAGTTGGTGCAGACGGATGCTGCGTCGAAGGCGCTTCCGTCGTGGAACAGCACTTTGTCGCGGAGCTTGAACGTGTAGGCCCGGCCGTCGTCGGAGGCCTGCCATTCCGTGGCGAGCAACGGAGTGGGCTGGCCCGTCGTCTGGTCCACTCCGACCAGTCCTTCCAGGATCTGGCGGGTGATCCGGTAGGACTCCACGTCCGAAACGAGGGCGGGATCGAGACCGAGCGGCTGGGAGGCCGTGCCGAACGTGAACACCGCAGTGGGGTCGGCGCTGGCGGTGGCTGTCGCGGAAGTCGTCGGGGCCGGTCCCGGGCTCGGGCTGCCGGTGCAGGAGGCCAGCGGCCACAGAAGCAGGACAGCGCCGATACCGGCTGAAAGGCGGCGCCAGGCACTGCTGGCCACTGGACTGCTGGGCACTCGTGAATCACCTCGGGAAACTGGACGGCCGCCGGCTGCGGACCAGCCCCAGTCTAATTGACGGCCGGCCGCCACACCGGCCCGACAGCCCCGTTTCCCAAGGCGAAGGCCCGCACCTTGGGTGCGGGCCTTCGTCCTTCGTGGTCCAGGGAGTAACGCCGGAACCGTGGCGGGAGTGCCGGGTGCCGACTACTTCGGCATGAGCACCGAGTCGACCAGGTAGACAGTGGCGTTGGCCGTCTTGACGCCGCCGCAGATGACGTTGGCGCCATCAACCTTGAGGGCGTCCTTCGTGCCCGTCACCGTCACGGAACCGCCCTGAACGGTCTTGTGGGTGCCGACGATCTTGTCCGGAGCGACCTGGCCGGGAACGACGTGGTAGGTCAGGATCTTGCTGAGGAGGGCATCATCCGTCTTCAGCGTTTCGATCGTGGCGGCGTCGATTTTCTTGAAGGCGTCATCCACCGGGGCGAAGACGGTGAACTCACTGCCGTTCAGGGTGTCCACGAGGTTGACCTTGGGGTTGAGCTTGCCGGAAACGGCCGCGGTCAGGGTGGTGAGGAGCGGGTTGTTCGATGCGGCCACGGCTACAGGGTCAAGGGCCATGCCGGAGACAGAGCCGGCGCCGCTGGGAACCTGTGCGGCGTAGGCGGCACAGCCGGGACCCACGAGGTTGGCCGCGGGATCCATGGCTGCGGCGGAGGAGCTCATCGACGGCGACGGCGCCATGCTGGACGCTGACGGCTTGGCTGCCGGGGCCGAGGAGGTAGTTGCCGTGGTGCTGGAGCCGCCACAGGCAGTGAGGCTGAGCATGGCTGCAGCAGCGATACCTGCGACGGTGAAAGTGGTGCGCTTGATGGTCTGCATTTTGGTTTCTCCTTTATTGTGCCGAGCGTTGCCTGCGGCTTTGCCGAGGCCTTTTCCGACTGGGTGGGCACCGACCCCTTGGTTGGTGTCTCAATCGGTATTCGCGCGGTCGGAGAAAGCGGATGGGTGCGGATGAAAACGTTTTTTCGGCAAGGGCACGCAAAAGAGCCCCGGTCCGAGGACCGGGGCTCTTTCAAATGTGCGCAAGGGGGGACTTGAACCCCCACGCCCGAAGGCACAGGAACCTAAATCCTGCGTGTCTGCCAATTTCACCACTCGCGCGCGGCGCCGCTGTGCTGTGTGAGAACCTCATCAGCGGATGCCAGCCTCCATTGTACATTTTGGCTGACTCACCGGGACGATCCGGGGCCGGCCGCCTACTCGTCCACTTTCAGGTCCCTGCGGAGCTTGGCCACGTGACCGGTGGCCCGGACGTTGTACTGCGCCACCTCCACCTTGCCCTCCGGGTCGACGACGACAGTGGACCGGACAAGCCCCTCGTAGGTGCGGCCATAGTTCTTCTTCTCGCCCCAGGCAGCGTAGGCCTCGGCCACGGCGTGGTCCTCGTCCGAAAGCAGCGGGAAGGTCAGGCCCTCGGCGGCGGCGAACTTCGCGAGCTTCGCCGGAGGGTCGGGGGAGATCCCCACCACTTCGTAACCGGACTGCTGCAGCGACGCGAGCGAGTCGCGGAAGTCGCATGCCTGCTTCGTGCAGCCCGGGGTTGAGGCTGCCGGGTAGAAGTAGACCACCGTGCTCCGTCCCCGGAAATCCCGTAAGCTCACGTCCTTTCCGGCTGCATCCTTCAGGGTGAAGTCCGGGGCCGGGGCTCCGGGTATGAGTCGTTCAGGCACAATATTTCTCCTCCGCGGGTCGTGTGAACCAGCCTAATGAGCCTTGGTGCGGGCGACCAATCGGGCGATCGCTATACTCATAGTTATGCCTGATATGGAACGCTGGCCCACGGGGCGCCTCTTGTCCACGGCGGCGCGCCTCGTTGAACACTCCTGGAACGAAAAACTGGGGGCCATAGGGCTCACCCACGCCGGGGTCATTGCTATGGAAGTACTGTCCGCGAACGGACCGATGACGCAGGCCCAACTGGCCCAGCTGGTCCGTGTCCAGGCACAAACGATGGGCAAGACGCTCAGCCGTCTGGAGGCGCACGGCCATATCTCCCGGCAGCGCAGCGCGTCCGACCGGCGAAGCCACGTGGTCACCCTGACCGACCGGGGACGTGAGGCCGTGGGTGCTGCCGCGGACATGGAGCGTTCCGTGCTGGCCGCCGCCTCCATTGACCCGGATGTCCTTCGGCAGGAACTGCAGGCAGTCGTCAGGGAACTGGCCACCCGCATCTCCTCGCCCGAGACCAAGGCCATGGTTGCAGGCGGCGATGCGGGCATTGCCGTCGAGGCCACGCACATCAGTTAACAGCCGGACGCCCCCGCGGCCCGCGTGCTTTGCAGCAGCGTCGGGAAGCGAAGGGCGCCCGGTTACTTACAGTTCAGTGCTACAGGCCGGTGACTTTACTGCCCGGAATTGCCTGCGGCCAGGTTCGGCGGGATCGTTCCCGGGCCCTTGTCCGCCCTGTCCTCCCGTTCAGCGGCGCTGCGGGTGTCGCTGGCCGCGGTCTCGTCGGAATCCCCTTCCACGTCCACGAGCCCGTTGGTCTGGTCGAACGGGTGCGTGGCGGCGCCGCCCCCAAGCGGTTCGTCGGCAAGCGGCGCGCCCGTGGTGACGCCTGCCCCGACGCCCGTGTCCGACACGGTCCCGACGCCCGTGTCCGACACGGTCCCGGCGGGCGGGAAGACACTGCCCGAGGTGCCCGTCGGTGGGATCTGCTCGGTGCTCACGGTGCCGACGCGGGGAGTCCCGGTAACCACCGTCTCCTCCACCTCCAACACTTCCACCTTGTCCTCGGTGTCTTCCTTGCCGCGCGTGGCTGCTGCCACGCCGACGGCTGCGGCCGCGGCCACGCCGAGTCCGGCGGCAACCTTGCCTGATACCCCGGCCTTGCCGGAATCGCCGCGGGAGGCGGCGGCGTCTTCAACGCCGGGCGTGCCGGCGGTTCCCTCGGTACCCACCTTGCCCCGCCAGGCGCCTGAGGCATAACCCTCGTCCTCGATGAACTCCTTGAACCGCTCGAGGTCCTTTTCGGCCTGCCGCTCGACGACGTTGAGTTTGTCGCCGACAGTTTCCACGACGCCTTCGGGCTCATACTCGAGGCTCAGCACGATCGAAGTCTGTCCGCCCCCGAGGTCCTCGAAGGTGACCGAGCCGGCATTGGTTGCGCCCGACGTCGCCGCCCAGGCGACCTTCCGGTCAGGGGTCTGCTCCAGGATCTTCGCTTCCCACTGGCGCCTCACACCTGCGATTTCAGCCACCCACTCAAGGCGGTCGTCACTGAGCTGCGTGACGCTTTTGACCCCGCCCATGAAATGCGGGAACTCCTCGAACTGTGTCCACTGGTTGTAGGCCGTGCTGACGGGCACGTTAACCAGGATGCGCTTTTCAACCTTGGTGCTCACAACGAATCTCCTTCGAGTCGATCAATGACCTGACGTACAGTTCAAAAACCGTCAGTAAGCTTACTGTAACTGCATCGTCGGTGTCCGGCCAGAACGGCCAGGTATTCGTAGGCCCCTGCCCTGCAACCGCCCGCGTGTCCGGGCTTCGGCGGGCCGCGCTCCCGATATTGTCGTCTCATGGACTCGCCAATGACCCTGGAGCTGGAAGGGCAACGCTCTATCAATGAGCTGCTCGACGAGCCGATCGGGGACCGCCCCATCCAGCTGGAGTTGCCGATTCCCGGGCGTCTTCCCCAGACGGCAGGCGTCTGGAAGCCGCAGCTCAGCGGCCGCCGCAGGCTCTCTGACGCCTGACGGCTGTCAGTGCCACCACCTAGGCTTGTGCCGTGAACCCAACCCCGTCCCCGTCGCCGATCGAGGTCCTCGTCCGCTCCGGCCCCGCCGAGTGGTGGCAGGTTCTCGCGGCGCTGGGCCCGCTCGCCATCCTGATCGGTGCGGTGCTGGCCGCCGTCATCAGCTGGTGGACCCTTCGGCAGCGCACCGTCGCCGACGCGCTTGCCCTCGCCCAGCGACGTGAGGCAGACACCGGGTCGCTGAAACAGAAGACTGAAGCTGACGGCAGGGCGGAATGGTGGAGACGGACGCAGTGGGCGATTGACAGTTCCTTGTCCATTGACCCGGACCGCGCCAAGGTCGGGCTGGGGCTGATGGAGGTCCTTGCTGAAACAGCACCAGGCGCCGAGGAACTCCGCATCATCTCGGTTGCTTGGGAAGACCCGCTGGACGTCGCCGTGCGGCAGCTCGCGCCGGAGGGTATCGCGTCCGCAGAGCCGGTATGGTCCCAAAGACCGGGAACTGCATCAGGCGGGGAGCCCGCCGGAGCCACCGGCCGAAAAACTGTCCACCGTCCCGCCTCCTATGACCGCGGGGTGCAGGCCGCCGCGGCGAGGCTGCGGCTAGCCACGGACCGTCGCCTGGGCCGTACGACGCCGGAGTGGATCAGGACCCTTGCCGCGGAAGGCTGAAACGCGTCAAGCCGCGAAGCGGGCGTCCTTTTTCAGCGGGCGATGATGACTTTGACGCCGCTGGTTTCGAACGCGGTCTTGTGGGCCGGGGTGATGCCGGCATCGGTGATGAGGTTGCGGAAGGCGAATCCGCTCATGGTGGCGAAGGATCTTTGCCCGATCTTGGAGGAGTCCGCCACCATGTAGGCCTCGGACGCGCGCCGGGCCATGAGTGCGTTGACCGTGGCTTCGCCTTCGTCGTTGACAGTGGGTCCCAGCGTGGGGTCCGCGCCGTTGACGCCGATGAAGGCGAGGTCCAGGGCGACCTTCTGAAGGGTGGCCTCCGCAAAGGGGCCCACGAGTTCGTAGGAGCGCGCGTTGACGATTCCGCCCGTCACCATGATTTTGATGTTGGGGCGCACGGCGAGCTGGGCCGCGATGTTGATCGCGTTGGTCACCACGGTCAGTGCGGGGCGGTTCGATGGAACGTTCAGGTCCGCCCTGGTGGAGAGGACCTGGGCGATGGCGGTGTTGGTGGTGCCGCCGGAGAGGCCCACCACGGCGCCGTAGGGGATGAGGCTGCTGGCTGTCTGGGCGATCAGCTGCTTTTGGAGTGCATTGTCATCGCGGTTATAGCGGCCGGGGAGGTCGTAGGCCACCGAAC
Organism: Arthrobacter sp. B3I9; assembly: GCF_030816935.1. Classification (NCBI taxonomy): domain Bacteria; kingdom Bacillati; phylum Actinomycetota; class Actinomycetes; order Micrococcales; family Micrococcaceae; genus Arthrobacter; species Arthrobacter sp. B3I9. Next base: position 1,745,017 of record NZ_JAUSYO010000001.1, read on the forward strand.
CCTTGACCGCTCCGCCGCGGGTACGGGACAGCAGCCTCTGGGCGGCCAGGCCGTCAAGGTCGCGCCTGGCCGTGGCCGGCGACACGGCCAGCTTTTCCACGATCTCGTCCACCTCGATCTGTCCGCTTTCCGCCAGCAGGTTCAGGATCGTGTTCAGGCGTTCGGTGCGGTTCATGTGTCTTGCTCCAGATGGGTGAAGAGAGTCAGCAGCCTGGCCGCCTCAGGCACCAGCGCGTCCCTGCCAGCCCGGAAATATTTGCGGGAGTCAACCAGCGCAGGGTCGGCGTCCAGGCTGTTCCGGACTGCCCGCGTGAAAAACCCGTTCAAGTGTGTGGAGACGTTGATTTTCGTCATTCCTGCGGAAATCGCGGCGACGATGTCCTGGTCGGCAACGCCCGAGGACCCATGCAACACGAGGGGAACGTCCAGTGCCCGGTGCAGGCTGCCGATCAGTTCCAGGTCGAGGGCGGCGCTGCGTTCGGTCATGGCGTGGGAGGATCCGACGGCGACAGCGAGTGCATCGACTCCGGTGGCGTCAACGAAATCGGCGGCTTCCTTCGGGTCGGTCCGCACGCCCGGTGCGTGGGCGCCGTCCTTGCCTCCGACCTTGCCCAGTTCCGCTTCCACGTACACGCCCATGGCATGAGCATATTCTGTAACCCGTGCCGTGGCCGCGACGTTGGCGGCGTAGTCGAGGTGGGCTCCGTCATACATGACGGAGCCGAAGCCGAGGTCCACGGCCTGCATCGCCAGCTGCTCATCCTCGGCATGGTCGAGGTGAAGGGCGACGGGCACCGTCGCCCGGCGGGCCAGCGCCATCGAGGCCAGTGCCAGCGGTTCGAGCCCGCCGTGATACTTGGCGCAGTTTTCGGAAATCTGCAGGATGAGCGGCAGGCGGGCCTTCTCTGCGCCCGCGATCAGGCCCTCGACCGTCTCCAGGTGTATGACGTTGAAGGCGCCCTGCCCGATGCCGCGGACAACCGCCTCGCCCATGAGTTCTGCTGTAGGTGCCAAAGTCATTCCGGGTTCTCCTCGTGGGTGACGATCAGATTCCGTGCCAGGTCAGTGTGGCGGGATGAAATTTCGCCGGCAGCCGGCATGAGCACGGCGGCCGCCGACCAGGCAGTGGCCGCACGCAGGATTTGCTCGGGGTCCTGCTGGCCTGAGGCAATGGCGACAGCTGCGGCTGCGACGGCCGCGTCGCCTGCGCCAGTGGGGTTGCCGGCCAGAGGCCGGTTTAGGCGCGCTTTCCAGTAACTGCCGGGGGCGTCGGCCGTGAAAGCGTATATGCCGTCGGCCCCTGCGCTCACGAGAACCATCCGTGCCCCCAGGTCCAGGAGGCGCCTCGCCGCCTGGCGCAGGTCGCTCTCGCCCGTGGCTTCCATCAGTTCCTGGTGGTTCGGCTTCAGCAGGTCAGCCCCCGCCCGTGCCGCGTCCAGCATTCCCCGGCCCGAGGTGTCTATGACGGCCGGCAGGCCGTGCTTGTGCGCGAGCCTGACCAGTTGCGGGTAGAAATCCTCCGGTGCATTTGCGGGGAGGCTCCCGGAGCCGACGAGCACCCCGCATCGCGGAGCGGCGCCGTCGGGGTGCCCGTCCAGGGCCTGCTCGACGGCGGCGGTCAGGGCCTGCCATTCGGAAGCCTCCAGGGGACGGCCGTGTTCGTTGAAGATACTGGTGAGATCCCGGGCTGTATCGACAAACGCGATGCTCCGGCGGGTGCTTGCCGACACCGGGACCAGCCTGTGCGGCACGCCGCTGGCCTCCAGCTCGGTGCGGAACACCATTGCCGTCGCACCCCCTACCGGTGCCACCGCCATGACCGGGTGGCCCATCTGATGGGCGACCCGGGCGACGTTGAGTCCTTTGCCGCCCGCGCGCTCCAGGGGCGGGGAGACGCGGTGGGTCTCGCCCGGATGTATGCCGTCCACATGGTAGGTCATGTCCACCGCGGGGTTGGCTGTGACCGTGACGATGAGCCGCGCCGGGCCTTCGGACGGGGCGTTCATGAGGCCTCCCTCGCAGGGCCGGTGGGAACCAGGAGTTCACGGGCCTTGAGTGCGGAGCCGATCAGGCCGGCGTTCTGGCCGAGGGATGCGGGGACGATGAGCGGGCGCCTGTGGATGCTCAGCAGCTCCTCCACGCGGGCCCGAAGGGGAGCGAGCAACGCTTCACCGGCCTGTGAAATGCCGCCCCCGATGACGATCGTTTCGGAGCCGAGGATTGAAACGCACTGGACGATGCCGAACGCAAGCGCGGCGATGCCCTCGTTCCAAATCCGGTCTGCAACCGGATCCCCGGCTGAGGCGAGGGCCAGGACCTCTTGCGAACCGTCCACGTTGCGGCCCGTGGCTGTGGCGTAGCGGGCGGCAATGGCTCCGGCCGAGCCGACGGCTTCAAGAATTGTGGTTGCCCCGGGCCGGTCGGGATCGGGCACCGGGGCGTGACCGAGTTCGCCGGCGTATCCGCCGCCGGCCAGACGCCTGCCGTCGCTGAATACTGCCCCGGCAATGCCGGTTCCGACCACCAGGACGACGGCGTCGGCGGCGCCTCGGGCTGCCCCGAACCGGAACTCCGCGTCCCCTGCGGCTCCGACGTCATGTCCGAAGGCGACAGGGAGTCCGAGTCGGGCCCGTGCCCGGTCGGCGAAGGGGAAATCCGTCCATCCCAGGTTGACCGAGAGGATGCCGGTGCCCCGTGTCTCGTCGACCAGACCCGGGACGATGAGCCCGGCAGCGCTGAACGGGTAGTCCGGGTACCGGTCCCGGAAGTCCGCGGCGAGTTCCTCGATCTTGGACACCACTGCGTCTCCCGGGGCTTCCGCGGACCGGGGAGTGGCCAGCCGCTGCAGGCCGATGATCCGCCCGGAGGGCAGGACGATACCGGCCTTCATGTCTGTTCCGCCGACGTCGAAGGCCAACACCGCCGGCCCGGCATCGGCGGCGGAACGTCCACCGTCGTCGTTCATCGGCTAGGCGTCCAAAATGACGGACCGGCTCAGGTTCCGTGGCTGATCGGGGTCCAGGCCACGGGCGCGAGCCCGCTCCAACGCAACTTTCTGGGCCCGCACGAGCTCGGCGAGAGGTGCGGTGTCGCGGTGGATATACAAACCGCCGGTGCCTGCCATGTCGGAGGACAACCCCTGCGGCTCGTCGCCAAACAGCCAGGTGACGCGGTTGGGGGCGGCAATGGAGATCGGTCCGTGCCGGTACTCCATCGCGGGGTAGGACTCGGTCCAGGACTGGGAGGCCTCGCGCATCTTCAGCGCCGCCTCGTGTGCCAGGCCGACCGTCCAGCCGCGGCCCAGGAAAGTGAACTGCTCGGCGTCGACGAGCTCCGGGGCGACAGGCTCCGTCACGGCAGCAGCGGCATCAGTTATCGCGGCGTCCACCGCGATGCCCAGCGCAGTCTGCAGGTAAACCAGCGCCGCCGTCGCGAACCGGGTCTGCACCACGGACTTTTCATCCGCGTAGGGCAGGCCGACGACGGCGTCCGCGAGTTCCGTCGCGGGCGACCCGGTGTCCCCGACGAGGGCCACGGTGGGGACTGTGCCTTGCAGCCGGCGCAGGAGATCAACCACCTCCGTCGTCGTTCCGGAGCGAGTGATCGCAATGACCGCGTCATAGCCGCGGTCGACAAAGGCCTCGGACGCTGCGAAGGCGTCGGTCACGCCGCGGCCCGCCGTCTCCCTGAGGAATGCGTAGGACTGGGCCATGAACCAGGACGTGCCACAGCCGACGACGGCGATCTTCCGGCCGTCCGCTGGCAGCAGCGCCCGGGCTTCGGAGCGGGCCTGCCGGGAAGCCCGGGCCCACACCTCGGGCTGGGAGGAGAGTTCGCTGTCCATGTGGGCCCCAAGCGGGCGACTGGCGGTACTCGGCTCAGTCATGGTGACAGGCCCTTTCTGGAGAGGAATCAGTTATGGGCGATCGCGAACGATGACGCCTGTGAGGGTCGTCGCTTAGCGCACCCACGAATGATTATTGCTGATTGTTTCTACGGTGTAAACATCACTAACAATCTTCGCACGTCCCCGTGATTGCTCGGCGAAACGGTTGACCTGAGAGCTGGATCACGAGACAATCGACCTGCATCCTGATTAGACATGATTGTTTGCTGCACAGTCCCATCACATTCCATCATTTTCCTCCTTCTCCTCGCGGGTTTCCTGTTTTAGTCCTGCGGCGGAGGCGGGAGAGGCCCGTTGAAAGTAAAGGAAGACCATGAAGAAGCCCTTGCGCACCGGCGCACTCGCCTCACTTGCGGCAGCCAGCTTGCTGCTCTCCGCCTGCGGATTCGGCGGATCCGGCGGCTCCGGCGGCGGCGCCGGCGCAACCGAGAACACCCTCAACCTTCTGGTCCCGAGCTATTCCGACGGGACAAAGGGCCGGTGGGAAGGAATCATCAAGGACTTCGAGGCCAGCAACCCGAACGTCAAGGTGAACCTGGAAGTCCAGTCCTGGGACAACATCAACGACGTCGTGAAGACCAAGATTCAAGGCAAACAGGCTCCTGACATCCTCAACATCGATGCCTACGCCGGTTTTGCCAAGGACCAGCTCCTGTACCCGGCAAAGGACGTCCTCTCGGACTCCACCCTGAAGGACTTCCAGGACACGTTCGCGAAGAATGCTTCGATTGAGGGCGCGCAGTACGGGCTCCCGGTTCTGGCATCGGCACGTGCCCTGTTCTACAACAAGGACTTCTTCTCGAAGGCCGGAGTCTCTGCACCACCCAAGACGTGGGCCGAGTTTGAGGCCGCTGCCAAGAAGATCACCGACGCGGGAACTCCCGGATACGGACTTCCGCTGGGCGCCGAGGAGGCCCAGGCCGAGACCGGAATCTGGTTCTACGGCGCCGGCGGCGGCTATGGCGATGCAAGCAAGATCACGGTGAATACTCCCCAGAACCTTGAGGGAGCCACGTTCATGAAGAAACTGATTGATGAAAAGGTCACCCAGGCCAATGCGGGCGCCACGAACCGCACGCCGCTGATCAATGTCTTCATCCAGGGCCAGCTCGGCATGATCGAGGCACTGCCGCCGACAGTGGGCCAGATCAAGGAGAAGAACCCGGCCTTGAACTACGGTGTGGCCCCGATCCCCACCAAGGACGGTTCGCCTTTTACCCTCGGCGTCGCTGACCACCTGATGGCCTTCAAGAACGAGGGCAAGAAGCAGGACGCGATCAAGAAGTTCCTGGACTACTTCTACTCGGCCGACGTTTACACCAAGTGGGTTTCGGCGGAAGGCTTCCTTCCCACCACCAAGTCGGGTGCTGAAAAGCTCGCGTCGAACGCAGACACGAAGCCCTTCCTTGACCTGCTGCCCAATGCCCAGTTCTACCCGTCCACCAATAAGGCCTGGACCGCGACGCAGGGTGCCGTGAAGTCGCTGATCGGGCAGATCGCGCAGGGCTCAGACCCGGCATCGGTCCTGAAAGACATCCAGGCCAAGGCCGACGCCGCTTCCTAGAACTCCCCGGATGGCCGGTGGCTGACAACGACTGTCACCGGCCATCCTCTACAGACCGCTGAGATCCCGGAGAAACTCGATGAGCACAACTGCCGCCAAGGGCAAGACGCGTGACGCCCGCAGCGCCGGACCGGCCGCCCCCCGGCGCGCCAAGGCCAGCCGCGGCCGGGACAGCCTGTGGAAGGCGCTGCCCTGGATCGCCCCCTGCCTGGTGCTGATTTTCGGCATCGTCCTGTTCCCTGCCGCCTACATGATCTACAACGCGTTCCGTTCGATCAGCAGTTACGGGACGGACGTGGGAGCCGCCGGGCTCAAGAATTTCCAGATCGTCTTCGCGGACCCGGCCCTGCCCCGGGTCCTGCTGAACACGGCAGTGTGGGTGGTTGCGGTCGGCCTCATCACCGTGGTGCTTTCCCTGGCGCTGGCACAGTTCCTCAACAAACCCTTCCCCGGACGAACCCTGGTGCGGATGGCGGTCATTGTGCCCTGGGCGGCCAGCGTGGTCATGACCACCACCGTCTTCGTTTACGGCCTGGATCCCTTTTACGGCATCATCAACAAATTCATGGTGGACCTGCACCTGATCGATGCACCCTTCGGCTTCACCAAGAGCATGCCGTCGGCGTTCATCATCGCCATCCTGACGGCAGTCTTCGTCTCCCTGCCGTTCACCTCCTACACCATTTTGGCCGGCCTCCAGAGCATTCCCGGGGAGGTGCTGGAGGCGGCCAAGATGGACGGCGCGGGTCCGGCCCGCACCTATTTCAGCGTGGTCCTGCCGCAGCTCCGCGACAGCCTTGCCGTGGCGGTGCTGATCAACATCATCAATGTCTTCAACAACCTCGCGATCCTGAAACTCATTACCGGCACCCTGCCGGGATACGACGCTGACACCCTGATCACCCGCATGTTCAAGTGGATCCAGGTGGACCAGCGGCTCGACGTCGCCAGTGCCATGAGCGTCGTGAATTTCGCCATCGTGCTGGTGATCGTGGCCGCCTACATCAAGGTGGTCAAACCAATGAAGGAAGTGGACTAATGGCACATTCGACGCTCCCGCCCAGGGCCGGCACCACGCCGGCCGGTCCCGGCGTCGTCAGCGCCACACGGCGCAAGGCGCGCTATGGCAGCGACCAGGCCAGCGGCCCCCGTATCGCCTTGCGCATGGTGGTGGGCCTCATCATCGCCCTGGTCTTCCTGTCCCCGTACGTGATCATGGCCATAGGCTCCCTGAAGAGCCGCCCGGAGATCCTGAGCGTCCCGCCGAAATACCTGCCATCGGCGGCGCGTTTCGACAACTACGTCACAATGTGGTCCACCCCGGAAACCCCACTGCCGCAGAACCTGATCTCCACCATCATCATCGCCTCCTGCGCCACCATCCTGGTCCTGCTGGTCGCCACCCCGGCCGCGTACTACACAGCCAGGTTCAAGTTCCCCGGCAAGATGGTCTTCATGTTCCTGGTGATCGTGACCCAGATGCTGCAGCCGGCAGTACTGACCGCGGGCCTGTTCCGGGAAATGCTCGCCCTCAACATCGCGGACACCTGGCTTGCAATGATCCTGGTCAACGCCGCCTTCAACCTCTCCTTTGCGGTATGGATCATGCACAGCTTCTTCGCCGGAGTGCCGAAGGAAATCGATGAATCGGCCCAGATCGACGGTGCCGGCCGATTCGCTGTGCTGTTCAAGATCAACCTCCCGCTGGTGTGGCCGGGCATCGTCACGGCAATCATCTTCACTTTCGTCGCCTGCTGGAACGAGTTCGCCGCCAGCCTGGTGATCCTGCAGACTGCCGGAAACCAGCCGCTGTCCGTCGCGCTGACCAAGTTCGTGGGGCAGTATGACTCGGCGTGGCAGTACGTCTTCGGTGTCTCCGTCGTCGCCGTCGTGCCCGTGGTGATCCTGTTCATGCTGATCGAAAAACGGCTCATCGGCGGACTGACCGCCGGCAGCGTGAAGTGAGTCCCCGCCAAAGCCTGCACATTCCATGCCATCCGGCGCCGGGAACCTTGCCGGCTCCACGACAGGAACAACGAAAATCACGTGAAAATCATCAGAACCGGAACCTCCGCCGACGCGGGCGTCCACGCCGCCCGGATCGTTGCCGCCCTGGTCAGGGATAAACCCGCCGCTGTCCTGGGGCTGGCCACCGGCTCGTCACCCATGCCCCTGTACGAGGCACTCGCACACGAGGATCTTGATCTCAGTCAGGTGCGCGGATTCTCCCTGGACGAATACCTCGGGCTGGGCTCCACCCACAAGCACAGCTACGCCCAGGTCATCCAGCGTGAAGTCATCGACCGGCTGGGCCTGACGCCCTCCCTCATCCATACCCCGGACGGACAGGCACCCGACGCCGCCCGCGAGGCCCGTGACTTCGATGCCCGGATCCGCGCCGCCGGGGGCATCGACATCCAGATCCTGGGCATCGGTTCCAACGGTCACCTGGCCTTCAACGAACCCCCGTCCTCGTTCACCTCCCGGACCCGGGTGGTTGAGCTGGCCGACAGCACGCGGAAGGATAACGCCCGGTTCTTCGACTCGCTGGAGGATGTTCCCACCCATGCCATCACCCAAGGCATGGGCACCATCTCCGAGGCCCGGCACCTGCTGCTGATCGCCCACGACCTGCGCAAGGCGGAAGCCGCAGCCCGGGCCATCGAAGGGCCCGTCACCGAGGATTTCCCGGCATCCATGATCCAACTCCATCCCCACGTCACGGTCGTCCTCGACGAAGCCGCCGCAAGCGCACTGCAACACAGCTGACATGATCATCGAAGCAGCACGCCTGTTCAGCGCCGGCGAATGGCTGGAACCCGGTTGGATCGACATATCCGGACAGCTCATCCAGGCCGTGGGGCGGGGGAGGCCGCCTTACGAACCCGACATCCGGATCGAAGCGGCGCTGGTACCGGGATTTGTCGACGCCCACGTCCACGGCGGAGGTGGATACAGCTTCAACGACTCCGATCCGGCCGCCGCGGAGCGGATCGCTGGAACCCACCTCCGGCACGGAACCACGTCCATCATGGCAAGCCTGGTGACCGCGCCCCTGGATCAGCTTGAAGCACGCGTCCAGGCCCTTGCACCAAAAGTCCGCGACGGCCTGCTGGCCGGCATCCACCTCGAAGGGCCCTGGCTCAGCCCCACCCACAAAGGGGCGCACGCTCCCGAACTGTTGCGTGCCCCGGACCCACGCGAGATCAAGCAGCTCCTGCATGCCGGTGGTGGGACCGTGCGCATGGTGACCCTCGCTCCCGAACTGGAGGGCGGCCTCGCTGCCGTGCGCCAGATCCTTGACCTTAGAGCCGTCATTGCCATCGGGCACACGGACGCCACGTACGAGCAGACCCACGCGGCGCTCCGGGAAGGTGCGTCCGCCGGAACCCACATCTTCAATGGCATGCGCCCAATCCACCACCGGCAACCGGGACCCGCGGTAGCGCTTCTGGAAGACCGGGAAGCGTTCGTCGAACTGATAGCCGACGGCGTGCACCTCCACCCTGCGATGATCCGGACAATCTTCACCAGCGCGGCAAAGGCAGTGCTCGTAACTGACGCCATGGCGGCGGCCGCCGCACCCGAAGGCTCCTACAAGCTCGGGCACCTGGACGTCTACGTCCGGAACGGACAGGCCCGCCTGGCCAGCAACGGCAGCATCGCGGGCAGCACTCTCACGCTGGATGCAGCACTCCGGTACGCCGTGCAGACCGCCGGCGTACCCCTTGGAGAAGCGATCAAAGCACTAACCCAGCATCCGGCGGCCATGCTTGGACTGACAGAAGTCGGCGTGCTGGAAGCCGGTAAGCGCGCCGACCTCCTCGTGCTCGATCCCACGCTCGCCGTCCAGGCAGTGATGCGCGGCGGGGAATGGATCATGCACCCCTAGGCGTCTGGTTTCTTAGGCGTCCGGTATCCCCGAGTCGGGGCCATACAGCAGTTGCAACTCGTCCACCGTCGCCCGGCCCTGGATGGTAATGGCAGCCACCAGGGCTGCCCCTGCCTGGAGATCCCCCTGCCGGAGAACCGCCTCCAGTGATCCGGCCAGATGTGCCAGCCGCAAGCACCCCACCATCACCGAGGCAACTTTGAGACTGATCGCCGCGTCGACGGCGGCCGCCCGGTCCTCACGCTGGACCGAGGCCTCTATGCGACGCTGCCGCCGGACCCACATCCCGGCGTAGTCACTGGCGAACTTCCGTGCAATCTCCGGAGCACCCAGTTCTTCCCCCAGGCCCTTCAGCACCGCGGGATCCAGCAACGGGAGCCCATCGCTCCCAGATTTCGGGGCAACGTGGGGGCCGCTTCCGGCTGTCCCGCCGGGCACGGCAGCTACCGTCACGGGGTTCCCTAGTTGCTCGGATGCTGTACTGGCCATCATTCAAGGCTATGTCCCCGCTGCGCAGGATCCGTCCAACATCGGCTGATCCTGCGCAAAACATGGGCAACGGAGCTCAGGGAGCGGACTCCACCACGGATGTCTGCACAGCGGTCCAGGCAGTGGCGGTTCCGGCGGGGAAATCAGCGGTGGCCCGGAGTGCAACGTCCCGTTCCCCGATCATCAATCCGGTGGCCGGGTCGATGATGATTTCCTGCCGGGCGCCTCCGTCCGGGGATTGGATTCCCAGGGCGACGCCGGTCTTGCCGTTCAGTGTTGCCTGCTTGTCCACGACCGTGACGCCGGGGATGAGCGCGGCAGCCTTGTACAAGGCAGCGCGTAACTCGGCCGGGACGACTCCGGTTCGAAGGGTGTCTGCAACCGTGATCAGTGCCTCCATCTCGGGGGACGGGCCGGCACCCTTCGTGCGTTCAAGGATGGTATCCAAAAGGGCCTTCGGGTCCCGGGGAAGACCGGAAATCTGGTCAAGGGGCATGCCGTTGAGAACCGTTTGCTCCGACCCGTAGAAGTCGCCGCGCGGGGCACGCTGGATGCCGACCAGACTCACGCCGGGGTCTTTTGCCAGCGATTCCTGCATCTTGGCTGCCGCGGCCTTGGAGGCTTCGTTGAAGAAGGTCGCGGGCACCCGGTCTTCGCGGTTCCAGACCCATTCCCCGTTCCGGTCTGCCGGGACGTAGACCTGGCCTCCGGTCTTCTCCAGCCAAAAAGCCTGGGTTCCGTCGGCGGCGACGGAGCTGTGGCCGTACATCGCCGTCGTGTCGATTTTCAGGTACTGGCCCGGTGCCACCACCGGGTCGGAGGACTGGATGGTTGCTGCCGCCGCGTTATTCAGGATTTCGGCCGCTTCGGCGGTCGCTCCCGGGCGGCCGGGCACGACGACGTCGGCCGCTACGATGCCGCCCACGAGCAGGGCAGCGGCTGCCGAGGCCATCAGGATACGGCGCCGGATGGGGCTCACCTTAGTCGGAGCGTTCGGACCGGTTGTTGCGTCAGGACGGGAGGTGGAACCGATCGCGGCCATGAGGGTGTTGCGGCCCCGGGCCAGCGTCGCCTGGGGTGCGGAGCCGATGTCGTTACGCATTTCGCGGAGCAGCTGCAAGTCGTCCATGGTCGTTCTCCGTTTCATCAAGTCTTTGGGGGTTGAGCCGGGTTCGCAGCGTCCGGCGGGCACGATTCAGGCGGGACCGGACGGTTCCCACCGGAACCTCCATTGCCGCGGCGATGCCCTCGTAGGTCAGGTCGGCCCAGGCGTAGAGCAGCAGCGTTTCCCGATCTATGGGTGCCATGGACCTGAGCGTGCGGGCAATGCGCGCGGTGGCCGCCGAGGCGTCCACGCGGGCCGAAATCCGCTCCGAGTCGTCGCCCACAGCCTCTCGTGACGCCGCTTTGGCCGCAGCTTTCAGCATCCGGGCTTCTGCACGGTGGTGCCGGCGGAGCAGATTGGTGGCGATGCCGAAGAGCCAGGGCCGGGCATCGTCCCGGTCGAGGTCGTAGGCCTCCAGCTGTTCCCACGCGACGAGGAAGGTCTCCGACGTGACGTCGTCCGCGGCGAAGTCGCCGGCCCGTCTGGCGGCGTATCTGTAGATGACTGAGGCGTGTCTGTCGTATAACTCCCCGAAAACTACGGGGCTGTCCCGGGACCGCCTGATGATGTCGCTGTCTGTGCTCACACTCTGTATTGCCCGTTCCCCGCCAAAGAGTTCACGGAAATTTCCGCAAGTTGCGCCAGAGGTCCCCTGGCCGGGAGAAGAACAAGCATATAGGGGTAGTTCAGGTGGTGCTCCGGGCCGGGCGCCAAGCACGAGCGCGGGCGAACCCGATGCCGGCGAGGAGTGCACCGGCGGCTTCCGCCACTGCGCTGAGGGTCTTTTCCGCAAACCAGACCGGCTCGTACATGGCGGGGAACGGACCGAAGGCGGGGATGTTCACGTAGCGGTACAGGACAACTGCCGCGAAGGCGCTCAGGCCAACCACGAAGGCGGCGGCGTAGGCCGCCCGGCTGCCCCGCAGGAGAACGTAGACCGCGGCGAGGATGGCGGCCCCGGACTCGAGCAGGAAGAGGTTGCCCTGCCCGACGCCGGCATGGTTGCCCGCCTGATATCCCGGCGCCAGATGGATATGGACGCCGGCGTCGATGAACAGGGCAACAGCAGTGACCACACGCAGGGCAATATCGCTTCCGCGCACCCGGACCGAGCCGGCGGAGCGGCTTTGCCCGCTCACTGCACCGTCAGCGTGCCGTGCATGTTCGGATGGTAGGTGCAATGGAAGGGATACGTGCCAGGCGCTGTCGGTGCTGTAAACGTACCCGTCCCCCCGTTCTCCTTGACCTCCACATCAAACGCCGATCCTTGGTCCGCCGTCACGGTGTGCTCGGCGCTGTCCATGTTGGTCACCATCACGGTCGCGCCAGGGGACACGGTGATGGGAGCGCCGTAGTCGAAGTCCTTGATGCTGATCGATGCGGCGCTCGCCGAGGAACCCGCCGTCCCCGGCATACCGGACGTCATGGCCGGCGAGGACATCGGCATGCCGGGCGCTGCCGTCTGGGTCTTTGTTTGGGCCGGCGCTGTCGTCGGCGCCATGGATCCGCCGCTGGAGGAGCACCCTGCCGCTCCAGCCACTACGAGGGCTACAAGGAACGCAGCACGCACCTTTCCAGTCAACACACACCGTCCTCCGCGCTGAGCATTTAATACACCCATTGTCCGCCCGCCGCCGGGAAATAGCACCGGCACACAGCTGCACAGCACGGTGCATCCTCGCGGCTCTATACAGGCCGAACCGGCTGACTTACCGTAATTGGCATGAGCGTCCTGTCCCTGCCGCAGCGGGTGGCCCGGGCCGTGGGGGACAGCCCCATTTCAGAGCGGGTGGCTGTCGCCCAGGAACTCGTTTACGGGCCGGTGATCGGCTGGGCCCGGCGCAGCCTGTTCCACACCGGTGTCCTTGGCCACTCGGTACATCCGCCGCTCACCGACGTGACGCTCGGGTGCTGGGTCAGTGCGTCCATCCTCGACATAGCCGCAGGACCCCTGGCACGTGGTGGCGCCGCGCTTCTGGTCGGAGCCGGGCTGGCGGCGGCTGGCCCGACAGCTCTCGCGGGCACCGGAGACTGGGCCGGAATGACAGGCGCCGAGCGTCGGATCGGGGCCGTGCATGCCCTGGGCACCGACGTGGCCGTCTTCCTATTCCTCGGCTCCTTTATCGCACGGATGCGCGGGCGCTACGCCCTCGGCAGGAACCTGGGCCTCGCCGGAAATGCCGTTGCGGCAGGAGCCGGATTTTTGGGCGGACATCTGGCCCTCACCCGCGGAACCGCACGCCGGACCACTGGGATTACGGCCTAAAACAAAACCGCGTCTTTCCCGGCCGCCAGCCGAGTAAAGACGGGGGTTACGTGAACGCGCCGGGGGAGCAGGCAAGTTATCTAGCCGGACTGCTTGCGCAATGCTGCCCAGGCTTGGAACCCGCCGATAAGGTCGGTCGCACGGGCCAGCCCCAGCCGCTGCAGGGTGTGTGCAGCGAGGCTGGAGCTGTAGCCCTCATTGCAGACGATCACGATCCGCCGAGCGGGGTCGTCAGCGATCGGGAGCCGGTGGGCGCTGGAAGGATCGAGCCGCCACTCGAGAACGTTCCGGTCAATGACGACCGCTCCCGGAAGGTCTCCGTCGCGGTCCCGCTGGTCCACCGGCCGTGTATCAACAACAAGGGCGCCCGCTGCCATCTCCCGCTCAAGATCCGAAGCGTCAACACGCTCCAGCCCGATGCGGCTCTGAAGTAGTAGTTGGTTGATCGTAAGAGCCCCGGAGTAATCGCTCGGATCTAGACTGCGTTCGCAGATCGCGACGCCGTCGTCGGAGATAGGACACTGCTTCAACGTTTTCCTCGCTTGCCTGCTGATCGGTCGGTCGTTCCACCCTGAAGCGAAATGATGAGTACTTTGGTCGTCAATTTCAAGGGCTGGCCCCGATCCGGGTAACACAAAACCCCGCCTTTCCCGGCCGCTTGGCCAGTAAAGACGGGGTTTTCGTTGGTGCACCCCCCGGGACTCGAACCCGGAACCCATTGATTAAGAGTCAATTGCTCTGCCAGTTGAGCTAGAGGTGCAGCTGTTGTTTTCCTTCACCGTGGGCTTTTTATTTCCCGCGTTGTTCTCCGCAACGACATGAAACTCTACACGAGTTTCGCCGGAGTGTGAAATCGGCGGGGACGGGATGCCTGGAATCAGCCGGGAAGGTCCAGAACCAGCACGAAATCAGGGTTTTGCTCGTTGCTGAGGACCCACAGGCGGCCGTCCGGAGCCATTGCAACATCCCGGATCCTGCCGTACTGCCCTGTGAAATAGCCCACAGGAGCCTCGGCGGACTCGCCGCGGAGGGGCACGGTCCAGAGACGCTGCCCGCGAAGGGCTCCGAGATAGGCCGTATCGCCAACGATCTCGAGCCCGCTGGGGGAGGAGTCCGGCGTCGAGGGCCAGACGACCTTGGCGTCGAGGAAGCCGGCCCGGCCCGGAGCCCCGGTGACCTCGGGCCAGCCGTAGTTGCCGCCGGGCACAATCAGATTGAGCTCGTCGTCGACGGTGGGGCCGAACTCGCTGGCCCAAAGCCGGCCGGCGCTGTCCCAGGCAAGTCCCTGGACGTTGCGGTGCCCAAGGCTATAAACAGGGTTGTCTCCGAACGGATTTCCCGGCGCGGGATGGCCCTCGGGGGTGAGTCGCAGGATTTTGCCACCTAGCGCCTTGGAATCCTGCGGTTGCTCCCGTCGCTGTGAATCCCCGGTGCCCACGTAAAGGTATCCGTCCGGGCCGAACCGGATCCTGCCGCCGTTGTGGGTTGTGGCTTTCGGGATCCCGGTGAAGATGACCTCGGGGGCGGCCAGCTGCAGGCCTGTGCCGTTTTGGTCGACCCGCATTCGGGCGATCCGGTTGTCTTCCGCAGCTGTGAAGTAGGCGTACAGGTAGCGGTCGGCGCTGAAGTTCGGGGAAAGGGCCAGCCCCAGCAGCCCGCCCTCGCCGGCGGGCACGACGTCGGACACTTTGCCAAGCGTCCCGGCGGTGCCGGATCCACTGACAGTTCTCAGCAGGGCGGTGCCACGCTCGGAAATGATGGCCGTGCCGTCCGGCAGGAAGACCGTGGACCAGGGCACCTGGAGGCCTGCCTCGATGCGTTCGGCGACGGTCGGAGCGGCCGGAGCGGGGCCCGGGCTCGTGGCGGCGGGGCTTCCGCCGGCCGCGCTTCCGCCGGCCGGAGTGCTGGCAGCCGGGACATACGGCGCCGCTCCACTGCCTGCTCCCGGAGTGCAGGCAGAGAGCGCACACGCGGACAGTAGGATCGCGGCAGCGGCCGATTGCCTGACCCGCCTCGCATTCATCATTTTCCGGCCCCCTGGTCCTGGCGTCAGGACCGATCGCGGGTCTGGCGCTTACAGCCGAACCCGGCGGGGCGGCCGGAAACCGGCGGCTTCTGCGTGGGCGACCGACTCGAACCAGACTCCCGCCGCGGTTTCCTCGTATGACGGGCTGCTTTCGTCGTGATAGGTCATGGAGGAAGCATCGCCCTTGACGGTGAAACCCTCGGGAGCGCTGCCGTCAGCTCTTGGTGCTGCCGATCCCTCCCCATAGGGCTGGTCCAGGGCGAGGTGGCCGGCTGGTTCCGCCCGGTGGCTGGCAAAGCCGTCGGCGGGCCTGTCCTGTTCCTCCAGCAGGCCCGCTTCAGCAGCGGCTGATTCGGCGCCGGGAAGGGTGGGGGCATGCGATTGGGTGTATTCGGGGTGGTGCACAGGCGCGTTCGCTGCTCCGGCGGCAGCCGCGCCCGCCGGTGTCGTGCGCTCTTCCTGAACGGCGCTCGCTCCCGAGGAGGGCTCGTGATGGACGGCAGCGTGCGGCTCGGCCGGCGGCGTTTCCGACCATTGCGTCTCCCACTCCGCCTGCTCCTGCCCGGCCCCGGCCTGCGTCTTCCCGGTCCCGGCAGCGGGCTGCACTGTCCCAGTCCCGGCGGCAGGCTGCCCACCCTGCTCACGCCCGGCGGCGGGCTGCCCACCCTGCTCACGCGCGGCGGCTGGCTCCTCCTGCGCCGTGCGGGGCGCCACCGGCTCGGCGTTGCCGAACCCTGCGGCTGAGGGGATGCCGGTGGTACCGGCAGCTACGGCCGACGCCGCGGCGCTGCCACCGGACAACGCGCCGTCGTGCCTCTCCCCGCCCGGGGGAGCCGTGGGCGGGGCGCCGGTACCCGCGACGGTACCGGCCTCCGAGGACCCAGCCGCACTACGGGAGTTGCGGTTCAACAGCCACCAGACGACGGCGACAATCACCACGATGACGATGAGCCAGATAAGCCAATCCATAGCAGAGCCCTTCGGTCCAGGAGGCAAGGTTGCCGTTGCTTGACGGTACGTCCGCCCGGAGGCGGCTGTCCACCCTCGCGGAACCCGCCCTGTAGCCTCTCATCATGGATTTCAAGAGACTGCGGATTCTCCGGGAGCTCGCCCACCGCGGCACGGTCGGAGCCACCGCCGAGGCTCTGAATGTGACGCCCTCCGCCGTCTCCCAGCAGCTCAGGACCCTGCAGGAGGAGCTCGGGGTGGTCCTCGTGGAAAAGTCCGGCCGCGGAGTGCGCCTGACCGAGGCGGGACTGGCCATGGCCGCCGCAGCGGCCGAGGTGTCCACGGCCATGGCCCGTGCTGAAGCCACCATCGACATCTACCGCCTCGGATGGCAGACGCACGTGAAGGCCGCGTTCTTCCCCAGCGCCGCCGAGATGTTCCTGCCCGGGCTGCTGCACCGGGTCAAGGCGATTGACGGGCTGCGCTTCGAGGCGCACTTCGAGGATCCCAATGTGGCCGGGTTCGCGGCGCTCACCGCCGACTACGACGTCGTCCTGGCCCACAGCGTCGACGGCCCGGACGTTTTCGCCCGGCAGGGCCTCGTGGTGGAACCGTTGCTGGACGAGCCGCTCGACGTCGCCGTCCCGGCCGGCCACATCCTCGCCGACAAGGACGTGCTCTGTGCGCAGGACGTGATCGGCTATCCGTGGATGGGCGTGCCGGAGGGCTTCCCCTTCGACACCGTCCTCCGGCAGATCGAGGTGCAGGCGGACTCGCCGGCGGTCCGCGCGCAGCTTTACCCGGATCTGCGCGTCCTGGAAGCGCTTGTGAGCGCGGGACACGGACTCAGCCTGCTGCCGCGCTACACCGCGCTGAAGAACCAGGGACAGGGGTTCGTCCTGCGTCCGCTGTCCGGCGTCAAGGCGAGCCGGAGCATCGTGGCCCTGGCCCGCCCCGACGTCGCGGCCCGGACCACCATCCAGCAGGTGCTGTCCCTGTTGAAAGCCGAAGCGCGGGCCGTGGCGGAAGCTCCCGAACTGCGGAACGCAGCGCGCCTCAGCTGACACGGGGACTAGGAGGTGTCCACGTAGTGAGACGAGAGTCCACTATTTGATCGAAATAATCCCGGTTTTCCGCTTAATGCACCCTCCGTGGTCGTCCGCTTCCCCGGGTTCACCCTAGACTTTGAGCCATGAGTGAGGACACCCAAACAACAACAGACACCAAACCGGACATCAAACCACGCAGCCGGGTCGTCACCGATGGAATCCACGCCGCTCCGGCGCGCGGGATGTTCCGGGCGGTCGGCATGGGCGACGACGACTTCGCCAAGCCGCAGATCGGCGTCGCCAGTTCGTGGAATGAAATCACTCCCTGCAACCTTTCCCTGAACCGGCTCGCCCAGGGCGCCAAGGAAGGCGTCCACGCCGGCGGCGGGTTCCCGATGCAGTTCGGCACCATCTCGGTCTCCGACGGCATCTCCATGGGACACGAGGGCATGCACTTTTCCCTCGTTTCCCGCGAAGTCATCGCCGACTCGGTCGAGACCGTCATGCAGGCCGAGCGGATCGACGGTTCCGTGCTCCTGGCCGGCTGCGACAAGTCGCTCCCCGGCATGCTGATGGCGGCCGCCCGCCTGGACCTCGCCAGCGTCTTCCTCTACGCCGGCTCCATCATGCCCGGCTGGGTCAAGCTTGAGGACGGCTCCGAAAAGGAAGTCACCCTGATCGATGCTTTCGAGGCCGTGGGCGCCTGCGCCGCCGGCAAGATGAGCCTGGAAGACCTCACCCGCATCGAAAAGGCCATCTGCCCGGGCGAAGGCGCCTGCGGCGGCATGTACACGGCCAACACCATGGCCTGCATCGGCGAGGCGTTGGGCATGTCCCTTCCCGGTTCGGCCGCCCCGCCGTCCGCCGACCGCCGGCGCGACGAGTTCGCCCGGAAGTCCGGCGAAGCCGTCGTCAACCTGCTGCGCCTCGGCATCACCGCGCGCGACATCATGACCAAGAAGGCGTTCGAGAACGCCATCGCCGTCACCATGGCCTTCGGTGGCTCCACCAACGCCGTGCTGCACCTGCTGGCCATCGCCCGGGAAGCCGAGGTCGAACTGACCCTCGACGACTTCAACCGGATCGGCGACAAGATCCCACACCTGGGCGACCTGAAGCCGTTCGGCCGTTACGTCATGACCGACGTCGACAAGATCGGCGGCGTGCCGGTCATCATGAAGGCCCTGCTCGACGCCGGACTGCTGCACGGCGACTGCCTCACCGTCACCGGCAAAACCGTGGCTGAGAACCTTGAGGCGATCAACCCGCCGGACGTCGACGGCAAGATCCTCCGGGCACTGGACAACCCCATCCACAAGACCGGCGGCATCACCATCCTGCACGGTTCCATGGCTCCGGAAGGCGCTGTCGTCAAGAGCGCCGGGTTCGACGCCGATGTCTTCGAAGGCACCGCGCGCGTCTTCGAGCGCGAGCAGGGCGCCCTGGACGCCCTGGACAACGGCGAGATCCACAAGGGCGACGTCGTCGTCATCCGCTACGAAGGTCCCAAGGGCGGCCCGGGCATGCGTGAAATGCTCGCCATCACCGGCGCGATCAAGGGCGCAGGCCTGGGCAAGGACGTCCTGCTGCTGACCGACGGCCGCTTCTCCGGCGGTACCACCGGCCTCTGCATCGGCCACGTCGCGCCGGAAGCGGTCGACGGCGGCCCCATCGCCTTCGTCCAGGACGGCGACCGGATCCGTGTCGACATCGCTGCCCGCAGCTTCGACCTCCTCGTCGACGAGACGGAGCTCGAAGCGCGCAAGGTGGGCTGGGAGCCGCTGCCCGCCAGGTACACCAAGGGCGTGCTCGCCAAGTACGCCAAGCTCGTCCACAGCGCCTCCACCGGCGCTTACTGCGGGTGATTCCTACCCTGCGGGCACGGCGCAGGCGCCGTGCCCGCAGGGGCCCTCGGAATCCCCCTTATTAAGCCCTGCCGCCTAAGCGGCTTGAGCGGCAGGGGAGCTAAGAGGATCAACACGTGGACAGCGCTGTCCAGATAGTGAGACGCGGAGTGGACGCGTTGACACCCGTCTCACTAAGAGGGAAAACTGAACGCATGACCGAGATCGTTACCGCCGGCGTAGTAGTCGTCGTCCTTACCAAGCGCGTGGCTCCATAGCCCTCACTGGTAACGAACCGTCACGCGCAAACCCCTCGAAGAGCCGCCCAGGCTGAGGGGTTTTTTTATTTCCGCACCAGCCGCACCACCAGCACCACGCAAGACCAGCAGCACCACGCACTGCCAGCAGTTCCACGATCACAGAAGATCACCCCAGCAGATCCCCAAAGGAAGAGTCCGATGAGCAAAGGATCGCCGATCAGCCCCTCGCTGATGGCCACAAAGTCCGCTGGAGCCAGCAAGGCTCCGGAACGCGTCGAACGTCCGGCTGACGCCGCCGTCGACAATGCCGCCGTCTCTCCTGTCCTTGGGCCGAACAACGTCGTACCCCCGACGGTGATGACCGGCTCAGAAGCTATTGTCCGCTCGCTCGAAGAACTCGGCGTGGACGATATTTTTGGTTTGCCCGGTGGCGCGATCCTGCCCACCTATGACCCCTTGATGGCTTCCCGAATGAACCACGTTCTGGTCCGTCACGAACAGGGAGCCGGCCACGCCGCGCAAGGCTACGCCATGGTCACCGGACGGGTGGGCGTCTGCATCGCCACCTCGGGCCCGGGTGCCACCAACCTCGTTACCGCCATCATGGACGCCCACATGGACTCCGTGCCGCTCGTTGCCATCACCGGCCAGGTCTCCAGCGGAGTGATCGGCACCGATGCTTTCCAGGAAGCGGACATCGTGGGCATCACCATGCCCATCACGAAGCACTCCTTCCTGGTGACCGACCCCAACGACATCCCGCACGTCATGGCGGAGGCTTTCCATCTCGCCTCGACCGGCCGGCCCGGCCCCGTGCTGGTGGACGTCGCCAAGGACGCCCAGCAGGGGAAGATGACTTTCTCCTGGCCCCCGAAGGTGGACCTTCCCGGCTACCGTCCGGTGCTCCGCGGCCACAGCAAGCAGGTCCGTGAAGCGGCCCGGCTGATCGCGGCCGCGAGCAAGCCTGTGCTGTACGTGGGCGGCGGCGTCGTCAAGGCGCATGCCTCTGCCGAACTGCGCGCGCTTGCCGAACTCACCGGCGCCCCGGTTGTCACCACGCTGATGGCGCGCGGCGTCTTCCCCGACTCGCACCCGCAGCATGTCGGCATGCCCGGCATGCACGGCGCTGTCTCGGCGGTCACCGCGCTGCAGCAGTCCGATCTTCTGATCACCCTCGGAGCGCGTTTCGATGACCGGGTGACCGGCGTCCTGAAATCGTTCGCCCCGAACGCCAAGGTCATCCACGCCGACATCGACCCGGCGGAAATCTCCAAGAACCGCACCGCGGACGTTCCGATCGTGGGTTCGGTCAAGGAGATCATTCCGGAACTCACCGAGGCCGTGCGCCTGCAGTTCGAGGCGTCCGGCGCCCCCGACCTCGCCACCTGGTGGGCCTTCCTGAACAACCTGAAGGAAACCTACCCGCTCGGCTGGACGGAGCCCGAGGACGGTTTGAGCGCACCGCAGCGCGTCATCCAACGCATCGGCGCCCTCACCGGCCCGGAAGGTGTGTTCGTGGCGGGCGTCGGCCAGCACCAGATGTGGGCGTCGCAGTTCATCAAGTACGAACGCCCGCACGCCTGGCTGAACTCGGGCGGGGCCGGCACCATGGGCTATGCCGTGCCGGCGGCCATGGGCGCCAAGGTCGGCGCCCCGGACCGGGTGGTCTGGGCGATCGACGGCGACGGCTGCTTCCAGATGACCAACCAGGAACTGGCGACCTGCGCGATCAACAAGATCCCGATCAAGGTCGCCGTCATCAACAACTCCTCCCTCGGCATGGTGCGGCAGTGGCAGACACTGTTCTATGAAGGCCGGTATTCCAACACGGACCTCAACACCGGCCACGACACGATCCGGATCCCGGACTTCGTCAAGCTCGCCGACGCCTACGGCTGCGCTTCGTTCCGTTGCGAGCGCGACGAGGACATCGACGCCACCATCCAGAAGGCCCTGGAGATCAACGACCGCCCCGTGGTCATCGACTTCGTCGTAAGCCCCAACTCCATGGTGTGGCCGATGGTCCCCGCCGGAGTCAGCAACAGCCAAATCCAGGTGGCCCGCAACATGACCCCGGAATGGGAAGAGGAGGACTGAACATGACCCGCCACACATTGTCCGTTCTGGTCGAAGACAAACCCGGTGTACTGACCCGCGTCGCCAGCCTCTTCGCCCGCCGCGCGTTCAACATCAATTCCCTGGCCGTCGGCCCGACGGAGGTTCCGGGCATGTCCCGCATGACCGTCGTCGTCGACGCCGACGGCGAGCTGATCGAGCAGGTCACCAAGCAGCTGAACAAGCTGGTCAACGTGATCAAGATCGTCGAGCTCACCCCCGAATCTTCCGTACAGCGCGACCACATCCTGGTCAAGGTACGTGCGGATGCCGCAACACGCCTGCAGGTTACCCAGGCTGCAGACCTGTTCCGCGCTTCAGTTGTCGACGTCTCCACAGAGTCCGTCGTCATTGAAGCTACGGGCCACCCCGAAAAGCTCACGGCACTCCTGTCAGTGCTCGAGCCTTTCGGCATCCGCGAAATCGTGCAGTCCGGCACCCTTGCCGTCGGGCGGGGATCCCGCTCCATGAGTGACAGGGCCCTGCGCAGCGCCTAGCAGTTCCCAAGCGCCGCGCTTCGCCCTAACCGCAGCACCGCAAGACACCTACCTACAAGAAATCCACTCAAGAGGAGTTACGCAAGTGACTGAAATGTTCTACGACGACGACGCAGACCTGTCGATCATCCAGGGCCGCAAGGTCGCCATTGTCGGCTACGGCTCCCAGGGCCACGCCCACGCGCTGAACCTGCGCGATTCCGGCGTCCAGGTTGCCATCGCCCTCAAGGAGGGCTCGAAGTCGATCGCCAAGGCCGAGAACGCGGGCTTTACGGTCAAGAACGTTGCCGACGCCGCCGAATGGGCCGACGTCATCATGATCCTGGCACCGGACCAGCACCAGCGCTCGATCTACAACGACTCGATCAAGGACAAGCTGACCCCCGGCAAGGCCCTCGCCTTCGCCCACGGCTTCAACATCCGCTTCGGCTACATCGAGGCGCCCGAGGGCGTCGACGTCATCCTGATCGCCCCGAAGGCGCCGGGCCACACCGTGCGCCGCGAGTTCGAAGCCGGCCGCGGCATCCCGGACATCATCGCCGTCGAGCAGGACGCCTCCGGTTCCGCCTGGGAGCTGGCCAAGTCCTACGCCAAGGCCATCGGCGGCACCCGCGCCGGTGTCATCAAGACCACCTTCACCGAAGAGACCGAAACCGACCTCTTCGGGGAGCAGACCGTCCTGTGCGGCGGCGTGTCCCAGCTGGTCCAGTACGGCTTCGAGACCCTCACCGAGGCCGGCTACCAGCCGCAGATCGCCTACTTCGAGGTGCTTCACGAGCTCAAGCTCATTGTCGACCTCATGTGGGAAGGCGGCATCGCCAAGCAGCGCTGGAGCGTTTCGGACACGGCCGAGTACGGCGACTACGTCTCCGGCCCGCGCGTGATCACCCCAGAGGTGAAGGAAAACATGAAGGCTGTCCTCGCGGACATCCAGAATGGCGCCTTCGCCAAGCGCTTCATTGACGACCAGGACAACGGTGGCGTCGAGTTCAAGGAGCTGCGCGCCAAGGCGGAGCAGCACCCCATCGAGGAAGTCGGACGCGAACTGCGGTCCCTGTTCTCCTGGCAGCAGCAGGACGAGGACTACGTAGAGGGCTCCGCAGCCCGCTAAGCCCGGCCTTCAGCCGCCAGGCACAGCTCAACGACGAGGCCGGGTTCACACTTAACAATGTGAGCCCGGCCTTTCCGTCAGCCTAGACTTGATTTACCCCCGGACTGCAACGCAGAGGATCAGCCGTGTCAAAACCCGTAGTACTGCTCGCCGAAGAACTTTCGCCCGCCACTATCGAGGCCCTTGGCCCCGACTTCGAGATCCGGCAGACCGACGGCGCCGACCGTTCCCAGCTGCTCTCTGCAATCGCCGACGTCGACGCGATCCTCGTCCGCTCCGCCACGCAGCTGGACGCCGAAGCCATCGGTGCCGCCAAGAACCTCAAGGTCATCGCCCGTGCGGGCGTCGGACTCGACAACGTCGACATCAAGACCGCCACCCAGGCCGGCGTCATGGTGGTCAACGCGCCCACGTCCAACATCGTCTCGGCCGCCGAGCTCACCGTCGGCCACATCCTCAGCCTCGCCCGGCACATCCCGCAGGCCTCCGCCGCGCTCAAGGACGGCGAATGGAAGCGCTCCAAGTACACCGGCATCGAGCTGTTCGAGAAGAAGATCGGCATCATCGGCCTGGGCCGGATCGGTGCCCTCGTCGCCGCCCGCCTGAAGGGCTTTGACACCAAGATCCTCGCGTACGACCCCTACATCACCTCTGCCCGCGCCGCGCAGCTCGGCGTGCAGCTGGTGACCCTGGACGAGCTGCTCGCACAGTCGGACTTCATCACCATCCACATGCCCAAGACGCCGGAAACCGTCGGCATGCTGGGCGCCGATGCCTTCAAGAAGATGAAGAGCACGGCCTACGTCGTCAACGTCGCCCGCGGCGGCCTGGTGGACGAGGAAGCCCTCTACGCGGCCCTCGAAGCCGGTGACATCGCCGGTGCCGGCGTCGACGTCTTCGTCAAGGAGCCCAGCACCGACCTGCCGTTCTTCAAGCTCGACAACGTGGTGGTGACCCCGCACCTCGGCGCCTCCACCGACGAGGCCCAGGAGAAGGCAGGGGTCTCGGTGGCAAAGTCGGTCCGTTTGGCCCTCGCCGGCGAACTGGTGCCCGACGCGGTCAACGTTGCCGGCGGCGTCATCGCCCCGGACGTCCGCCCCGGCATCGCGCTGGTGGAAAAGCTGGGCCGTATCTTCACTGCCCTGACCCACGCGTCCCTCACCCAGTTCGACCTTGAGGTCGCCGGGGAAATCGCCTCGCTGGACGTGAAGGTCCTCGAGCTCGCCGCACTCAAGGGCATCTTCGCCGACGTCGTCACCGAGCAGGTCTCGTACGTCAACGCCCCGGTGATCGCGGAGCAGCGCGGCATCAACGTACGCCTCATCACGACGCCGGACACCGAGTCCTACCGCAATGTCCTGACGCTGCGCGGGGCCCTCAGCGACGGCAGCCAGATTTCCGTGGCCGGCACCCTGACCGGGCCCAAGCAGATCCAGAAACTGGTCGGCGTAAACGGCTACGAGGTCGAAATCCCCATCAGCGAACACCTCGTGGTGGTCGCCTACCTGGACCGCCCCGGCGTCATCGGCACCATCGGGCACATCCTCGGCATGAACAACATCAACATCGCCGGCATGCAGGTGGCGCGCCAGGCCGAAGGCGGGCAGGTGCTCGCCCTGCTGACGATCGACAGCTCCGTTCCACAGCAGGTTCTGGACGCGATCAAGGCCGGCATCGGCGCTGACATGGTTCGGGAAGTGGACCTCGAGGACTAGCCGCCTCCTGGCGGATGCCGGCGGCGCTTTTGAACGCCCGCCGGCGTCCGCGGCAGCTGGCCGGCCTGCGTACAATAACTGAGTCCGATTCTTCGGATCCGGCCGGCGGTCCGGCCTTTACTTTTTGCACACCCGGCCGGGGACGCCTTCACTTCCGTAGGGACTGAACTGCGGTGTGCGCACGCAACCCAGCTTTCAGGAGCCCAATGAACGCCGTCCAGAGGTTCATCAGAAGCAGAGTGCTTCTGCTGACCGCCTCCATTTTGATCGTGGCCATGTGCCTCTCGGTCCTTGTCCAGGGGCAGTCACAGGCGGCGCTGAACCGGACGGTCGACCAGAACTCCCGGGGCCTCTACGACGTGCTCGTCCAGGCGAAGGCCGGCGACAACGGCGGGCTGGTGCAGCCGGACATCGCCGCTGGCCAGGGCGGCATCAGCTTCGGGCAGCTGGACGCCATCCGAAAGCTGTCCGGCACCTCCGTGGCGGCCCCGATCAGCCTCGTCTCGCGCGTCACCCAGAACCTGGAGTCCCCGCGCCTGGAAGCCACGGACTACCTCGGCTTCAATGCCGGGCTGGCCGGCACCGCCGGAGATCCGACCGCCACCGATCCGAGCAAATGGCCGGCCCCCAAGTCGGTCCTGTCCGATACCGCCAAGAAATACCGCCTGACGGCCAGCGCCGTCAGCTCGGACGGGCACTCCGAGCAGACCCTGTTCAAGACCATGGCAGAGGGCTCACTCGGCAAGGCCAAGCTCGTCGAGGAGCAGGTGGCCGGCGGCAAGAACGTCCGGATCACAGGTCCGGCGGGGGAGACCGGCATCAAGTTCCCGGCCCCGGCCGGAGGCTCCGAGCACAACCTCTTCAACCTCGCCGTGTCCCTGCCGCAGGCGCCGCAGGTGTCTGAGTCCGTCGTGGCCGTGGATCCTGTTTCCGAACGCGCCCTGCTTGGCGCGGCCGGTGACTTCCTGGCGCCGCTGGAAAAGGCACCGCCCGCGGACGCCCGCAATGCCGGCGCAGTCGGGCGCCACTTCGAAAGCCTTTTCACCACCGGCATCGGCATGGACGAACTCAAGGAAGGCCCCGACTTCCTGGGCGTCAAGCTCAAGTACTGGGCACCGCTGATGACCCAGTACCAGCAGGCGAAGCGCAGCGGCCAGCTGACCGCCGACTCGCAGGCCATCCCGCTGATCGTCCGCTCAGGCACCACGCTGGACCTTAAGTACTCGGTCAAGATCGAGGAGATCGACGCGTCCGGCAAAGTCACCAAGGACGTCGGCACCGTCACCCGGTCGCTGGACAAGGACTACCTCCCGTTCGTCTCCAAGTCCCCGTTCACCCTGGCCTGGCCCGGCTCCACCGATCTGACAAAGCTGACGGGCGACACCGGCAGCTTCAGCCAGGGCCTATACAACCCTGCTGAGTGGAGCACCAACTTCGCCTCCGCCCCCAAGTACACCGACGGTGAAACCGCCGGCAACGGGGCCGTGGACAAGAGCGCCACCCCGGGCGAATGGGTCACCGTAAACCGCCTCCCGGCGAAGGCCGCCAACGGCGCCGCAGTGGACCAGACCCAGCGCGAGCCGGTTGACGAACGCTCCTATCGGGAAAACCTGGCGACGGGCAAAAAGCTCGCCACGCCGCTCGCCATGGTCTACGGCACGTTCGACGCCGACCAGGTCAAGCAGGCCGCCGGCGACGTCAACCGCCTGCCCCTGGGCGGCTACGACCCGACGCCGTTCACCCTGACCAAGGACGCGGCTGGCAAAAACCTGCCGGCCACCGAACTCAAGCCCTCACTGAGCGCTACCGGCCTCGCCAGCCAGTCCGCGGGCGCCATCACCGACTATTACGGCCTGGCCGCCGCCCGCGGTTTCGACCAGAACGCCAACGTGATCGACGCCGTGCGCGTCCGGGCGAACGCGCCCGGCAGCTGGAAGCAGGCGCAGCCCGAGGTGGAAAAGCTGGCCGACGAGATCCGTGACATGGGCCTGCAGGCCACGGTCGTCGCCGGGTCCGCCCGCGAGGACGCCAACATCTTCGTGCCCGGCTACTCCAAGGACGACGCCGGCAAGGAATCCGCGCTCGGAACGGTCCAGCAGTCCTGGGTCCGCCAGGATGCCGCGGACGCCGTCTCCGGATCCCTGACCGGCACCAACCTGACCCTGCTGTTCATCACCCTCTGCGGCGCAGCGCTGCTCACCGGTGCTTCTACCGTCAGCTACGTCCGCAAGCGCCGCAGCGAGGCCGGGACCTTGCGGGCCATGGGCTGGACGCAGCGCAGGATCCGGTCCTGGGTGCTGGCCGAGTTTGCTGTAGGCGCGGCCCTGCTGGCCGTTGCCGGAACCGTCCTGAGCCTGATCAGCTGGAACCTCGCTACAGCCATCGTCTCGGCGTCGGTCGTGGTGCTGTACGTCGGTGCTGCGTTCTTCGCCGCCCGGCAGCTGCGGCACCGTGACGTCATCGACCAGGAACCGCAGCACGACGAACGGCTCATCGCTGTCGACTCACCGCTCACCTTCGCCAACCGGCAGCTGACCACCAACAAGTTCAACTCGATCTCGCTGGCCGTCGCCGTCGGTGTTTTCGGAGCGGCGGCGGGCGGGCTCACCGCGCTGCTGATCGACATCCCCCGCGCCGCCGGCGCCACCGCCCTGAGCGGTCTCGCCGCCACCAGCATCGCGCTGCCGAGCATCATCCTGGGGCTCTCCGGCGTCGCCGTCGGCCTGCTGCTGACCATGGTCACCGGCCGGTTCGAGTTGCAGGCCAAGCGCCAGTACCTCGGCACGCTGCAGGCGATGGGCTGGAACCCCGACATGCTCGGCCAGGTCCGGTTCTTCGAAAACGTCATGGTGGGTGCAGTTGCACTGCCGCTGGGCGTTGTCGGCGCCCTCGGCGTCGGGCTGCTCCTCGCCCCCTATGCCGCGCTCTGGGCCGCTGTCGCCGGGTTCGTGGCTGTACTCTGCTGGATTCCCCTTGCAACGAAAGTGGTCCGATGAACAACGACCGAAACCTTGACCGGGCGGCTCACGACCGAATGACGGAGAGCACCCGCCGCGGTGGCCTCCAGACCCGCGCCAACACGATCGTGAAGGCAGCAGACCACGCCACTCCGCTGGAACTGAGCAACATCACCATCCACTACGGCGGCGGCAAGGGCGGTGCCGAACCCGTCAACGTGGTGGACGACTTCAACATGACGCTCCACGCCGGTGAGATGCACTGCATCGCCGGCCGCAGCGGCTCCGGCAAGACCAGCATCCTGACCGTCGGCGCCGGGCTTTCCCTGCCGACGTCGGGCCGGGTCTTCTGGGAAGGCGACTCGCTCGAGAGCATGAGCGACGACGAGATCGCCGACCGCCGCCGGGCCCTGATCGGCTACGTGGACCAGGGCGGTGCCCTGATCGACGGGATGAGCGCCCTGGAGAACGTCCTGCTCCCGGCCGTTCCCGACGGCGAGGTGGACAAGCGCCGCGACATGGCCAAGGATCTGCTGGACCTCGTGGGACTGGGCAGGCGCATGCGCCACCGCCCGGCACAGCTCTCCGGCGGTGAGCGCCAGCGCGTGGCGATCGCCCGGGCCCTGATCCTGGGCACCCGCGTGCTCGTGGTGGACGAACCCACGGCCAGCCTTGACCGCTCCGCGGCCAACCGCATCATCAGCATCCTCAAGGACACCACCTCGGACGGCATCGCCGTGCTCGTGGCTTCACATGACCACGAACTTGTCCGCCAGAGCGATACCCTCACAGAACTGATCTAGGTTTAAACAGTGACTTCTTCCGAAAAGACCCCGTTCTACATCACTACCGCCATCAGCTACCCCAACGGCGTGCCGCATATCGGCCACGCCTATGAGGTCATCGCGACCGATGCGATGGCGCGCTTCAAGCGGCTGGACGGCTACGACGTCTTCTTCATGACCGGCACGGACGAGCACGGCCTCAAGATGCAGCAAACGGCGGAGAAGGAAGGCCTCCCCGTCAAGGAGCTCGCCGACCGCAACTCGGCCGCGTTCCGGCAGATGAGCGACGACTTGGGCATCTCGCTGAGCCGATTCATCCGCACCACGGACCAGGACCACTACGCGGCCGCCAAGGCGCTGTGGCAGCGGATGGAGGCCAATGGCGACATCTACCTGTCCAAATACGCCGGCTGGTACTCCGTCCGGGACGAGCGGTACTTCGTCGAGGACGAAACGGAGGTGCACGCCGACGGCCTGCGCTACGCGTCCGAAACCGGCACCGAGGTGACCTGGACCGAAGAGGAAAGCTATTTCTTCAAGCTCGCCTCCTACCAGGACCGGCTGCTGGCCCACTACGCCGACTACCCGGAATTCGGGGCGCCGCACAACCGCTTCAACGAGGTCATCAGCTTCGTCAAGGGTGGCCTCGAGGACCTGTCCATCAGCCGCACCTCCTTTAAATGGGGCGTCCCCGTCCCGGGCAACCCGGACCACGTCATGTACGTCTGGGTCGACGCGCTGACCAACTACCTGACCGGCGTCGGCTTCCCCGACACCGAGTCCGAGTTGTTCCGCAAGTACTGGCCCGCAGACGTCCACGTGATCGGCAAGGACATCTCCCGCTTCCACGCGGTCTACTGGCCGGCCTTTCTCATGTCCGCCGGGCTGGAACTGCCCAGGCGCGTCATGATCCACGGCTTCCTGCACAACCAGGGCGTCAAGATGTCCAAGTCGCTGGGCAACGTGGTGGCGCCGGCTGACTGGGTGGCCCAGTACGGCCTGGACCAGGTCCGCTTCTTCCTGCTCCGCGAAGTACCTTTCGGCGCCGACGGCTCCTACAGCCACGACGCAATCGTCGGCCGGATGAACGCCGACCTCGCCAACAACTTCGGCAACCTGGCCCAGCGTTCGCTGTCCATGGTTGCCAAGAACTGCGACGGACGCGTTCCGGTCCCGGGCGGCTTCAGCGCCGAGGACGCAGCGCTGCTGGGCCAGGCCAATGGCCTGCTCGACATCGCACGCGCCGCCTTCGACAAGCAGGAGTTCAGCCGGGCGCTCGAAGCCATCTGGGGAACCCTGGGCGACACGAACGCGTACTTTGCGGAGCAGGCGCCCTGGGTGCTGCGCAAGACCGACGTCGAACGCATGAACACTGTCCTCTATGTCACCCTCGAGGTGCTCCGTATCGTGGCGATCCTGGCGCAGCCGGTCATGCCGGCCGCGACGGCCGCGATCCTCGAGACCCTCGGACAGCCCGAGGGCGAGGCACGCCAGTTCGCGGCCCTCTCCGAGCCGATTGCCGCCGGCACGGTCCTGCCCGCGCCGGCTCCGGTCTTCCCCAAGTACGAGGAGCCGGCCGAGGTATAACGCCGTTTCTCGCGGTGTTCGGATAATGAGACGGGTTGACCAGTATGTGGATGACTTGGCTACGCTGAAATCATGAGCGCATCCACGATTGATCTGGCCGTTATTCCCGGCGACGGCATCGGCCCGGAAGTCACCGCCGAGGCCCTGAAGGTTCTGGCGAAGGCGGCCGCGGCCGAGGGGATCGTGCTGCAGCAGACGCACTATAAGCTCGGCGCCCAGCACTGGCTCGAGACCGGGGAGACACTGCCGGCCGAGACCCTCGAGGACCTGCGCGCCCGCGACGCCATCCTCTTCGGCGCCATCGGGGCGGCCCCTGGCGACACCCGGATCCCCTCGGGCCTCATCGAACGCGAGCTGCTCCTGAAGCTGCGCTTCAGCCTCGACCACTTCGTCAACCTGCGGCCCTCGAAGCTGTATGCCGGCGTTGGCAGCCCGCTCGCTAACCCGGGGGACATCGACTTCCTCGTGGTCCGTGAGGGCACCGAAGGACCCTACGTGGGCAACGGCGGAACGCTGCGGGCCGGCACCCCGCACGAGGTGGCCACCGAGGTGTCGCTGAACACCGCCCACGGCGTGGAGCGCCTGGTCCGGGATGCCTTCCGCCGGGCCAATGACCGGCCGCGCAAGAAACTGACGCTCGTGCACAAGCACAACGTGCTGGTGTATGCCGGGCACCTCTGGAAGCGCACCGTGGAAGCCGTCGCCCAAGAGTTCCCCGAGGTCAGTCACGACTACCTGCACATCGACGCCGCCATGATTTTCCTGGTGACCGATCCGGCCCGCTTCGACGTGATCGTCACGGACAACCTCTTCGGCGACATCATCACCGACCTCGCCGCCGCCGTGACCGGAGGCATCGGCCTGGCAGCGTCCGCCAGCATCAACATGGAGCGGACCGCACCGTCCATGTTTGAACCCGTGCACGGTTCCGCCCCGGACATCGCCGGGCAGCAGAAGGCCGATCCCACGGCCGCCATCCTTTCCGCCGCCCTGCTGCTGGACCACCTTGGCCATGCCGCCGCCGCCCGCAAGATCGAAGCGGCCGTAGCTGCCGACATCGCGGGCCGGAACGGCGCGGTCCGCAGCACCGGCGCCGTCGGCGACGCCGTCGCCGCCGCCCTGTAGGAGGGGCCCCTCCCGGCGCCACCGGAAGGCCCCGGTATCGGGCGTAAGCTAGTTTCGAATCACCAACATGCTGCCGTGGTCCGACGACGGACCATGTTCATACACCAGGCAGCCGACCGTGGAGGAACCATGACCCAGACTGCCCATGGCGTCGAATTCACCCAGCACCTTTCGGCAACCCCGAAGTCCGCTGACGAGCGTGCAGCCATCCTGGCGAACCCGGGTTTCGGCAACTACTTCACCGACCACACCGCGGTGGTCGACTACAGTGTCGACGCCGAGGGCCAGGGCGGCTGGCACGATGCGCGGATCGAACCCTACGGTCCCATCACGCTGGATCCTTCCGCCGCCGTGCTGCACTACGGCCAGGAGATCTTCGAAGGGCTCAAGGCCTACCGCCACGCGGATGGGTCCATCTGGACCTTCCGTCCCGAGGCCAATGCCGCCCGCCTGAACAGCTCCGCCCGGCGCCTGGCCCTCCCGGAACTGCCGGAGGAGTACTTCCTGGGAGCCATCCGCGAACTCGTCACGGCGGACAAGGAATGGGTCCCGTCCGGCGACGGCGAAGCGCTCTACCTGCGCCCCTTCATGATCGCCACCGAGGCGTTCCTCGGGGTCCGCGCTGCCCGCGAGGTGTCCTTCCGCGTCATCGCATCGCCGGCCGGCAACTACTTCGGCGGCGAACTCAAGCCCGTCTCGATCTGGATCTCCCGCGAATACGCCCGTGCGGGCCGAGGCGGGACCGGAGCCGCCAAGTGCGGCGGCAACTACGCCGCCTCGCTCATCGCCCAGCAGGAGGCTGAAGCCCACGGCTGCAAGCAGGTGCTGTTCCTGGACCACTTCAACGACGACGCCGTCGAAGAGCTCGGCGGCATGAACGTGTTCTTCGTGATGAAGGACGGATCCCTGGTCACTCCGGCGCTCACGGGAACCATCCTCGAGGGTGTCACCCGGATGTCCGTTCTGCAGGTGGCCAAGGACATGGGCCGGGAAGTCACCGAGCGCAAGATCACCCTCGCAGAATGGCGCGACGGCGTGGCCTCCGGCGACATCACCGAAGTCTTCGCGTGCGGGACGGCCGCCGTCATCACGCCCATCGGCGTGCTCAAGGACGAGACCGAGTTCATCGGCTCCGAGGACGCGGCCGCGGGGGAGACCACCATGGCCATCCGCGAGCAGCTTCTGGGCATCCAGACCGGCACCGTCGAGGACACGCACGGCTGGCTGACCCGCCTGGCGTAACAGCGTCAGGTTCCCACAGCGTCCGACGGCGGCCCCGCACTATTGGTGCGGGGCCGCCGTCGTTCTGGGAAGATGGAACGGTGATCCCCGAAGACTCCCGCGACGTTGCCCGCAGCACGGCACTCACGCGCTTCCGGCTTGCCCCGAACCCCGGGCCGATGAGCCTGCATGGCACGAACTCCTACGTGATCGCGGCGCCGGGGGCTGCCGGCACCGTCGTCGTCGATCCGGGACCGACGGACGAGCAGCACCTGCGGGACCTGGCCGGCGCCGGCCGGGTGGAGCTCATCCTCATTACCCACCGGCATGCGGACCACACGGCCGCCGCGGAGCGCTTTGCCGAACTCACCGGCGCCCCCGTCCGTGCAGCCGATCCGTCCCACTGCCACGGCGGCAGCCCGTTGCGGGACGGCGAAGTGATCCACGCCGCCGGGGTGGAGATCAGGGTGCTCGCGACGCCGGGCCACACCTCCGACTCGGTCTGCTTCCACCTCCCCGGCGACGGCGCCCGGGGGTCGGTGCTCACCGGCGACACCATCCTGGGCCTCGGAACGACAGTGCTGGACTATCCCGACGGCACCCTCGGTGACTACCTGTGGTCCCTGGACCGGCTGGAGGAACTGGGCCCGGCGACCGTCCTTCCGGCCCACGGACCCATGTTGCCGGCCCTGGACAAGATTGTCCGCGCGTACCGCGACCACCGCCAGGACCGGCTCGCCCAGATCCGCTCAGCCCTCGCGGAGCTGGGTGCGGGCGCCGAGGTGACGGACGTGGCCGACGCCGTCTACGCCGCCGTCGACCCCGCGGTGCGGCCCGCTGCGGAACTCTCCGTCGCCGCGCAGCTGCACTACCTGCGCAGCGCACCCAACTGACTCGCATTTGGTGTCGCTTTCAGCGCCCAAAACGACGTCACCTGCGACCCGGTTGGGAGACGGTACGCTAGGACCCATGCGTATCGCCCGGTTTGTAGTCGAATCTGATCCCCTCTACGGCATTGTTGAAGGTGAGCCCGGCAGTGAGGAAGTCACTGTAATCCACGGCGATCCCTTCTTCCACGGTGTCGAGCGAACTGCCGTCAAGCACAAGCTGGAAGACGTGCGCCTGCTGGCGCCGATCATTCCGCGCAGCAAGGTGGTCGGCGTCGGACGGAACTTCGTCGAGCACGCCCACGAACTCGGCAACGAAGTCCCCAAGCAGCCGCTGCTTTTCCTGAAGCCGAACACGTCGGTGGTCGGCCCCAATGATCCGATCATCCTGCCGGAGTTCTCGGACGACGTGTCCTTCGAAGCAGAGCTCTGCGTCGTGATCGGCCGGATCTGCAAGGACGTTCCGGAAGACCGCGTCGACGACGTCATTTTCGGCTACACCTGCGGCAACGACCTCACCGCACGCGACGCCCAGAAGACCGACCTGCAATGGGCGCGGGCCAAGGGCTTTGACACGTCCGCGCCGCTGGGCCCGTGGATCGAGACCGAACTCGACACCGAAGACCTGCAGATCCAGGGCAGGTTGAATGGCGAACTGCGCCAGGACGGCAGCACCAGCCAGATGATCCGCGGCGTCCGTGAACTCGTTTCCGTTGTCTCCCACGCGTTCACCCTGCTGCCCGGCGATGTCATCATGACCGGCACGCCCGCAGGTGTGGGGCAGGTCCAGCCCGGCGACCGCTTCGAGGTGGAGATCGAGGGCATCGGCCGCCTCTCCAACCCCGTGGTCCGCCGCTAAGCCGGAAACGGGCTCCATGAACAACGGTGCGTGGCGCCGGCCGCCGGCTAGGTCCTGGCGCCGCAACTCCTTCCTGTTCTATGCCCTCGGGTCTATCGGCACCTTTGCGATGGCTGCGCGTGCCGTCCACTGGCTCGGGGGCCCGCAATGGCTGGCCTTGGCCTTGGTCGGGGCCGGCCTGGCTCTGGCCTGCTATTACCTGACCCGCGCGCTGCTTGGCATGTGGACGAAGCGCGCGGCTGCCCGCCGCTGACGTGCGGCAACAGAAGCCCAGAATATCCAAAGGTCCCACCCCTATCCTTGCCGTGCCGGAACAGCATCTGCGGTCCGGCGGGGCGGGAGGGGTGCATGATGGACAGCCGCGAACGAATGCCGACGCAGTGGCGCAGGGGCC
Organism: Arthrobacter sp. B3I9; assembly: GCF_030816935.1. Classification (NCBI taxonomy): domain Bacteria; kingdom Bacillati; phylum Actinomycetota; class Actinomycetes; order Micrococcales; family Micrococcaceae; genus Arthrobacter; species Arthrobacter sp. B3I9. The sequence continues at coordinate 1,779,620 of NZ_JAUSYO010000001.1, forward strand.
CGCGCTATTGGCCCCGCTGGATCCAGGCGTTGTTCCCCTTGGGAATAGCTGCCGCCTTCGCCATCGTGTTCATCTCCGGATCAGCAACGGCCATCGTACCGGCGGCAGACCATTACGAAACCCAGAAGCGGACCTACTACATAGCCGCGGACGAGGTTGACTGGAACTACGCGCCGGCCGGAATCAACCAGATCACGGGGGAGCCTTTCGATGCGACGGCCGCCGTGTTCACGGAGCGGGGGCCGCAAAGGATCGGCACCACCTATATCAAATCCCTGTACCAGGAATACACCGACGCGACCTTTTCCGCCCGTAAACCGCGCAGCGCCGAGGACCAGCACCTTGGGATGCTCGGACCGGTCATCCGGGCCGTCGTCGGCGACACAATCGAGGTCGTCTTCAAGAACAACCTCGACCGTCCGGCCGCGGTCCACGCGCATGGCCTGTTCTACGACAAGGCCAGCGAGGGCGCCCCGTACGACGACGGCACCTCCCCGGCTGACCGGGCCGACGACGCCGTTGCGCCGGGCGCCGTCTATACCTACAGCTACAAGGTCCCGGACCGTGCCGGCCCCGGTCCGATGGACGGCAGTTCGGTGGTCTGGATGTACCACTCGCATACGGATGAGGTGGGTGACGACTACGCCGGCCTGGTCGGCCCGATGGTCATCACCGAGGCCGACGCCGCGCGCCGGGACGGTACCCCGGACGACGTCGACCGTGAGTTCTTCGTCCAGTTCAAGGTGAGCAACGAGAACGCCAGCCCCTACCTGCAACGCAACATTGACCGGTTTGCAGGGGATCCGGCCAGCGTGAATATCGCTGACAAAGCGTTCGAGGAGAGCAACCTGATGCACTCTGTCAACGGGTATGTCTTCGGCAATTTGCCGCTGGACTCGATGACCATGCGCAAAGGGGAACGCGTGCGGTGGTACTTGATGGGGATGGGTACCGAGGTGGACCTGCATACCCCACACTGGCACGCCAACACCGTGACGGCCCTGGGGATGCGCACCGACGTCGTCAACCTCCTGCCGGCCTCCATGGTGGTGGCCGACATGGCCCCCGATGACCCCGGCACCTGGCTCTTCCACTGCCACGTCAACGACCACATCAGCGCCGGTATGATGGTCCGGTACCGCATCGACGACGGCGACTCAGGCCAGGGCAACGCTCACCCGGGCCATAGCTGAGCTCCCGCCGCCGCCTCGGCGCGTGAGCCGGAAGGTGGATGGGTGACGGCACGGGACTTGCCGAGGGCACGGGTTTATGCGGCGTGGGCGTCAGGCCCGCTGGCCGTCCTGCTCGGCGCGGGAGCCCACGTGCTCGGCGGCGAGGACCTTCCCGGCCTGTGGGTCCTCCTGGCCGTGAGCGCCCTGTTGAGCATGGTTGCGTCCATGCTGGCACGCTTCAGGTTGCCGATATGGGCGCTGCTGCTGGTATCGGGCCTGATCCAGCAGGTTCTGCACCTGATATTCGGCAGTTTCTCCGGGATCGTGGGGAGCGCTCAGACCGGCCACCCGCATGGGGTTGTCATCGGGCTGCCACCCCAGCAGGCCGCGGCCCCGGAGGCCGGGGGCCACCACGCAATCGAACTGATGTTGGACGCACACGTCGCGGCGGCGCTGTTGACGGTGATCGCTGTCACCCAGTGCGGCGTCCTGGCCAAAAGTTTGTCCCGGCTGCGGCCGGCGCCGACCGGGACGGCTTCCCCGCGTTTAGACCGCCGCCGGGGCGTGGCGGGCAGGCGGTAAAGTTGGAGACACTATGACTACTCCTGCCGCGCCCGACGCCGTCCCCAGTTCCGCCCCTGTTGCAGTGACCAGTGAAGTCACCGCCGAGACCCCGGTCCGTGTCCGGTTCTGCCCTTCGCCGACCGGCACGCCGCACGTGGGCCTGATCCGCACGGCCCTCTTCAACTGGGCCCACGCGCGCCACACCAAGGGCACGTTCGTGTTCCGGATCGAGGATACGGATGCCGCGCGCGACTCGGAGGAGAGCTACCAGCAGCTGCTTGAAGCCCTGAAGTGGCTCGGCATCAGCTGGGAAGAGGGCGTTGAGGTGGGCGGCCCGCATGAGCCGTACCGGCAGTCGCAGCGCCTGGACCTCTACAAGGATGTGGTCGCCAAGCTGCTTGACGCCGGCTACGCGTACGAGGCGTACTCCACGCCGGAGGAAGTCGAGGCCCGCCACCGCGCCGCGGGGCGCGACCCGAAACTCGGCTACGACAACTTTGACCGGAACCTTTCGGCCGAGCAGGTCGCCGCGTACAAGGCCGAGGGCCGCCAGCCGGTGCTCCGGATGCGGATGCCGGATGAGGACGTCACCTTCACGGACATGGTCCGCGGCGACATCACCTTCAAGGCCGGCAGCATCCCGGACTACGTGATTGTCCGCGCGGACGGTTCGCCGCTGTACACCCTGGTCAACCCGGTGGACGACGCCCTGATGGGCATCACGCACGTGCTCCGCGGCGAGGACCTGCTCTCCTCCACCCCGCGCCAGGTGGTGCTGATCCGCGCGCTGATGGACATCGGCGTCGCGAGCTACCTGCCCGTCTTCGGGCACCTTCCCTACGTCATGGGCGAGGGCAACAAGAAGCTGTCCAAGCGCGACCCGCAGTCCAACCTGTTCCTGCTCCGGGACCGCGGCTTCATCCCCGAGGGCCTGCTGAACTACCTCTCGCTACTGGGCTGGAGCCTCTCCGCCGACGAGGACATCTTCACGGTCGAGCAGCTGATCGAGCACTTCGATGTCCACGACGTGCTCGCGAACCCGGCCCGCTTCGACATCAAGAAGGCCGAGGCCATCAACGGCACCCACATCCGGATGCTCGCTCCGGAGGATTTCCGCGGCCGCCTCGTGCCGTACCTGCAGGCGGCCGAACTCGTGGGGGAGAGCCTCACGGCCCGCCAGGAGGAGATCCTGGCCGAAGCGGCGCCGCTGATCCAGGAGCGGATCTCGCTGCTCGGGGAAGCCCCCGAAATGCTGGCGTTCCTGTTCAAGGCCGACGACGCGATCGACGTCGCTGACGACGCCCGCAAGGGACTGCCGGAAAACCTGGCGGAGGTCCTCGACGCCGCCCTCGCCGCGCTGCAGCCCATTGAGGACTGGACCGCGGAAACCATCCAGGTTGCCCTGAAGGAAGCGCTCGTGGAAGGCCTCGGCGTCAAGCCGCGGCTCGCCTTCGGGCCGGTCCGCACCGCCGTGTCCGGCCGGCGGATCTCCCCGCCGCTGTTCGAATCCATGGTCATTCTTGGCAAGGATTCCTCACTGGCCCGCCTGCGGGCCTTCCGCGGCTGATGATCGACTCTCCAGCGGTCGGCGGCGGCCTCACGGCGCAGGGCCTGGGCCTGGTCCGCGGGGTCCTGTTCGACATTGACGACACCCTGGTGGACCTCGAATTCGCGATGACGGCCGCCCTGCGGGACGTCAGCGAGCACCTCCTGCCCGACCTGGACCAGGCCGGGTGGGAAAGGTTCGGGCGGATCTTCACGCGCGAGACGACGCATTTCTATGACCGCTACCTTGCGGGCGAGCTGACGTTCAACGAGCAGCGGCTGCTGCGCGGACGGGCGGCCCTCAGCCACTTCGGCGTCGAACTGGAAGACGGCGAGACGGCGCACCACTGGGTCACGTCCTACGCCAGCCGCCAGCACGGCTACATCCGGGCCTTCGACGACGTCCCGCCGCTGCTGGACGCCCTGGACGCGGCCGGCGTCCCGTACGGCGCCGTAAGCAACAACGTCCACGACTACCAGCGGGTCAAGCTGGACGCCGCCGGCCTGCAGCGGATCGGCGTGCTGGTGGGAACGGACACGCTCGGGGTTCCGAAGCCGGATCCGGCCATCTACCTGGAGGGAGTGCGCCGGCTCGGAACCGGCGCGGGGGACACCCTCTACGTCGGCGACAACCGGCTCCTCGACGCGGAGGGCTCGACGGCGGCAGGCCTGCTGGGCGTCTGGCTGGACCGCGGCGGCGAGCCCGCGCCGGACTACGCCGGGCCCAAGGTGAGCTCCCTGCACGAACTCCGCGAGCGGCTCGGACTGCTTCCGCCAGCGTGAGGTAGGGCACTTTCGGGCCGGATCGGGGGAATCGATTTGTGCGACGGAAAACTCTCGGGTAAAGTAATTACTCGTGCTGAGGCGCTGGGAGCGCGGGTTTGAACCCGGCAGAACGGCCCGAAAGTGTCATTGGGATATGGTGTAATTGGCAACACTACGGTTTCTGGTACCGTCATTCTAGGTTCGAGTCCTGGTATCCCAGCTCTGAAAATCCGCGGATTTCCGCGGCGGATCAGGAGTTTCGAAGCGGTTCTGCCGATTTGAAACACTTGCTGAGTGTATGAAACAATCACTCAGTGCGAACGGCAGGAATGCTGTTCCGGAGAGTACACGGCCCCATCGTATAGCGGCCTAGTACGCTGCCCTCTCACGGCGGTAACGCGGGTTCGAATCCCGCTGGGGTCACCATCAGAACGGTCCCGGGCAACAGCCCGGGGCCGTTTTTCGTTGCCCGGATTTGCCGGTTGAACTGGCATGATGATGCTGTGAACTCCCAAGAGACCTCCGGTAACCACGGATATCCGGCACCGCCTGTACGGCCGGCCGGCGCCGTCGGGCTGCTGGAGGCGGTCCGCGGTGCGCTTGCGGAAACGGCCCTGCCCCTGGCCCTGCCCGATGCCGCGCACGCCCGCCAGGACATCCGCAGTGCCCTGGCCCAGCTGGACGACTACATCCTGCCCCGGTACCGCAGCCTGGACGCCCCGCTGCTGGCGGTGGTAGGCGGTTCCACCGGAGCCGGGAAGTCAACGCTCGTCAACGCCCTGGTGGGGCACGCCGTTACCCCCGGGCCGGTGCCATCCGTCCTACGACGCGCCAGCCGATCCTGCTCCACCACCCCGCGGACGGCGCCTGGTTCGAGGACCTGAGGGTGCTGCCCAGCCTCAGCCGGATCCGCGGCACGCTGACGGACAGGCCCCTGCCCGCCAACCAGGCCGGGCCCACTCCCGACGCCGCCGCGATTTCCTCCCTGGTCCTGGTCTCCGACGGCGCGGTGCCGCAGGGCATCGCCCTGCTGGACGCTCCCGACGTCGACTCCATTTCCGATGACAACCGCAAGCTGGCCGGCCAGCTGCTGGCCGCCGCCGACCTGTGGGTGTTCGTCACCACGGCCAACCGTTACGCCGACGCCGTCCCCTGGCGGCTGCTGCTGGACGCAGCATCGCGGGACATCCTTGTGGCCGTGGTGCTGGACCGGGTGCCGGCGGCTGCCGAGGCGGAGGTCCGCACCGACCTTCAAGCCATGCTGGGCCGGGAGGGACTCGGCGACGCCCGGCTGTTCGTGGTGCCCGAAGCGGCCCTGGATGCAATGGGGATGCTCCCGGCCGGCACGGTGGAACCTCTCCGGACCTGGCTCCAGGAGCTTGCCGCGGACGCCGCCGGCCGTGCGGAGATCGCGCGGCGCACCCTGAATGGAACCGTCAAAGCGCTGGGCACGCGGGTCGAAGCGGTGGCGCAGGCCGCCCGTGCGCAGCAGCATGCGGCCGACGTCCTCGCGGCGGATGCCCGTGCGGCGTACCAGGATGCCGTGGGGCGCATCCTCGAGTCGACCCGCGACGGAGCGCTGCTGCGCGGCGAAGTGCTGGCCCGCTGGCAGGACTTCGTTGGCACCGGTGAGTTCTTCCGGGTTATGGAGCAGAACATCGGACGCTTCCGGGACCGGATGGGCGCGTTCTTCCGTGGCGAGCCGGCGCCGGCGGTCCGCGTCGAAACGGCAATTGAAACCGGGCTGCAGGCCGTCATTCTGGATGAGGCCGCCAACGCCGCGGAAGATGTGGACCAACGCTGGCGTTCCGACCCTGCCGGCCGGCAGCTGCTGGGCGCCGACGATCTTTCCGGAACATCGGAGGGCTTCTCTGAGGCCGTGGCGGCAGAGATCCGGGCGTGGCAGGGGAGTCTGATGGAGCTCATCCGAACCGAAGGCGCCGGCAAGCGCAGCCAGGCCCGCTGGCTGTCTTTCGGCATCAACGGCCTCGGTGCGGCCTTGATGATCGTGGTCTTTTCCATGACCGCCGGGCTGACCGGACTCGAGGTCGGCGTCGCCGGCGGCACCGCCGTCGTGGGTCAACGGCTCCTGGAAGCGGTATTCGGGGAGGACGCCGTCCGCCGGCTGGCGCGGACCGCGCGGGCGGATCTGCACCATCGGTGCCAGGCGCTGCTCCAGGACGAGCAGCAGCGGTTCCTGTCCCGGCTGGCCGTCTCCAACACCGTCGCCCCGGATGTCCTGGCAGACCATGCCGCCGCACTGCGCCGGCTGGCGGCCGCCGGATGAGCCGCCACAGCACCGCCCGCGAGGCCTCCCGCCTGGAGCGACGGCTTGAAGCGCTCAACGATGCTCTGGGGCTGGCCGCGGGCGCGCTTCCGGAGGAAACCCTGGAGGAAGCGTGCCATGTCATCGACCGAGCGGGCTCGCGGAGGTCGCTGTCCGCCGAGCACACGGTGGTGGGCTTCTTCGGCGCCACGGGAAGCGGAAAGTCCTCCCTCTTCAACGCGGTGAGTGGAGCGGAAATTGCGACGGCCGCAGCCCGCAGGCCCACGACCTCCGAACCGCTTGCCGGTATCTGGGGAGCCGACGGCAGCGAGCCGCTGCTTGACTGGCTCGACGTCCGGAACCGGCACCACGCAGCGCCCGTCGCAGGATTTGCCGATGAAGGCACGGGCCTCATCCTGCTGGACCTGCCTGATTTCGACTCCACCAGGGCGGCGAACCGCGAGATCGTGCAACGGATGGTGGGACTCGTCGACGTGCTCGTCTGGGTGCTCGATCCGCAGAAGTACGCCGACGCCGCGGTGCACAACGATTTCCTGGCGCCCCTCGCCACGCACGGCGCCGTCACCCTTGTGGTGCTCAACCAGATCGACCGGCTGCCTGACCACGAGGTGCGGCCAGTGCTGGAATCACTGCAAGGCATCCTGGCACGCGACGGACTGGGCAAGGTCCAGGTCCTTGGCGCCTCCGCTGTGGCCGGCACCGGCGTGGACAAGGTGCGGGCTGCCATCCGCTCGGTGGCCGTGCAGCGCCAGGCGCTCTCCCAGCGCCTCGCCGCGGACGTCACCCGGGCGGCGGCCCGGGTGGAGGAGGCCTCCGGTGCGGGGGAACCGGCAGGCATCAAGCCGGCCTCCCGGGCGCGGCTGACACAGGAGCTGGCCATCGCGGCCAACGTCCCGCTGGTTGTCGACGCCGTGGTCCGCTCCTACCGGCAAGAGGCCGCCCGGCGGACCGGCTGGCCGGTGACCCGCTGGCTGGTCCGGTTCCGGCCCGATCCGCTGAGGCGGCTCAACCTCCGCCGTGACGGCGCCCGCCCGGAGCTCAACCGGACCTCACTGCCGCCAGCAGGGGCACCGGAGCGGGCGCGGACGGACGCCGCTGTCCGGGAGTTCGCGGATGCTGCGTCCGACGGAGCACCGGGCCCCTGGCGCGCGGTTCTCCGCGGCGCCGCCCGCGAAGGCCGGGAGCAGCTTCCGGACGCCCTGGACCAGGCCATCGCGTCGACGGACCTCAAGGCAGGCCGGAAGTCCTGGTGGTGGACCGTGTTCAACGTGATCCAGTGGCTGGCTTTGCTGACGGCGCTGGGCGGCTTCGCCTGGCTGGGTGTCCTGGCCGCACTGGGTTATCTGCAATTGCCCGTTCCGGCCGTGCCCATTGTGGAGGGGTGGCCGGTCCCCACGGTCATGATTGCGGGGGGAGCGCTCCTGGGCGTGGTCCTGGCGGTCGCGGCAAAATTCATTGCGGGTGCGGCGGCGCGGGCCCGTGGAGCGGCGGCCAGGAGACGGCTCAAAACCGCCGTGGAGTCCGTCGCTGACCGACTTATCGTGGATCCGGTGGAGGCCGAGCTGGGCAGGCTGCGTTCCTTCCGGCGGGCGCTGACGGAGGCCGGCCGGCAGGGGAACTAGTACGGGGATGTCCTATGACCGGCCCACTTCTAGGACCGGGCCAGGCCCTCGGCAGCCTCGCGGACTTTGATCATGGTGCGCAGGTTCCGGGTGGTGGTGGCGGACTTGTACTTCGGTTTTGCGGAGAGTTTGCTGAACGGGCTGTCCAGCGTGCCGCCGGCGGGGGCAAGCCATGCCAGGGCTTCCGGCCCCAGACGGGTGAGTTCCGTCCCGTCCAAGGCGGTGCCGGCGTCGTAGAGTTCCGTAAGGGCGGCTGGATCCGAGGCGAGCGTTACGTAGGTGTGGGTGGAAGCGTCATCCGCGGGGTAGGGGCAGGCCGCCACCAGTTCCGCCACCCGGTCTGCCTTCAGGACCACTACCCACGCGTCGTAGCCGAAGGTTTCCCGGAGGCAGGCCTCGAATTCGGCTTTCACCTCCGCCTGCGGAAGCTCACTGGCCAATACGACGTTGCCGCTGGCAAGGAGCGTCTTGATGCCTGAAAAGGGCCGGGTCTTCAAAGCGTCCTTGAGCTCGGCCATCTTGATGTTGATCCCGCCCACGTTAATGCCGCGGAGGAACACCGCATAGCTGTTCATGCGCACAGCCTATGCGCTTGGCCGTGCGGCCCGCCCCGCACCTTGCCGTGTGCCGGTCAGTCGTTGGTCTTGCGCAGCGCATCCGTGAGGACACGGGCGGCGTTGCAGACAACCTCGGCGTGCAGCCGTCCGGGCTGGCGGGTCAGGCGCTCGATCGGTCCCGAGATGGACACGGCCGCGATGACGCGGCCGGACGGGCCGCGGACCGGGGCGGAGACGGAGGCGACCCCCGGCTCGCGTTCGCCGAGGCTCTGTCCCCAGCCCCGGCGTCGGACTCCGGCTAGGACGGTGGGGGTGAAGCGGGCGGCCTGCAGCCCCTCCAGGAGGCGGTCATGGTCTTCCCAGGCGAGGAGCACCTGGGCGGCCGAGCCCGCCTTCATGGACAGCTGCGTGCCGACCGGAATGGTGTCGCGCAGCCCGATGGGACGTTCGGCTGAGGCCACACAGATGCGCCAGTCGCCCTGGCGGCGGAAGATCTGCGCGCTTTCGCCGGTGGCATCCCGGAGCTGCATCAGCACGGGACCGGCCGAGGCGATCAGGCGGTCCTCGCCGGCCGCGGAGGCGAGCTCCACAAGGCGGCTGCCGAGGACGAACCGGCCCTGGATGTCGCGGCTGACCAGCCGGTGATGGACCAGCGCCAGGGCGAGCCGGTGCACTGTGGGCCGGGCAAGCCCGGTGGCAGCAACGAGCTGCGCCAAAGTGGTGGGGCCGGCCTCCAGCGCGTCAAGCACATGGGCCGCTTTATCGATGACACCGACGCCGCTAGAATTGTCCATGTGATGATATTGCCGTCTCATTATCTGAGATGCAAGTCGGTGCGCTGGCGTTGCGCGGGGCACTGCTGATTGTGTGGACACAACAGTAAACATTCGTCGTTAAACACCGCAGTGAAGGGAGAAGGCCGTGGCAAAGACACTGGCCGAGAAAGTATGGGACGCGCACGTGGTGCGTAAGGGGGATGGCGAAGGCGCCAACGCCCAGCCCGACCTTCTCTTCATCGACCTTCACCTGGTGCACGAGGTGACGTCGCCGCAGGCATTCGAGGGCCTGCGCCTGGCCGGGCGCAAGCTCCGCCGGCCGGACCTCACAATTGCCACCGAGGACCACAACACGCCCACGGTGGACATCGATAAGCCTATCGCGGACCTGACCAGCCGGACCCAGATCCAGACCCTGCGCAACAACTGCGAGGAGTTCGGCGTGCGCCTGCATTCCCTGGGCGACGCCGAGCAGGGAATCGTCCATGTGGTGGGACCGCAGCTGGGCCTCACCCAGCCGGGCATGACGGTGGTCTGCGGTGACTCGCACACCTCGACGCACGGCGCGTTCGGTGCGCTCGCCATGGGCATCGGCACCTCCGAGGTGGAGCATGTCATGGCCACCCAAACGCTGTCCCTGAAGCCGTTCAAGACCATGGCGATCAACGTCGAGGGCACGTTACGTCCGGGAGTTTCCGCCAAGGACATCATCCTGGCGGTCATCGCCAAGATCGGCACCGGCGGAGGCCAGGGCTACGTGCTGGAATACCGCGGCTCCGCGATCCGTGCGCTGTCCATGGAAGCCCGGATGACGATCTGCAACATGTCCATCGAGGCGGGTGCCCGGGCTGGTCTCGTCGCGCCGGACCAGACCACGTACGACTACATGTACGGCCGCCCCCACGCACCGCACGGCGCCGAATGGGACGCCGCGGTCGAGTACTGGAACACGTTGCGCACCGACGACGACGCCACCTTCGACGTCGAGGTGGACCTCGACGCTGACACTCTGGAACCGTTTGTGACCTGGGGGACCAACCCCGGGCAGGGCGTGTCCCTGTCCGCGAAGGTGCCCTCGCCGGAGGACTTCGGCGACGAGAACGCCAAGGCTGCCGCGGAACGCGCGCTGCAGTACATGGGCCTTGAGGCAGGTACTCCGATGAAGGAGATCCGGGTGGACACTGTCTTCCTGGGCTCCTGCACCAACTCCCGGATGGAGGACCTCCGGGCAGCCGCCGACATCATCCGCGGCCGCAGCAAGGACCCGCATGTGCGGATGCTCGTGGTTCCCGGTTCCGCCCGGGTCCGCCTTGAGGCAGAAGCTGAGGGCCTGGACCGAGTGTTCAAGGACTTCGGAGCCGAATGGCGTTTCGCCGGTTGCTCGATGTGCCTGGGAATGAACCCGGACCAGCTGGAGGTGGGGGAGCGCTGCGCCTCGACGTCGAACCGCAACTTCGAAGGCCGCCAGGGCAAGGGCGGACGCACGCACCTGGTTTCGCCGGTAGTGGCCGCAGCCACGGCTGTCCGCGGAACCCTGAGCTCGCCGTCGGACCTGGACCCCGCTCCGGAATCCGCCGCCGTCCGCATCGACGCAGCGTAGCTGCCACAGCCTCGATCCCTCCAGCCCCAAAGGATCCGCCATGGAAAAGTTCACCACCCACACCGGGATCGGCGTACCGTTGCGCCAGAGCAACGTCGATACCGACCAGATCATCCCGGCCGTCTACCTCAAGCGCATCACGCGCTCCGGTTTTGAGGACGCCCTGTTCGCCGCGTGGCGCAAGGACCTGGCCTTCATCCTGAACCAGGAGCCCTTCAGTGCCGGCTCCGTCCTTGTCGCCGGACCGGACTTCGGGACGGGGTCTTCTCGGGAACATGCCGTCTGGGCCCTGAAGGATTACGGCTTCAAGACCGTGCTGTCTTCACGCTTTGCGGACATCTTCCGCGGCAACTCCGGCAAACAGGGGCTGCTGGCCGCCGAACTGGCCCAGGACGACATTGAGCTCATCTGGAAGGAGCTCGAAAACGCTCCCGGCAGCCAGGTCACGGTGGACCTCGTGTCCAAGACCGTCGAGTGCGGCAACATCGTGGCTCCCTTCGAAATCGACGACTACACGCGGTGGCGCCTGCTTGAGGGCCTCGACGACATCGGGCTGACCCTCCAGCACGAGGAGGACATCACCGCCTACGAGGCGACGAGGCCCGCCTTCAAGCCGAAGACCCTGCCGGCCAAACTCTCCTGAGGTGCGGGTTGGGCTGAGCCCGGCCCGACTCTGCCGCTAAGTGCCGCCGTCGAAACCGACGGCGGCACTTTTGTGCTTTGGGGCATTTCGCACGTTCGAATGCTCCGACGGGTGCGCTGCCATTTCAGGCCGCCGGTTGCGCTAGGTGGCGTAGACGTTTTCGTGCTTTTGCCCGATGCCGCTGTCCCTTCCGGTGGAATGCCGCGGCGACATCAGACAGGTCGTGCAGGTCGTGCAAGTCGTGCAGGTCGTGCGAGATAGCCGGCTCCTGGGTCGCGGGCGTTCGCTCGGTCATACCCCCTCTGCCCGGCGCTGTGCCGTTCAGCCGCGTTCCACTCAGCGACACGCTGGGTAGGGGTGGCGCGGTGGAGTGGTATTTGTGGCCGGTGGGGGTGGTGACTTCGAGGGTGTGCCGCTGCCCGGGTTCGTTCGGGTTGGCGGGTCCGGGTCGGGGGCGGCTTGTCCAGCCGGGGATTTCCTTGGTGTGGTTGCAGGCTTCGCAGAGGCCGGCTCCGTTGGCCGCGGTGGTTGGTCCTCCTTCGGCCCAGGGGAGGATGTGGTCCATGTGCCGGATCGGGGCGTCGCAGTACGGGGTGCGGCAGGTGTCATCCCTGGCTTGGAGGAAGCGGCGGAGTCCGGCGGGGAAGAGTCGGGCGCGGGAGTCCATCGCGACGAGGTCTCCGGTGCCGGGCGCGGTGTAAAGCCGCCTGAGCCAGGTCTGCAGGGCCGGGTCGGGGTCCGCTAGAGTGCCGGGGCTCCTCGTGCCTGCGCCGGCGCTTTCTGTGTCGGTACTCCCGGCGTCCGGACCTCCGGCGCACGGACCTCCGTTGCCCTGACGTCCGGTGCCCTGGCGTTTGGTGCCGTGGGCGGTGCCTTCGCCTTTGATCAGCTTCCGGGCCCAGCCGGCGGGGACGATGCCGTAGCCGGGGAGCCTGGCGGGTTCGCTGTCGCCCTGGAGGAGGGTGCGGTCGGTCATCACGAGCTGGATCTCGATGCCGCTGATCCCGCCGGGGGTGCCGGTGGTCCGTTCGACCAGGGCATCGGACATCAGCTGGCCCCGGGTGCGGGGGTCCCCGGCGGCGCGGGCGGTGTCGGCGTGCCGGGTCAGGGCTGCGTAGACGGCGACGCCTTCGGCGACCGGCAGCTGGGCGGTCAGGTAGCACATGGTGTCCGGTGCCGGGCGGAGGCTGACGTGCCGCTCGGTAGCGGCGTGGCTGGCCCGTTCAGTGACGGAGCGGGGGTCCCGGCGGTAGGCGGCGGCGCGGGCCGCGGCGATGATGGCGCGGTCCCCGGCGCCGGTGAAGGTGCCGGTGTCGGCGGCGAGCTCCTCGTCCACAGCAGTCCGGTCGGCGGCGGGCAGGCAGGCGGTTTCGCGCACGATCAGGGTGGCGTGCCATTCGCTGAGCTGCCCGGTCTCGAGCGCGGCGAGGGTGTGCGGCATCTCGGTCACGAGGGCCTTCGCGAGGCCCAGGTGCCGGGAGCCGCGGGCCGGCGATTCGCGCCGGGCGAGCGCGATCTGCGCCGCGACCCCGGCCCCGAGCTCGGCTTCGGGGACGCCCGCCGCGCGCTGGGCGCGCCGCTGGACCTGGTCAAAGGCGACCGCGATCCTCGCTTGCCGCGCAGTGATGGCGGACTTCTGGTCCTCGAGTTTCCGGAGCTCATCAATCAACGCTGCCCCGTCATCGCCCAACGCCGCTTCATCAACGCCGCGGCTGTCCGGTCCGCCGTCAAGGCCGGCGGGGCCGTCGTCCTCAGGAAGCGAAGGGCTGGCGCTAGCGAGCAGGCGGGCGGCATCAGCAGTTGCTGCGCCGCTTCCAGCGCCGCGGCGTTCAAGGTTGCCGCCAGCTGCTCGAACCACTTCGGGCTCTCGATTGCCGTCCATAAATTTATTCTTCCGGGTGGGTGCGACAAAATAGTCACGTTCATCGAAGGTGCCGGCGACTCCCGAGCGAGGCTGGCGGGCTCCCAAACGAGGGTGCCGCCAATGTCGTCGATTGAGGCCGCCGCGGCTGAGGCCGCCGTCGCCGCGGCAACCACCGGCAGCCCCGTGTGTTCCATCCGACAAACTCCAGCCGCCGCCGCTTCTGCAGCTGCGGTTGTCGAACACCCGCGGACCCGGCGGTCACCGCCAGTTTCGGTATCACCGCAGGTCAGCCGCGCGCCCCAGCACGTCCCACCGTTGATGTGACACGGCGATGGCGCCGCTGGCCTCTGCCTGCGACGCCGCGCCAGGGCGAGCGACATTTCAGATCGGTAACGCAAGCTCCTATGCTTAGCAGGAGCCTTTGTAAGGACTTGGGGGCGAGTAGTCGTGAGGAAACCGGTAAATGAGTAGTGTTCTGACAATCCGCGGAGGCGTCCCGCTGACTGGCCGCGTCACCGTCCGCGGGGCCAAGAATCTTGTCCCCAAGGCGATGGTGGCCGCCCTGCTGGGCAACGAGCCTTCCGTGCTCCGCAACGTGCCTGAAATCAAGGATGTTGAGGTTGTCACCAGCCTGCTCCAGCTCCACGGTGTCACCGTGGACAAGGACCCGGTTACGGGGGACCTGACCCTCGATCCGAAGGGTGCCAAGACGGCGTCCAGCACGGCAATTGATGCCCACGCCGGTGACTCCCGCATTCCGATCCTGCTGTGCGGGCCCCTGATCCACGCCATCGGCGAGGCCTTCATTCCCGATCTCGGCGGCTGCAAGATCGGTGACCGCCCGATCGACTACCACCTGAACGTGCTTCGCCAGTTCGGTGCCGTGGTGGAAAAACGTCCCGGCGGCATCCACATCTCGGCGCCCGGCGGACTCAAGGGCGCCAAGATTGCGCTGCCCTACCCCTCCGTGGGCGCCACCGAACAGGTGCTCCTGAGCGCCACCCGCGCAGAGGGCATCACTGAACTCTCGGGTGCCGCCACTGAACCCGAGATCGTGGACCTCATCGCCGTGCTGCAGAAGATGGGCGCCATTATCAGCGTCCAGACGGACCGCACCATCCGGATCGAAGGCGTCCGGGACCTCGGCGGCTACAACCACCGCGCGCTCTCGGACCGCAACGAGTCTGCCTCCTGGGCGTCCGCTGCCTTGGTGACCCGCGGCGACATCTTCGTCGAAGGTGCCAGCCAGCGCGACATGATGACCTTCCTCAACACCTACCGCAAGGTGGGCGGGGGCATGGACATCCAGGACGACGGCATCCGCTTCTACCACCGTGGTGGCAAGCTCAACCCGCTGGTACTTGAAACGGACGTGCACCCGGGCTTCATGACCGACTGGCAGCAGCCATTGATTGTGGCCCTGACCCAGGCGGACGGCGTGTCGATCGTCCACGAGACTGTCTACGAGAACCGGTTCGGCTTCACAGAGGCGCTGATCCGGATGGGAGCCAACATCCAAGTGCACCGGGAATGCCTGGGCAGCGTCCCGTGCCGCTTTGGCCAGCGAAACTTTTTGCACTCGGCCGTCATCTCCGGCCCCACCCAGCTCAAGGGCACCGACATCGACGTGCCCGACCTGCGCGGAGGCTTCAGCCACTTGATCGCTGCCCTCGCGGCTACCGGCACCTCCCGCGTTACCGGCATCGACATCATCAACCGGGGCTACGAGCGCTTTACCGAGAAGCTTGCAGGGCTCGGCGCCGACTTCGACATCACCTCCGCCGAGTAGCGCCGGACCTGTGAAGGAACCGGCAAAGAGCCACATCACCTTCGTCATTACCGCCGGGATCGTCCGGCCCGTGATGAATGTCCTGATGCGGAAGAAATGGGAAGGCCTCGAGAAGCTCCCGGCAGGGGGCTTCATCGCCGTGCCCAACCACACCACCGAAATCGATCCGCTCGTGTTCGGGCACATGCTCTACAACCAGAAGCGGATGCCGCGCTTCCTGGCCAAGTCCGGGCTCTTCAAAGTCCCGGTCCTGGGGGCTGTTTTGCGCAACACCAAGCAGATCCCGGTGGAACGGTCGTCGTCGGGCGCCAACCGCTCGTTGCAGATTGCCAAGGAAGTTGTTGATGAGGGCGGCGCGATCATCATCTATCCCGAGGGAACGCTGACCCGCGACCCGGAGTTGTGGCCGATGAAGGGCCACACCGGAGCCGCGCGGATGGCGCTGGAGAGCGGTATCCCCGTGGTGCCGATGGCCCATTGGGGTGCCCACGAGGTCTTCCCCCGCTACGCCAAGCGGATGCACCTCTTTCCGAGGAAGACGTCCCGCGTGATCGTCGGTGAACCGGTGGATCTGAGTGCCTTCGCCGGGCGCCCGTTGGACAGGGCGACTTTGTCCGAGGCAACGAACGTCATCATGGATGCCATCACCGAGTTGGTCGCCACACTTCGCGGAGAAAAGCCGCCGGCTGTACGCTGGGATCCGTCCGCGCACAACCAGTCCACGCACGGCCGCTTCGTCGAACGCGGCGAGGCCGGTCCGCGCCAGGCTGCCCGTGATGGCGGCGCATCAGACGAGAATATTGGGGACAGCACCGAATGACGGTTAATCTTGAGCCAGCAACATCCGCCAGAACTGTTGCCGTCCTCGGCGCCGGTTCCTGGGGGACAACCTTCGCGAAGGTCGTCGCTGATGCCGCCATAGCGTCCGGCGACGAACGCCGGATCCGCATCTGGGGCCGGCGCGCCGAAGTGGTGGAACAAATCAATACGCTGCACAAGAACGAGCAGTACCTCAAGGACATCGTCCTGCCGTCCAGCATCACCGCATCGACCGACGTCGCAGAGGTTTTCGACGGCGCCGAGCTGGTCATTCTCGCCGTTCCGGCCCAGACCCTGAGGCCGCAGCTGCGGGAATGGAAGCACCTCCTGGCTCCCGGGGCCTTTGTCGTGTCCCTCATGAAGGGGCTCGAGCTGCACTCCGATGCCCGCATGAGCGAGGTCATCTGCGAGGAACTGGAGATCGGACCTGAGCGGGTTGCCGTCGTCTCCGGCCCCAATCTGGCCATGGAGATTGCCCGGGAGGAACCCACGGCCTCGGTGGTGGCGTGCTCCGATTCCGAGGCCGCCGGCTGGATCGCCCGCAGCTGCACGGCACCGTACTTCCGCCCGTACACCACCACCGACGTGATCGGCGTCGAAATCGGCGGAATCGTCAAGAACGTCATCGCCCTGGCTGTCGGGATCTGCGAAGGCAAGCGGATGGGCGACAACACCAAGGCCTCCGTCATTACCCGCGGCCTGGCCGAAACCTCCCGCCTGACGCTTGCCCTGGGCGGGGAAGCCCGCACCATGGCCGGGCTCGCCGGGCTGGGCGACCTCGTGGCAACCTGCTCCTCGCCGCTGTCCCGGAACCATACAGCCGGCCGGCTGCTGGGCAAGGGCCTCACCCTCGAGCAGGTCACTGCCGAGATGAACCAGACGGCTGAAGGCATCAAGTCCAGCCAGGCGGTTCATGAGCTTGCCGGAAAGCTCGACGTCGAGATGCCCATCACGGCCGCCGTCGTCGCCGTTCTGGCCGGAAAACTGTCCGTCGATGAACTGGGGCCGCTGCTGCTGTCCCGGGACCTGAAACCCGAAGGCGATTACTGAAAGTGTCGGAAGAAAACCTGAGCACTGAGGGGCGCACTGCCCGGTCACGACCACGGGTGGCGGTGCTGTTCGGCGGACGCTCCAGCGAGCATGCGGTGAGTTGCGTGACCGCGGCGGGCGTCCTCGGCGCGATCGACCAGACCAAGTACGAGGTCATCCCCATCGGCATCGCCAAGACCGGCCAATGGGTCCTGGTTTCGGGCGACACGCAGGAGTGGTCGCTGTCAGCGTCCTTGCTGCCCGAAGTAGCCCCCTCGGAACAGACCGTGGCGCTGGCCGAGATCGGCGGCGAACATCAACTGATTGTCGCCTCCCCGAACGAGGTTCCCCAGGAACTGGGTTCCGTGGACGTGGTCTTCCCGCTGCTTCACGGGCCGTTCGGTGAGGACGGCACCATCCAGGGGCTGCTGGAGCTCTCCGACACGCGTTACGTCGGCGCCGGGGTCCTCGCGTCCGCCGTCGGGATGGACAAGCACTTCATGAAGGTGGTGTTTGAATCCGCCGGACTTCGGGTGGGACCCTACATCGCCGTGACCGACCGGCAGTGGCGCACCGATCCTGAGATGGTCCGCAAGCGGGTGGACCAGCTCGGCTTCCCGGTGTTCGTGAAGCCGGCCCGTGCCGGATCCTCCATGGGCATTTCCAAGGTGGATTCCCTGGACGGCCTGGACGCGGCCATCGAGGCCGCCCGCGAGCACGATCCCAAGCTCGTCATCGAGGCAGGCATCGTGGGGCGCGAGATCGAATGCGCCGTCCTGGAGGGCCGGGGGACCGAGCCTCCACGTACGTCAATGCCCGGCGAGATCTCCGTGGCTGGCGGCGGTCACGAGTTCTATGACTTCAACGCCAAATACGTGGAGGACGACGCCGCCGCGCTCAGTTGCCCGGCCGACCTCCCCGAAGAGGCCATCACCCGCGTCCGCGAACTCGCCGCCGTCGCCTTCGATTCCGTCGGCGCTGAAGGACTCAGCCGGGTCGACTTTTTCTACACCCCCGACGGCGAACTCATCATCAACGAGATCAACACCATGCCCGGCTTCACGCCCAAGAGCATGTACCCGCAGATGTGGAAGGCCTCCGGCCTCGGCTACGCGGAACTGATCGATGAGCTGATCTACCTGGCCCTGCACCGCAGGACCGGACTGCGGTAACACTGCCCCTATCCGCCCGATTTCCTCCGTCGGCCGGACTCATTATGTCCGCGGTTAGCACTGTCCGCCGGCTTCACACTTTGGGATAGAACACATGGCTTTTGACACCGAGCAGCAAACCGTAGGCGGCGGCGAGCCGCAGAACAACCGGAAACGGCACACCGGCCGCAATGTGCTGCTGGGGTTCGTGGCGTTCTTCCTCGTGGCCGCCTCCGTGGCCGGCGTGTTCGCCTACAACCTCGCCCACAGCTTCGATTCCAAGGCGCAGAAGATCGACAACGCCTTTCCCGAGGAATCGACGCGGCCTGAAGCAGCAGAGGCGAAGGGCGCCACCAATATGCTGCTGCTGGGAAGCGACAGCCGGGCGGCGAGCGTGGATGACGCGGCGGCAGGCGGTCCGAGCGACCAGCGTTCAGACGCCATGATGTGGGTCCACATTCCGGCGGACCGGAAGGGCATCTACATCATGTCCATCATGCGCGACACCTGGGTTGATATCCCGGGGCACGGCGAGTCCAAAATGAACTCCGCCATGGCCTACGGCGGCATACCCCTGACCGTTCAGACACTGGAGGGCATGTTCGATACCCGCCTCGACAACGTGGCGATTATCGACTTCGAGGGTTTCAAAGCCATGACCGACGCCCTGGGCGGCGTCGAAGTCAATGTTCCTGTTGCCTTCAACACCAAGCAGTTCTCGTTTCCCGCGGGCAAGCAGCAGCTGACGGGGGAGCAGGCCCTGGCCTTCGTCCGTGAACGCAAGGCATTCAACGACGGCGACTACCAGCGCGTCAAGAACCAGCAGGTGTTCCTGAAGGCCATTCTGTCCCGGTTCCTTACGGCCGAAACCCTCACCAACCCCGGGACCATCAGCAAACTGGTCGACACGGTTTCGCCGTACGTCAGCGTCGACTCATCGCTGGACGCCGGAAAAGCCGCGGGCCTCGCCGTTGGGCTCCGCGACGTCAGGGCGTCGGATGTCACGAGCTTCACCTTGCCGACGCGGGGGATCGGGACCTCGTCCGACGGTCAGTCGATAGTGCTCCGGGACGACGCTGCGATTGCTGAAATCCGGGATGCCCTGAAGAACGACACTCTCGGCGCGTATCTGCAGAAGTCCGGCGCAGCCTCCAAGCCGTAGGCCTTACAGCGGGGCGGGGCGGGCCGGCCTTGAGCCGGCCCGCCCAGCACCTGGCGGCTACTTGCTGGTCGGAAGGTTCTGCAGGTCTTCCTGGCCCACACAGCCGCGGGTGGCCTTGATCTTTGACGCCGGGGCGGACAGGTCCGCCAGGACGGTTGCCGAACTGATCTTGTCCGGGTCCATCAGGATCTCGGTGGCCGGTTCACGTCCGAAGGTGGTCAGCGTCCACACCGGATCGCCTTCCTTGATAACCCAGTCGACGCCGTTCACCGTGACGCAGCGGTCGGTGGTGGGCCCCGGGACGTTGACGCCGCAGCGCAGGATGACCAACGAGGGATCCCCCCAGGCGGCCGTTCCCTGGCTGTTGGTCTTACGCAGCTTGGCTTCGCCGATGGTGTCCGGCAGCGCGACCATCATGGGGGCACAGGCAGCGTCCGCGCTGTTCTTCGCCGGAGTGACGTCCACAACCGGCGCGCAGGCGGTAAGTGCGGCGGCGGAGGCCGCTGCTATCGCCAAAAGTCGGAGCGGACGTGCGGAAGCCAAAGCGCGGAACGGGTGCATCATTCCAGCCTATCCCGGTCAGCGCGGCCGGTCCGACCCCCGGCCAGGAGGTCGATCTTACACAAGCTGCGACGAATCCCGAAGGGGAATCTTGGGCAGTTTGGACTCATCCGGTAGAATTGGAAGATCGTGCATTCTGGGGCACTGCCGACAGCGAGGTCAGCTCTGGCCGGAATCTGTGTACGGTCGGGATCATCTCGCACAAGGGGGAGGCACTATCCATGGCAGAACGTAGCCGCACGGCACGGTCAGCGCGCGCCGGAATGCTGGCGTTGGCAATGGGCCTGGCCCTTGTTGGTCCCGTCACCTCCGCCCACGCCGACAGGCCAGTAATTCCCCCAGTCCCCACCTTTGCGACCTCCTCGCCCTCCCCATCTCCCACCGCGACCGGCAGCGAGACGGGCGAGGCGACCGGCAGCGAGACGGGCGAGGCGACCGGTGGTGCGGGCGATGTGCCCGGTAGCGGTGCGGGCGATGTGCCCGATGGCAACGACACCCCTTCGGTTCCGGCGCCCGTAGAAGCGCCCGCCGCTCCCTCCGAACCGCCCGCCGAAACGGTCCCGCCCGTCACACCGGTGGCTCCCGTCGCACCTTCCGAAACCCCCGCAGCCGTGGTGCCTCCTGTGGTTGTACCGACCTTTACACCCGCTTCGCCGAGCGACGTCGTGGCACCCGCCGATGCTTCCGCAGAGGTTGACGAGGCTCCTGCTCCGGCCGCGGAGCCTGCTCCGGCACCTGTCGCCGCCGCTGCGGCCGCTGCCATCCCCGGA
This sequence comes from Arthrobacter sp. B3I9, assembly GCF_030816935.1. Lineage (NCBI taxonomy): Bacteria > Bacillati > Actinomycetota > Actinomycetes > Micrococcales > Micrococcaceae > Arthrobacter > Arthrobacter sp. B3I9. The sequence continues at coordinate 1,800,296 of NZ_JAUSYO010000001.1, forward strand.
CAGTCCCCGGCCGTGATGAAGACCCAAGTCAAGGCGGCGGTGGCTGTTGCCACCGGCAGCTCGCTCGGCGTGCAGCTGATCACCGTGCTCGTCCTGCTCACCTTAGGCCTAATTTACTTCCGTTTCCTTGCCGGGAAAGCCCCCGGCTATACCGCCAGGGCCAGTAAGTAACCAATGCGGTTACGACACACCGCCGGGACAAGGCAGGCCCGCGCTACATCCGCCGACGCCGGAATGCGGATCACTTTGCTGACCCACTCGTACTGGCCCGAGCACAGCCCGCCCCAACGCCGGTGGACCGCCATGATCAAGGCGTTTTCGCATGCGGGCTGGGACGTGGACGTTGTGACGCCCGTGGCGCATTACCCCTTCGGCCGGCGGGCCCTCCCGCGGCGGATGGCCGGCCAGCCCTTCCAGCTGCAGAGGGGGCAGTTCACCGAGAAGATCATGCGCGTCCCCTACTTGCGGCACGGCAACTCGCGCGCTGCCCGCCTGGTGGACCAGGGCTACTCGGCGATGCTTTCCGTTCCGGCCGGAATGCTTTTGCAGAAGCCCGACGTCGTCATTGTCACGGCACCGGCGCTGCCGTCCCTCGCCGCCGGCTACGTCCTGGCTAAGCTGCGCAGGGTCCCGCTGATCGTCGAAATGCGCGACGCCTGGCCGGACCTCGCCCGGGACGCCCGGCTTGTCCAGGGGAGCGTCAAGAGCCTCGCCGAGCACGTTGTTGAGTTCGTGCAGCAGCGGGCGGACCTGGTGGTCACCGTGACCGAGGGATTCGCCGAGACTCTCCGTACCCGGGGAATCCGGAACGTCGCGACCGTCAGCAACGGACTAAACTTGGACGCCATCCCCGTGATGGATGCCCCGGAGCTGGAACGTCCCGTCTTCGAGGCGCTGTACCTGGGAAACCACGGTGAAAGCCAGCGGCTCGATGTTGCCATCCGGGCCGCCGCCCTGGTGGGCGACTCGATGCACCTGCATCTGGTCGGCCACGGCACCCAGCGCCCGGCGCTGGAGAAACTCGCCCGTGAGCTGAAGGCGCCCGTAACGTTCCACGCCCCGCTGCACGGCGAGGCCATGATGGAGCGCTATGCGTCCGCGGACACCTGCATCGTCTCGCTGCGCGACGACTGGAAATCCTTCGAGACCACAGTTCCGTCCAAGACCTATGAGGTCCTGGCGGTGGGCCGCCACGTGACGGCCATGGTCCGAGGGGAGGCGGCACGGATCGTGGCCGATGCGGAAGCCGGGGATATCGTGGCCAGCGATCCTGAGGCAATGGCCGCCCTGTGGCGCGAACTTGCCGCGGACCGGGGACGCCTCGTCCGCAACGGCGACAGCCGCCAATGGGTCAAGGCGCACGCCGAATATGAGCAGTTGGCCAGCCGTTACATGGACCTCATCACTGACCTCCTCGGCAAGGCGCCCGTCGTTCCGCAATGATCCAGGTCCTAAGAAACTCCCGGCTCGCTGCACACACGGCAGGGCAACACCTCACGGACGATCCGATGGTGCTTGTCCTGCAGTTGTCCCGCCGGCTCCCGGCGGCGCTGGTGCGTCCCCTCGCCCGCTTCACGTGCGCGGTTGCCCCGGAGCTCTCCACGGCTGTGCCGGTTCTGCTTGCGTCGCTTATGCGCGGAGACGAGGACGACGTCGTCCGCCGCCTCCGGCTTGCCGCTGACCGCAACGTCACCGGAGAGAAGGCGCGGAAGCTGGCAGACATCGCACTGGTCGCCAACAAGCCGGAACTGTCCGCCTCCTTTCTGTCCTCCGCCGGCGGTGCCGCCGGGTTCAAACCCGCGCAGGCCCGCAGGCTGTGGCACAACGGAGACCTCTCGGAAGCCGTCGCCGCCCTCGACGGGTCCGGCCCGGCCGGACGGCGGCAGCAGGCCCGGCTGGCGGGAGAAGCTGCCCTGTATACGGGCCGGGCTCCCTCCCTGGGCCGGCAGGACTTCACGCCGGTTCCGGGCCGCGTGCTGCATCTGTTGACCAATTCCCTGCCGCACACCGCCAGCGGCTACGCGCAGCGGTCCCACTCCATCATGATTGCCCAGCAGGAGGCGGGCTGGGAGGTGCTGGCCGTCACGCGGCTGGCGTACCCGGTGCAAGTGGGGAAGTTGCTGGCGCAGGGTACCGACGTCGTCGACGGCGTCCGGTACCGGCGCCTCCTGCCGTCGCGGCTGGCTCCGACGATGGATGCGCGCCTGCAGCAGCAGGCCGAGGAACTGCTGAAGGTCGTGCTGGAATTCAAACCCAGCGTCCTCCACACCACCACCCACTTCGTCAACGGATTGGTGGTGCGGGCGGTGGCCGAGGCAGTGGGCATCCCGTGGGTGTACGAGGTCCGCGGGCAGCTGGCAGACACTTGGGCGGCCACGAGAGGGCCTCAGGCCCGGGCCAGCGAAAAGTACCGGCTGTTCCAGGAACGGGAAACCGACGTCATGCGGGCCGCGGACCTGGTGGTGACCCTGGGTCACGCCATGAAAGCCAACATCGTGGCCGCGGGCATCCCCGCGGAGAAGGTCCTCATCGCCCCGAATGCCGTCGGTGGACCTTTCCTCGAGGAGCCGCTGGACACCGCCGGCGCGCGGCGTGAGCTGGGGCTGGCCGAGGACGGACTCTACATCGGTACCGTCAGCAGCCTTGTCGGTTACGAAGGGCTGGACGACCTTGTCCGGGCCTTCGCGGTCCTGGCTCCGAAATTTCCCCAGCTGCGCCTGCTGATAGTGGGGGACGGAGTGGCGGGCCCGGCCCTGCGGGAACAGGTCCGCGAGCTGGGACTTGCCGACAAGGCGGTTTTCACCGGCAGGGTGCCGCGCGCCCTGACGCCGCTGTACCACCAGGCCCTGGACGTGTTTGTGGTCCCCCGGAAAAACCTGGACGTGACCCGGGCGGTAACTCCGCTCAAGCCCGTGGAGGCTCTTGCGAGTGCCCGCCCGGTGGTCGGGAGCGACCTGCCCGCACTCCGGGAGATAATAGACGACGGCGGCAATGGACTATTGGTTCCCGCCGCATCACCGGGCGAACTTACAGACGCGATCGCCGTGCTGCTCTCAGACGGGGGCCGCCGGGAATCGATGGGGCGCGCAGGCCGCGCCACAGTCCTGGCCGAAAGGACCTGGGCCGCCAACGCCCTGGCCCTGGCCACACGTTACGCTGGGCTGCACCATGACCATGAGGAGAACGAGTAGTGTCCGCAGATAGTGCAATAGACCCGGAGCCGGTGGCTGTACAGCCCCTCTCCGTGGATATGCGGCGGCTGACCCGTGTCGGTTCGCGGCCTAAGTTCCTGGACTACCTTGTTCAACTCTGGGACTACCGGCAGTTCATCTTTTACGACGCCCGGGCCCGGGTGCAGAGCGGTACGCGCCGCGACCGCCTCGGCAGCGCCTGGTTGCTCCTCAACCCCATCTTCAACGGGCTCACTTACTACCTGATCTTCGGCCTGCTGCTGAATACCAGCCGGGGTATCGAGAATTTCCTGGGGTACCTGGTAGTGGGAATCTTCGTATTCCAGTTCAGCTCCGGGGCCATCACCTCCGGTGCCCGCTCCATCCGGAACAGCAAGTCCGTGGTGCAGGCATTCAACTTCCCGCGGGCCGCCCTCCCCATCGGCGCGAACGTGAGGGAGCTGCTGGCCGCCGTGCCGCTCATACTGGCGATGCTGCTGATCGTGGTGGTTCTGCCGCCGGCCGAGAAAATCACCTGGCTGTGGGTCCTGGTGGTACCGGCCATCATGCTGCAGTCCCTGTTCAACCTCGGCGTCGGCCTCATCCTGGCCCGCATCATCGCCCGGGTCCACGACGTCACCCACCTGCTTCCCTTCATGCTCCGGGCCTGGATGTACTGCTCCGCCATTTTTTACACGTATGACAGGTTCATCAACAATCCCGAGATGCTGACCGCCATCAAACTTAATCCACTGTTCAACGTGATCGACATCATCCGGGACTGTGTCCTTTACGCCAGGGTTCCACCGTGGCAGTCGTGGGCAATCCTTGCCGTCTGGGCACTGGGCACGCTTGCTGTGGGGCTGGTCTTCTTCTGGAAGGGGGAGGAATCCTATGGACGCGGGTGAACGCGAGATACTCATCGAAGGGCATCCCTGCGTGGTGGTGGACGGGGTTGAGATGCGGTACCGCGTGGCGTCGACGGCAACCGTGGAGGCTGAGGCGAAACTGAGTAAGCGCCGGTTCCTGCGCCGGGCCGTGAGCAAGCCCAACATGGTGACTGTGCAGGCCCTGAAGAACCTGTCCCTCGTCGTCGAACGCGGTGAGTCGGTGGGGATCATCGGCAGGAACGGCTCCGGCAAGAGCACGCTCATGAAGTTGATCAGCGGCCAGTCCAAGCCTACGTCGGGGGCCGTTTATGCTTCGAGCACCCCCATCATGCTGGGTGTCAACGCTGCGCTGGTCCAGGATCTGTCCGGTGACCAGAACGTCGTCCTCGGCTGCCTGGCCATGGGGATGAGCCGGGCCGAGGTGGAGGAAAAATTCAACAGCATCGTGGAACTCTCCGGCCTGGAAAAGTCCATCCACCTGCCCATGAAGTCGTACTCCTCAGGTATGGCCTCACGCCTGAGGTTTGCCATCGCCGCGAGCGTCGACCCCGAAATCCTCCTGGTGGATGAGGCCCTCAACACGGGCGACGCCCAGTTCGGAGACCGCAGCAAGCGGAGGATGGATGAACTCCGCGAGCAGGCTGGCTGCGTCTTCCTCGTCAGCCACAACCTGGGCACTATCAAGGACATGTGCACCCGGGTAATCTGGCTGGACAACGGCGACCTGATCATGGACGGTGAGCCGGAGGTGGCCGTCAAGGCCTACGAGGACTTCACGCGTCACCTTTCCAAAGGCAACAACATCTCAGCCAGCAAGATCCTCGACGAGGCGAAAGCAAACCTGGTGGCCACCGAGGTGCGCGAACGGTCGTCGCGGGGCCGAGGCTGATGCCGGTCCTGCGGGAGATCCGGACCGGACTGTGGCACCTTCGCAACGGCGGTCCCGCCCAGTTCAGCACGTGGCGTTCGCGCCAGCGGACCGAACAGGGCTTCGCCGCGCCGCGCAACGTGCAGGGAGTGGAAGCCGATTGGACCGGACGGGGCCGCAGGAAACGGCTCTCGCTGGCCCCGGCCGATCTGCCGGTGCCGCAACCGGCCCGGCCTGACGTGCGGGCGGCGGTGATCTTGGATGACTTTTCCGCGTTGGCCTTCGGCCATGAATGGGACACCCTCGCCGTCCATCCCCACACGTGGCGGAACGACCTTGCCCCGGGTTCCCTCGATCTGCTGTTTGTCGAGTCGGCCTGGGCCGGAAACGGCGGACTGTGGCGCGGAAAGCTGACCGGGCCCATGGGACCCGGCAACGAATTCATCGAGCTTGTCCAGTGGTGCCGGGAGCACGGGATCCCGACGGTGTTCTGGAACAAGGAGGACCCGCCGCACTATGAGGACTTCCTGCCCGCCGCGCGGCTGTTCGACCATGTCTTCACGTCCGATTCCGGCCGCATCCCGCACTACACAGCGGATCTAGGACACGGACGGGTAGCGGTCCTACCCTTCGCCGCCCAGCCGGCCGTGCACAACCCTGTGCGGCCCGCCCACGGCCGGCACGGCAGGGACGTCGCCTTTGCCGGGATGTACTTCGCGCACAAGTACCCGGAACGCCGGGCCCAGATGGACTTCCTCCTTGGCGGCGCACTGGACGCCTCCGCCAAGATGCAGACCGGGCTGGAGATTTTCTCGCGCCAGCTCGGAGGCAACGCCGAGTACCAGTTCCCGGCGCCGCTGGACTCGCGGGTGGTCGGGTCGCTGACCTACGCCCAGACCCTGTCCGCCTATAAGGCCTACAAGGTATTCCTGAACGTCAATTCCGTTGTGGATTCGCCCAGCATGTGTGCCCGCCGCATCTTCGAGATCTCGGCCTGCGGGACTCCGGTGGTCACTGCTCCCAGCCAGGCGATGGGGGAGTTCTTCTCCCCGGCGGCTGTCCCGGTGGCCGCAACGCGCAAGGAAGCCGAGCACCTGACCCGGGCTCTCGTTTCCAACCCGGAGCTGAATGACCGCACAGCGCACCTGGCGCAGCGCACGATCTGGGCCGGCCACACCTACGCCCACCGCGCGGAAACCGTGCTGCGGGCCGCGGTGCCGGAGCGCGCCACCGGCGTGACGCGTCCTTCCGTCTCGGTGCTGCTGCCCACGATCAGGCCGCAGAACCTGGAAAACGTATTTAGCACGCTGGCGGCGCAACGGGACGTCCACCCGGAGCTGGTGCTGCTCACCCACGGATTCACGCTCGCTCCGGAGAGACTGGCGGAACTTTCGGAGGGGTCCGGAATCCGGAACGTGGTTCTCCTTGAAGCGCCGCGGGAAGTGTCGCTGGGGGAGTGCCTGAACAGGTGCGTCGCCGCTGCCGGCGGCGACGTCCTCACCAAAATGGATGACGATGACCACTACGGCCCGTATTACCTCAGTGATCAGCTGCATGCGCTGTCCTACTCCGGCGCGGACGTCGTAGGGAAACAAGCCCACTACATGCACCTCGAGGCGTCGAACGCGGCGATCCTCAGGTTCGCGGCCCGGGAGCACCGGTTCACTGACTTCGTGATGGGGCCGACGCTCATGGCACGCAGGGAAGTCTTTTCGGACCACCCGTTCGAGCACATCACTGTCGGCGAGGACACCGGATTCCTCCGGGCCGCGCATGCCGCGGGCAGGACCATCTACTCGGCGGACCGCTTCAACTACTTTCAGGTCCGCACCGGCAACGGACACACCTGGCAGGTGGAGGACGCCGAGCTGCTCGCCTCCGGTGACCTCAAATTCTATGGAAAGCTGAATGAACATGTTGACATCTAGAACCGGGGAGGCCGAAGCGCCGATCAAGACGGTCGCCGTCGTCGGACTTGGTTACATCGGATTGCCTACAGCGGCCATTTTGGCCACCAACGGCCTTGAGGTGATCGGCGTCGACGTCAATCCGAAAACCGTGGAGGCCATCAACAACGGCGACGTGCCGTTTGTGGAACCGGACCTGGGCATCCACGTGGCCGGCGCAGTCAGCCAGGGCAGGCTGCGCGCGCAGCTGGAAACGCCGAGCGCGGATGCCTACATCGTCGCGGTGCCGACGCCCTTCAAGGCGGACAAGTCCGCGGACCTGTCCTACATCGCCGCCGCCGCCCGTGCCATAGCCCCCACGTTAAGCGGGGGCGAGCTGGTGATCCTGGAATCGACCTCGCCGCCCGGGAGCACGCGCCAGCTGGCCGAGTTCATTCTGGGGCTGCGCCCGGACCTCAGCCTCGACGGCCAGGATGGCAAGCCGGTGCTCCTGGTGGCGCACTGCCCGGAAAGGGTGCTGCCGGGCCGGATCATGATTGAACTGGTCACCAACGACCGCGTGGTGGGCGGCCTGACGCCCGAGGCGGCCGAAGCGGCAGCGGCGCTCTACTCCGTGTTCTGCCAGGGCGAGATCCACCTGACGGATGCAGCCACGGCCGAGATGTCGAAGCTGGTGGAGAACGCCTACCGCGACGTCAACATCGCGTTTGCGAACGAACTGTCCATCATCAGCGACAACCTGAACATTGACGTCTGGGAGCTCATCCGCCTGGCCAATCATCATCCGCGCGTCAACATCCTCCAGCCCGGACCCGGAGTCGGAGGACACTGCATCGCCGTGGACCCCTGGTTCATCGTGGCGGCTGATCCCGAGAACTCGGCCCTGATCCGTACTGCCCGCGAAGTGAACGATGGCAAGCCCGGCTACATCGTTGAACAGGTCGCCAAAGCGGTCACCGACCTGGACCGGCCGGTCATCGCCTGCCTCGGGCTGGCGTTCAAAGCCAACATCGACGACGTCCGGGAGTCACCGGCCCTCGAGATCGTCCGGCGCGTAGCCACCCTGCACTCCGATGCGGAGATCCTGGTGGCCGCACCGCATGCGAACCGTTTGCCCCAGGAACTGGCGGGAATGCCGAACGTCCGGCTCGTGGAGACGGACGCCGCAATCGAGGCGGCCCAGGTGGTGGTGCTGCTGGTGGACCACGACAAGTTCCGGGAGATCGGGCCGGCCAGCCTTGAAGGCAAAGTAATTGTTGATACCCGCGGCTTTTGGCGCGGCGGCGAATAAGAGAGACTATGACTAACACGACAATCGACACAGAAGCTGAGTCCACTAAGCTGGGCGTCCTCCGAAAAGCGTGGCGGAGTCTGCCAGTTGCCTGGAGGCGAAGTATCCGCAGTTCAGTCCATCCGGCGCTCATCGAGACCGTAGTAAGGGCAGCGCCCACCTTCCACAGCTCCTTGGATTACGGGCTGCTTACCGTCGTGATTCCGGTGTACAACGTCGAGGAGTACCTCGACGACTGCCTGCGGAGCATCGTCCGTCAGACGTACGAACGGTTAGAGGTAATCATCGTAGACGACGGTTCATCTGACGATTCCGTCCAAATAGCCCGCGGATACGCGCGTGCCGACGGACGCATCCGCATAGTGCAGCAGCCCAACGCCGGGTTGGGTGCAGCCCGGAACACCGGCATCCGGGAAGCCCGGGGCGAATTTATTACCTTTGCAGATTCAGATGACATCGTCCCTTCTCGCGCCTACGAGCGGATGATGACCTCCCTTCATCTCTCGAAATCTGACTTTGCCGTGGGGTCGCTGACCCGCTTGTCCGGCAAGCAAAGGGCTGTGCCCGAATGGGCTGCTGAAGTGCACAAAGCGGAACGAGTCGGCGTCACTCTGGCTGAGTTCCCGGAGATTCTGCAAGATGTTTTCGCGTGGAACAAGGTCTTCAGGCGTGAATTCTGGGATCAATTCGTGGGGTCCTTTCCTGAGGGTGTCCTCTATGAGGATCAGGAGGCAACTGCCAGAGCATATGCCAGTTCCAATGGATTCGACGTGCTTCCTGACGTTGTGTATGACTGGCGCATTCGCCAGGACCGGTCTTCGATCACCCAGCAAAAGGACAACATTAAAGACCTTTCCGATCGCCTGCTGGTGGCATCTCGGCTGTCGGAATACATGTCCGCTGCCACTCCGGGGGATGTCTTCGATTCTTGGTTGGCGAAAGTCCTGGGGCCCGACCTGGGGCTGTATTACGCTCAAGTTCCGAGGGTGGGAGACGAATATTGGAATCTCCTGAGAGATTCCGTAACGCTGTTAGTGGCGAATGCGGGACAGTCCGTTTGGGCGCTGATGGCTATCCATCACCGCGTTCTGGTCAACCTCCTCGTCCGGGGCCAACGCTCTGACTTCGAGCATGTCGTCACGAACATGGCTGAAAACGGCACCAGTTATCCGCTGGTCCAGAGTGGTGAGGGCTGGCGGGCCTCCCCGGGGTACCTTGCGGATCTTGAGTCCCGCATCGATTCGGAGCTTCTGACAGTCAGGGCTGAGTCGCTGACAGTGCAGTCGTCCCTTACACGGGTGGACTCTTCTGAGGCTACTTCGCTGAACCTGGAGGGGTACGCATATGTGGCAGGTATTCCAGCCTGCGTCACGGCGCCTTATCTTCAGTGCGAGCTCGTGGAAAGCAAGTCAGGCAGCGTATTCCCGGTTCCTATCACTTCCGTCGTTGATCCTCAGATCGATTTGGGATCTAACGACGCGTGGACGAGCTACGCGGAGTCCGGGTTCCAGGGAACCATCGACTTAGTGGCCCTTCGCCATGCAACGCCGGACGACGTCCAGGACCCAGAGTGGTACGTTCGGCTAACTCTTCGGCTTGGAGGCGCACTCCTGCGGTCTTGTCTAAGCGCGCGTCAGACGTCCGGCGGCGCAGGCAGCTTCCCCCTGCTTCCCGTCGTCGACGGCCGCCGCTTTGTGTGCCGCTTCTCGAGCGAATTCGGGCTGTCCCTTGTCACCGTTGCACACCGGCGCTTTGTGGAGAATTTGCGGCTGGAGGGACGTGACCTTACTCTCACGGCCTCTCTTGCGGCAGGAGAAAGACCGATCCAGCTGATACTCGAATGCCCGGCGCTTAAACTGTCCGTCACGGCTCGGCCAGAAGATCAGGCCGGTTTGCCCGTCTTCAAGGCGAGGATTCCGGCGTTGCCGCCCAAGGGCGGACTGACCAGACAGCACACTTGGAAGGTCCGAGTAGAGACACAGGACAAGAAGCTCCACCACCTTGCTTGGGGCGGCTCAGACACGGAAATCAGTGGCCTCTCACCGACATTCGGTGCCCTTCAGGTCAGCACCAGCGGCTATGGGTATTTGGAGCTGCATGATCGCCGGTGGCAGTTGATGGCGGAAAAAGTGGACGTTTCGGGTGATGAACAGTCCATCGTTATCTTTGGGCGGGCTAGCTTTGCCGATGCTGACGGAACCCGTGTTGTTCTGCCCAAACTTGTACTGGCCAACGGCCGGAGCGTTATCCAGCCGACCAGCACTGAGTGGTTGCACAACCACCAGCAATTTAGGGTAGTTTTTCCGTTGTCCCATGAAAAATGGTCTGCTTCCCTGCTGGCACCCGAGTCCGGCACCTATACGCTCCGTTGCATGACCGCCAAAGACGGCTCCTTGAACGGGGCTTACTGGGTGCCGGTAGGGCCCCTTATGGAGGCGAAACTACCCATGGAGTTCGCATTACCCTCCACAAACATAAGAGTGACGAGGACTGCACAAGCTGCTGCCGTGTCGCTCCGGTTCGGTCCGCCACTCCACGCCTCTGAACGCGGGAAGCTGATGCAAAGCCGGCTTCAGCGCAGTATCCCGGACCTACTTCGGCGGCCTGTGGAACCTGGCGCGGTTCTTTTCGAGTCGTTCGGCGGAAAAACTATTGGGGACAGCGGGTTGGGCTTATTTAATGAAATGATGCGAAGAGGTGATGACCGTGCCAAGTACTGGACCATTCGCGACTATTCGCAGGTAGTTCCCGAGGGTGCGCAGCCCGTCATCATGTACTCCTCCGACTGGTACCGGCTGCTCCACACAGCCGAGTATCTCGTGAACAATAACAACTTTCCTTATTACTACAGGAAAAACCCGGGGCAGAAGTACATTCAGACCTGGCATGGCACACCCCTGAAACGGATCGGGAACGACGTTGCGTCGTCACAGCTCTCACTCCCCTATATAAGTCTTATGAGGCGGGAGGCGCAATACTGGGATTACCTGCTGGCTCAGAACGCTTTCGCTGAGGAAGTGCTTCCCTCAGCTTTTGGATACCAAGGGAATACCCTTGCACTTGGCTACCCCCGAAATGATGCGTTGGTTGGTGAAGTCGCAGCCAGTCGACGATTGATGGTCCGTGCCGCCCTGGGATTGGACGCACGAGAAAAGGTCGTGCTGTACGCACCAACATGGCGTGACAACGTGCGTGCAGCCAATAACCAATATGACTTGGTCAACTATTTGGACGCTGATAAGGCAGGAGCCATCCTAGGGGAGGATTACACGTTCCTCCTCCGAGGCCATCACAACGTTTCGAGTCAACGGTATACCACTGGGATGAACAGAACTATAGATGTAACTGCCTATCCTGACGTAAACGATTTGTACCTGGCAGCAGACATATTGGTAACCGATTATTCGTCTGTAATGTTCGATTTCTGCGTTACCGAGAAGCCGATCTATTTCTTAACCCCCGATCTCGAGCAGTACCGAGACACGGTCCGCGGCTTCTACTTCGATTTTGAAGCTTCAGCTCCGGGGCCGCTCACCCGGACCACGGAGCAACTCGCCGAATCCATTGCCCATAAAGTTGCAGAGGAACATTATGCAACTAGATATGCGGCCTTCAGAAATAGGTTCGCAGCCCTCGATGATGGGCAAGCCGGGCGCCGCGTCTACGACGCAATCTGGGGGGATGAGTCCGACAACGGAAGCCGCGTACCAGGTTTTCCATCCAATACGCTATAGCGTGGTTGCACTAGCAGGAACTTGATTGATAGGGAGATTTGAAAATGAAACGAATTTTGATGCGGGCCGGTAAGAGCCCTTTTGACGCGGTATCCCCATACGGCACCTTCGCCAAGAACGTCATCGGCAGCAACAACGGAAACCTTATTTTCGGTGCTGCGGCACACAAGCTATTTTCTGTAGCCGGCGCCGAAGTGGCTCCTAACAATTATAGAATCAACGGTGCGATGGCCGACTCCGTAAACGATGAGTACGACGGATTTGTTCTGCCGCTCGCCAATGCCTTCCGACCTAGCTTTGAACCCGAGCTTCAGCGTACCGCAGAATTTATCGAGCGACTCCGTATCCCCTTCATTATGGTCAGCGGAGGCGCGCAACTCGATCTCGACGGATCTCATGATTCATTGAAACCGATGGAAGCGACGGTTAGGCGCTTTGCCAAGGCAGTTCTGAGTAAGTCGAGCGCATTGAGCGTTCGGGGCGAAAGGACCGCAAGCTATCTTCAATCCCTGGGTTTCAATGATGTGATCGTAGTGGGTTGTCCGTCCATGACGATGAACGGGCCGGGACACGTTGTTCACAAGAACTCCAGCGTGCTAGATGAGAAGTCCCAGGTCGCTTACAATATCGAGACAAGCATCGACCTTCTTGGGGACGTCATTGCGAGCAACTCCGACAGGTATAACATGACCTACTTTCCGCAGGACATAAAGACAATGGAGTTGATGCTATGGGGCGTCGATAAGTACCCGGCCACTCGGGACGGCCGGCTTCCCCTTCGGTCAAGCCATCCCCAGATTTCACAAGGTAAGGCCAAGTTTTATGTAGACGCGCCTACTTGGATTCAAAAAATGGGCGATTACGCTCTATCTTTTGGCCCGCGCATTCATGGTAATATTGCCGCGATTCTAGCAGGTACGCCAGCTGTGGTTATTGCGCATGATTCTCGTACGCTGGAGCTTGCGGATTATCATAGCATTCCGCGGATGCTTCCCAAGGACCTTCAACCCAATATGGACGTTGCCGACATTTTCCAGTTTGCAGATTACACGGAGTTTAACCGCGGCCATGCCGAAAGATTCGATAGGCTTGGGCGCTTTATTAAGGAGAATGGTTTCTCGCATATTTATGAAGCGGACCAGGCCCCTGCCAGGGAGGAATATGAGGCCAAACTGGCCCGCGTGGAGTTTCCTCCGCCCCTGACCACGGTGTGGTCAGGGCAGGATGATTTCCAGCGGGAGAGGCTGGTCATCCAGCGCACTTCGGAAGTCGAACATCGGGAGGTCGTGGCTCGTCTTCGCCGAGATCTGACCGCTGCCGTAGGGAGGATCAAGAAGTTGGAGGCGGCTAACGCCGATCTTAAGAGGGTGTTTGCCAACCAAAATTAGGAGGGAGACGTAGGCCGGTGGCGGTTTTGGAAGATCTGTACCTGCCTGCGGTAAACTCGTAGTGGTTTGATGTAGAGAGCGCGTCTTCAATTACTGTGGCGAGCGTCATCGGCTGGCGGTAGTCATACTGCTGTCAGGACGTTACCGATCGTTAATTCAACCGATTTGTAGTCTTCCATGTTGTGGTAGTTGAGGGCGCTGACTCGCGTCCGTGATTTTGCTGTCGTACGCATTTTCTCGGCTACTGTCATCTCCGTCAGCGAGTTGGCCGCTGGACGTCCCCCAAGTCACCTGGAAAACAGGGCTGCCGCCGGGTTGCTGCCCTGGCTGCGGGGTTGTCGCGGTGCGCGGTGGGGGACGCTTCCAGAAGATTCCGCACGTCCCTGTCGTGGCGACGCGGAGGAGCAAAGGTCCAAGTACCGCTAAGGACCATGAGGGTGTGCCATGATGGCTTTCCGCCGTGCCATGGGGGCGAATCGGAGGCTGCTTCTGCACGCCGGCGAGAGACTCAAGGACACCGCGGCTACCATCCCTCCGTGGTTTTCCGCGGATGACGCGAACGGAAGGCTGCAGGCGTTGTGGAAGATCGAAGGACGGCGAAGTCCTCGTGTGACGGCGCAAGACAAACAAGCTCTACCGCACCGCTTGCCGATTCGCGAAACGAGATCGACGTTTTCCGGTCACCGGGGGCACGACCGGCAAGGTCGAGGCGAGCCACACCGGAATCAGGCTCATCAAACGCTCCGCCGCTACCGCAATGCCAGCAACTAGGATTCAGATCCGCTTTATCATTGCCGTCCGAACGGCGGCATGGCACTCACCGGGGGATCCCGTTCCCTACGAAACGTGAAGAGCAGCTCATCGGGGTCCTATCTGCCGACGCAGGAGCATATCGTCCTGGGGGAATTCTTGGGTTCCTCCGGGACAACGCAACTTGCGGAGACGCAGCGATTGGGGCTTCTCGTAAGGCCACTACTACCGCCCCGAGGGAGGGTCAGACGTGCCCATGCGCAGAATATCCGCAGGATATCCTCAGGATCGAATGGTGTCGGTTCGCCCAAAGCTAATATTGCATTTGGGTTATTCGAGGTGTTGCTGACCGTTCGGCGTAGGAGCTGCCGTGTTCGTACGCTTCCTTACAATTCCTCGAGTAGCAGATGAGGTCCAAAGGGTTTAGGAAGGTCCGAATATGGGACATGCAGTACAACGAGGAGCCACGCGCTGGATGACCGCAGTTCTGGTCGCCCTGGTAATCCTAACTCTGTTCAGTGCGCAAAAAAGCTCAGCAGCAATGGCCTATCCGGCACCAGTGGGCTTAAAATCGTCGTTCAGCAGTCCGTCCACGATCACGCTCTCTTGGGGGGGTGTTGCGGGTGCTAAGGGCTACCGCTTGCAGCAGGCCAGCAACCTTGCGATGAGTGGATCGACTTACTATTCTTTCACCGGAACAACGGCTGATATCAGAGGTCTCACGCCTGACACTACGTATTACTTCCAGGTCCGTGTTATCGACGCAGCTGGAACTGGCGTAAGCGAGTACTCCGCCCGAGTAGCCGTAAAAACGGCGACCAAACCCGTGCTGCAAGCGGTGCAGAATGCTCTCCGTGTGGCAACGTACAACGTTTCGTGCGAGTATTGCTTTGCAAGTCGGGCTAATGAACTGCCTTGGATCGGGCGAAGGGATGCGGTAGTAAAAACCGTATTGGGGCAAAGGCCCGATGTTCTCGGCGTGCAAGAGGCATCTTCCGGAAGACTGAAAAGTGACACGTCAACAGCTGGCCTAGCTCAATTCGAAGACCTAACAAACCGGTTGGTCGCTGCAGGAACACCGTACAAGCTGAGTAATACGAAGAGAAATAACTGCGTAGATGACCAGACTCCTAGTAACTGCGTCTACCAATACAAGGGCGCGTCCGGTGGCACCAAGATTTTGTACAATAGTGGCACGGTCGAGCTCCTGAGTCAGGGTTCGCAGAAGCTAGCAACGCAAACCGGCGCCGACGATCGCTATTTTGCGTGGGCGATACTTCGCCAGAGGGCGACAGGGAAAGTATTCTTCTTCGGAAACGCACATCTGATCGACCACATGTCTGACCCGGCCTTTTTTGCGCTTCGGACAAAGCAAGCTGAACAAGTTATAACTGCTATTGCCGCGAAGAACACGGGTAAATATCCTGTCGTCATGGTCGGAGATTTTAATTCCAACAAGTGGACCGCGCCTTCCAATGCTCCGTACGACGCCTTCATCAAGGCCGGCTACATCGATCCCCTAGGTAACACATATAAGAGTGATCTTCCAAGCAGTGCCGCGACGGCAGAAAAAACAATTCGTGCGAATTTTGAAAGCTATAACGGCTTTGCTCGGAAGGCGCCCGCTCGCAACTCCTACGGCAATGGCACTTACATGGACTACATCTTCACGTCAAAGATGCGAACGACCGTTTGGGAGAACGTGTTAAACATCGACAGCACTGGAAATTTTGTTGGAACGATTCCGTCGGACCACAACATGATCAGAGCCGACGTCCAGCTGCCTTAGGTCCCCAGGAGGAGTTGTTGACGTGGTTTGACGAAATGCAAAGTTCGACCCAATACGTTGATTGGTTGCGTAACTACGTTTGCGAATTCTTGTCATGTAGTCGACCGGTTAGCGCGGGTGGGGCGTTGAGGCCTTACCAGTGGGTTTGGGTCCCTTCCACGGGGGGATGAAGGACGGCGGGTTTGCCCTCCTGGATGGTAAGAGCCCGTTCACCTGTCCCCGTGGGCAGCTTTTTGTCGACGCGGTACGGTCCAGAAATGTCTCCACGTGTGGTGGTGCGAGATGGTGGTGAGGCAGGCGGGTCTTGCGACTGAGGCGGTGTCGCTTCCATAGTGCGTGGCCGACTGGACCATCACGGCGTGGTAGCGGGGGTTCCGAGAAGGGCTTGGTTGATGCCCTTTCCGGTGTTGTAGTGGTCGCTGACCTGGGTGGGCGAAAGCACCGTGGGGTAGACCGCGAACTCGTCGATGGACCCTGCGAAGTAGTTGCTCGAAGGTCGCAACGGCCAGCCCGTCAGCTGGTCTCCGCCGATCTTCCAGGCCCCCCAATAGCTCTGCGCGGCGGTCTGGTTCGGCAGAACCCCGAGCTGCGCTCCGTCAACGTATAACCGCATGCCGTCGCTGCCCTGGCTTGCCACCGCGTGGTGCCAGGCGTTGTCGTTGTAGGGAAGGACCGACGTGATGGTTCGTGGTCCGTTGGAGTTAACCCCGAAGACCAGCCTGCCAGTGTCCGTCATGTAGAGGTTGCGGTCGTATTTTCCGCTGAGTCCGGGGTCGGTGCCGTGCCGGTCCGGCTGGCCATTGCCGAAGCCGAAGATCTTCCCACCCTGGGTCGTGTTCGTCTTGAACCAGACTTCAGCGGTGTAAACGGTGGGTGCGTTGCCGCGAACCTGACCGTAGGAGAACGCGCTCGTGCCGTTGAACGTCGTGGACCGGCTGGGATCATTCGCGATGGCTCCTGAGTCGCCGGCGAAAGCCGGTCCGCCGTAGCTCAGCTCAAGGTTGTTGCCCGGCGAACTGTCGGCGCCCACCGTCGGGCCGGCGTCATCAAGCCGCCAGTAGGTCGTGGCACCAGCCCCGAGAACTGCAGCAGGGTAGGCCGCATCCGTCCGGGCCGTCGTCACGGAAACTGACGCCGAAAGCGGGCCGGTGTTGGTGCCATCCGTTGCCCGGATCCGGTAGCTGTACCGTGTTCCCGGGACTGCCGTCTTGTCCGTGAAGGACACCTGGCCGGTCGACCACCAGAGCGAACTGCCGGGCACCGTGCCAAGAGGGGTCGACGAGCCGTTGCGGTAGATGTTGTAGGTCAGCTCGGAGTCGTCGTCGTCCAGGCTGGCGCGCCACCGGATCTGGTTTTCGCCGCTCACCAGGCTCGCCGCGCTGACGTTGCTCGGCGCCGAAGGTGCCACTGTTCCCGGGCCGGGACCAAACCGTGTCAGACCCTGCTGGGCCTTGCCGTTGGTCGTGGTGAATTCGCCGGCAACCCACAGCACGTCGCCGGAACCCTTGTTCGTGTGAACCAGCGCCCGCGGGCCGATCATTTCGCCGATTCCGTCGTTGGTGTCCGGGCTCCAGCCAAGCTGGACGCGAGGGTCGTTCACGCTCTGGGCGGTGAGGTGCTGCCGCACCCCGTTGGCAAAGAGTTGCATTGTGTTGCAGTTGTGCTCGTGGCTCGCGGCGTACAGAACGCGATTGTAGACATCGACTGCCTGGGTTGCGCCCAGGCAGGTGTCCCGCCAGGTCTGGTCGTAGGTATCCAGGCTGAAGCGCGCCCGGCCGTCGAAGACACCGCCGCCCGTGCCCTCATTGCCAATATAGAAACTCTGGCCATCGTCGACTATGGACTTCGTGAACGATGTGCGGGGAATGAACGCTGCGCCGTACGCCCGCACGTTCGCACCGGTTGTGGCGTCCACGACGGCGAGTGACTGGGAGGCTACTCCATTGACCGTTGCGAAGTCGCCGCCGATAACCGCGACATTGCGGCCTGCGGGAACGGTCAACGCACGACCCGGCGCGTTTGCATCCGGTGCCCAGGGCAGCAGCGTGCCGTTATTGTCGACCGCTGCAAAGCGGCCGCGAGGTGTCGAGCCGACGCTCTTGAAGTCGCCGCCGAAATAGACGGCTGTGTTTGTTGCCGCAATTGTCCGGACGGCTGCCGAGATCGGTTGCGGCCTGAACGTCGTGTCGACCGTGCACCCGGGGAGTTTGATAGCAGCAAGACGTGTCGTGTTGACGCCGCTGATGGCCCCGAATTGGCCGCCGACATAGAGCCGAGTGCCGTCCGGGGTTACCGCCAGGGCGCGCACGCTCGTCCCCGTACCGCCGGTGGCGGACAAAGCGCAAGAGGTGGGGTTGCCGGTGTAGGCGTCGAACGCCGCAAAGTTCACGGCGCTTCGTGATTGGGAACTTCCGGCAGCTGTGCCGGGGGGCCGAATCTGGGTAAACGTTCCGCCGGCATAAACCACGCCGTTTGACTGGGCCATCGTCCAGGCAACGCCGTTGGTTTGCCAGGTCGGGAGATCGTTGGCGGAAAACCCAACTCCCGGAGACAGGGCGAGAGCAGGAATGCTTGTCGCCATTAATGGTGCAGCGGCAAGTGCAATACCTGCCAGAACTGCTGGGATCTTTTGACCCATGGAGTGCCCCCGTACGTGAACATTAGCTTCAGGCCTGAAACTACAAAGATCAAACCAACAAAGCCCAAGGGCGGGAACGGTTGCTCCTACTAGCTTTTCAACCGGAACTACTTGTCTTGCGAGAGCGGGTACTCGCTTTCGTCATCACACACAGTGTCCCTAAGTCGTCGTGCAGCGGGCTTTTCACTGCATAGCGGAACCTGAGCCGCTTCTCGGACCCACCGTACTGAGGACGACACTACGACTCGCGAATAGCGGAAGCTAATTGCAATTCATCGGCGGACTGCGCCACAAGCTCGCGGTAGTCATCGCTACCGCGAGCGCGTCCAAATCGCGCCGGATCCAAAACCTGATGCGCGGGTCTTAGCGCCAGACTACAGGCCTAAGAACCCTATTGAGACTGGCGAAGCTGGTCACCATTCCGGCTAGGGGCCGACGGCCATCGGTCACAACAACTGGAGGGCAAGAGACAGAGTCAGGAGCACAAGGCAAGCACTTTCGCCTCGGACGAGTCGAGCGGGTCAACCTAAGGCCTGCTATAAGCTTGAGTGGACATTCACCGAGAAGTAGGAGTACGTGGCCTTGGCCGATGCAAAACTTGTAGAAGCGAGGCGCTTACTTCGCGGCGGAAAAATCGCTGAGCGAGCTGGCGACCTCAAAGAGGCCAAAAATCTGTACCGTCGCGGTCTGATTCTCGACCCGAATGCATCACCGGCTGATTGGGACTTGTTAGAGGAGACTCCCCGACTCTTCCGGGAGCGGCGTGCGCTCTACTCGTTGCTGGCAATCCGTGTCGAAGACATGTCGCGGGCTTGCCGCCTCGAGTCCAAGCAGGACCATGAGGTCCCGCCCAGTAACCCGCTGACGTTCGTTTATTGGGGGCAAGGGTTCAGCTCCGCGCCGCCTATTGTGCAGGCATGCTACCGGCAGGCCCAGCAGCTACACGCAAGCAGCGAAATAGTGTTCCTCGATGACAGTAACTTGCACGACTGGGTTACGTTCCCTCCCCATGTCACTGACATCTCCAACATCAGCCGTGCGGCATTCTCTGATGTCCTTCGCTTCGAGTTATTGGCCAAGTACGGGGGGATCTGGATGGACGCCACGTGCATGCCGATGAAGCGCATGCAGGACGTGTACCCGGAGCTGGTGGCAGGTTCTGGCTTCTTCGCTTTCGGCAAAGACAAACCAGGACTGATTTCAAATTGGTTCCTGGCTAGCGAGCAGGGCAACTACATCACTCGCATGACACGCGACGCTCTGAAACTATATTGGGGTACCTACGACAGGCCCATTACCTACTTCTTCATGCACCACCTGTTCATGTACCTGTATCGGCTTGACGATAGGTTTGGCAGCCTCTGGGATAAGGCAACCGTGAGGCCAGACGACCCAAGAGCGGTTAACCGTTCGATGCTCAAGGAGCAAGAAGAAGTGAACCTGGGCGTCCTGCTCTCCGGTAGCTTCGTTCATAAACTAAGCCACAAATATGGGCCCGACGTAGCGAGTCCAACCAGCGTTCAACAGGCACTCGTGGACTCGTTCGCCGCTCAGCTAATCTCGTAGATGCGACGGCATCATGTACTATTGCGGGCTCATACTCAATGTAAGCGCCACGCTAGTTCAAGAACGCTTGCCCCGACCTAGCGTGGCGCGCTGCTTAGTACATGCAACCGTACAATGAGGATGTCGTCAGACATGGCTCAGAGAGTGCGTCGGCAGCGAATGTGATGCAAAACGCAACGGGCCGTGCCTGGGATCCTGAGTGCAAGATGGTCCTCCGGCGTCAGCTTCGGCACGAGAAGAAGCTAAAGACGCGCTCCTACCTCAGTCAGGAACGATGCTAGGAAGCCAATCACTGCCCGATTAGGCTTCTGCCTTCTCCGTCTGAGTGGACGTGAGATGCTCGCGCCAATGACTATGTTGCCCGCCGAAGCTTTTGGGGCTGGCTAACTAGTGTGAGCCTCTTCACGAGCATGAGTCTCTGCGGGCTTAGGAGTTAAGGAGGCGGGAGTGCACGAGGAGGTCGGCGCCACCACCCGGATGAATCGATTCCAGGAAACGCGGTAGGCTAGCCGTTGGACAATCAGGACATCGCGACGAGATGCCCTACCGCCGGTCCGACGCAGGGGCACCTACTCCGCCGACCGGAACGGAACCACGAAATATGCAATCCCATGGGGGACAGGAATCGAAATGATCGTTCAAACTGTAATTCTTGCTGCTGGCATGGGAACACGTCTGGCAAGACCCCATCCGAAGTCAATGACAGAGCTGAGCGACGGGCGCACGATCATGCACCAGCAGGTGCACAACCTGAAGAGCGCCTTCGGTAAGAAGCTTCGGCTGACCATTGTGGTCGGCTACAAGCTCGAGCAGATCCTCGAACACGTGCCGAGCGCGTCGTTCGTCTACAACGAAAACTTTGACCAAACCAACACGTCAAAGAGTCTGCTCAAGGCACTGCGCAACTCTGGCAAGGGTGGCGTCCTGTGGATGAACGGGGATGTTGTCTTCGATCCCCAGATTCTTGGTCTGTTGCGCCCTTTCATCAAGGCCGACAGGTCATTCGTGACCGTGGACGTGTCCTCCGTCGCGGATGAAGAGGTCAAATATACTGTTGACCTGGATGGAAATATTGGCAGCCTTTCCAAGACGGTGCCCGCTGACGCTGCGGTAGGCGAAGCCGTAGGGATCAACTTCGTTTCTTCAAAGGACAAAAAGAAGTTGATACGACGGCTAAAGGAAGTAAAAGAGCAGGACTACTTTGAGCGTGGCATCGAACTAGCGGTTCAAAAAGACGGCATGAAGTGGCTACCCATCGATATCAGCCAATTCTACGCCGTAGAAGTTGACTTCCCAGAGGACTTGATCAGGGCGAACGCCAGCATCACCGTTTAATCCGCCGGCTATAAAGCGTCAGGAGAGCATAACTTGAAGAACCGTCCCTTGATTAGCATGGTTGTGCGCCCCTCGTCTGTAGTTATTGGTGAGAACTCTGCGCTCCGAAGGATCGCACCCCGCCCTGAGGAATTACGGCAGGACGACTACGACGAGAAATTCGACGACAAAACCCTTTTTTACGATGTGTTCCATTCTGTGGAGGGCATTACACTGTCCGGCCCACCGCTGCTGAACCTCAAGAGCCTTGTCGATTCAGCCCCTGTCCTGGTCGACGGCAGGGAAACTTCGGAATGCAGCTTTGAGGATATCGATAGAACCCAGCGATCATACGTACGGGCGCGACCTGAAGCACGGACTTTCGCTCTCAGTTTGCCGGAGCTGGAAGCATCCGTTCGGATTGGTCGGAATTACTGCGAGGCATTCGCGGGCCGGAAGGTGCTGTTTACAAAGTCGAAGAATAACAATCTTGTGTGGCTCGAAGATTGGACACGCTTCCATGCGGTAGAACACGGTGTGGACGCTGTTTTGGTCTATGACAACGGATCTACGGAGTATGCGGCTGAAGAGGTCCTACGGGTTATTTCTGGTGTTAAGGGGATAGCTGTTGCCGTTGTTGTTTCGTGGCCCTTCCCCTTCGGACCGCAAGGAGGTTCCTGGGGTGGGGTCCGAGGCGCGCCGTGGGACTCGGATTTCTGCGAGTACGGAATCATGGAAAACGCCCGCCGAAGGTTCTTGTCTCAGGCTACAGGGGTAATCAATGCTGACGTCGACGAACTCGTGATAGCTGAAAACGGGGCAAGCGTCTTTTCTCACCTAGAGGCTTCAGGTGCCGACGCTATTCTGTATGCAGGGCGATGGATTGAGACTGCAGGATGCCCAAGTAAGTCCGTCCCCAGTTTCTCCGACTTCCGTTATTACCAGCCGCAACGTGCGTCGACCACATTGAAGTGGACGGCGAGCCCCGCTAAAATTCGTGGTGCCACTCAGTGGAAGACGCACTATATTCATGGAGTTAGGATGAAGAAGACAGAAGGTGTCGTTCACCGACATTTTGCCGGAATAACATCCAATTGGAAGCGGAAAAGCGAACTTGGGGTCCAAGTCGATCCGAGGAAGCACCAAGTGGACCGCAGACTCGTCCAAGCCATGGACAATGTCTTTGGAAGTCGTCCTGACTGGTTGCGTAGTGTCTCGTCCCTTCGACGTAAATTGCACTCCACTGCTAGCAGATAAGGCGCTGACCCACCATGGGTACAGGGGTGTCCAAATGCCCTGCCTGTTGTGCCCGTTGTTAGGACGGGCTGGCCAGCCAGCGCCTAGTGCTGGGCCACTGAAGTCGAAGGCTTTCACGGTAAGCCCGGAGTCTGGGAGGGAAGGTGAAGCCTAGGGTCGCCCCTTCTTGCACCGCGGCTTTCAGGGTTTGCTGCGTTGTATCCTTCACGGTTCACGGAGAGCGAATCCGCGGGTGTATGGTTTCGCCGTCCTGACCGCACTCTGCAAATGGGAATTCTCACTTTGTACTTGCCGGCGTTTCAGTAGCATTGGGCATTGCATCTAAGGTGCTTGGTTCCGGTGTGGGGCGCGTCGACCTTGCCGTTCGTGGCGCCGGCATCGATCAGGACCCCAGTTTTCTTCCTTCACCCGCGAATGGTGCGGTAGGGACGACTCCATCAGAAGGGTTTCCTCAATAACAAGTTGACATTCTGGTCAGTCGAAGTGCCCACCGCGGCGGCGTGATCAAGTCCAGGCCGATTACTCGCCAGTTCAAGGCTCAGGGCCGCAAGAGACCGGGCCGAATGCGGTCCATCATACGCAACACTCTCTGGTGTGGAATGATCAACCAAGGTTGCAATGATGGAAAGAGTCCCATCTCCGTTGTCGATTATTTCTATAATTCGCGATTGCTGTGGAAAGTCGATTAGTGATGCAGTGGTGATTTCCCAGAATCCGCCTGCGTGTTCATATTTGCCTTTGTGCGGGGTCACTCTATGCCAGTGAGCGTGGCCATTCATCCAAGCAACCACGTTGGGAAATCGGGAAATGAGCTCTAGTACTGCAGAGCGATCCAAGGAGGGTCTGGGATCTCCGACTGAGCGGTGATCTAGGTCAAAGGAAGACAGGGGATGGTGGCTAAACAGGATAACCAGCCGATTTTGAACGTTCGATTCAACCCGCCGGCCTTTTGAATCGTAGGCCTCCCGGGAAACGAGGCAGAGTTGTCGTTCCAACCACTCTGCCTGTTCTGCATCTAGGACGGCCTTAGTGCCCCCATCTGGGCTTGCTGTGTTCAGCATGATACCGACGACTCCAGGAGACACCTCGAAGGTATAGTAAGGCTGGGAGTCGCCGCTTGGGCCAGCACTGGAACCAAAACGGGTTTTCCCCGCTTCGCCAGCAGTGTCCATAAATTCTCCCTTGCTAAACGGCCGCCGAAGCTTCGAGGCGGGCACCCTTCTGTAAGGCATGGAGTCCATCAGTGCCTGTCGTTTCTTATCGTCTGGGTCAGCCGCGGCGCTCCAGAAAGCGGACGTTGTCATACCCTGAGGCAGACCCAACGGAAGCCGGTCACCAAGGCGAAGACGCTCAATGAAATCGGCCTTCCGCAATGCAGAGGCCGACGTGGAACGCCCGGCTTCATCGTGGTTACCCAAGCCGGTATACCACCGATACCTCGTACCTTCGGTTGGTATTGGTCTGATCGCTGCTTCCAGAAGGCCTTGAACGGTGGGAAAACCCTGAATTGTTTTCCAGTTGTCTGGCATGCTTCCGGCAACTTCCGGCTCGGGATGCCAAAAGTTATGAGACAGTTTCAACGACGCACGACCGTAGTCTTGGACTCCTTTGTAATCGCCGGCGGGGTGAGAAGTCACGACATGGCCCTTGAATACGCCAACGGCTGCTGACAACTCGCACAGGGCAGACGCGTTTGTGAGATCCCCCGTCGTGACCAAGCAGTCGAGTGGCCGTCGACTAACGGGACCCTGATGCACCGCGTTGAGTTTCCGTAACATTGCATCCAGCACGTGAACAGTCAGTAGTTCTTGGGGCCGGAACCTCCTGTTGCTCGGGAACTCTTCGGAAAAATCGAAATACTGCCAAAGGAACGTCAGCCTACCCGGATTGGCTGCGTCCAGCACGTGAGTGTCAGTGATGTGCCCAAAGGTAGCCAGAGCTGTCCGTTTGCTGCTGGGAGTGCGGCCGCGGGCCTGCAACTCCTCCCGTACGAGGGTCTCGACACCGGGCCCGGCGGCGAGCCGACGGTACGGCAGCCGCTGAACCCGACGGGAGCCAAAGGTGATAGTGGAGTCAAGAGTCGTCAGCTGTGCGCCTTGCTCGGCTCTGGTGAGTGCAGACGCGTCGGCCTTTGGCGGCTCCGCTCCCTCCGCTTCAGACACTCGGACTCCGCCAGATTCGGACAGTCCAAGCAAAGCCGCCCCGATCGCGCCAGTCGATGCCCACCTGATGACGTCCCGTCGCGATACTTGCATCTTGCTCCGCCGTCGCACTTCTTGATCTGACCCCCTCTGCTGTAGCGGGCGCCTATCCGCCGGTGAACTCGGCAATCCGCGACCCGACGCCCAGCAGGTCTTCGATCGCGGCCACGGTCCGGGCGGCAGCCTTTCCGTCACCATAGGGGTTGACGGCGTTGGCCATGCCCGCAAAGTGGACCTCATCATGCAGCAGGCGCGCCACCTCGTCAACAATCCTGTCCTCGTCCGTTCCGATCAGGAGCACCGTCCCGGCGTCCACCGCTTCGGGACGCTCGGTGTTCTCGCGCATCACGAGAACCGGCTTGCCCAGGCTGGGGGCTTCCTCCTGGACGCCGCCGGAGTCGGTCAGTACGACGTCGGCGATGGACAGGAGGCGGGTGAACTCGCCGTACGCCAGCGGTTCCGTGACCAAGACGTTGGGCGTGCCGTCCACCCACGGCAGCACCGCCTCGCGTACCACCGGGTTCTTATGGACCGGAAGGACAATCACCAGGTCCGGCTCGGCTTCGGCGATCCGGGCCAGCGCACGCCCAACGCCGCGCATGGCCTCGCCCTGGTTCTCCCGGCGGTGTGTGGTGACGAGCAGGACGCGGCGGCCGCCGGCGGCCAGTTCCTCCAACCGGGGGTCCGTGAAGGGGAGCTGCTTATCCACTGTGGCCAGGAGGGCATCGATCACGGTGTTGCCGGTCACCACAATGTCCGCCGGATTTATGCCCTCGGCGAGGAGGTTGGCGCGGCTGGTGGCCGTAGGCGCCAGGTGAAGGCGGGTGATCTGGCTGGTCATCTTCCGGTTGGCTTCCTCGGGGAAGGGGGAGAGCAGGTCCCCGCTGCGCAGGCCCGCCTCCACGTGCACCACGGGAATGCCGTGGTAGAAGGCGGCGATCGCCGCCGCAGTGGAGGTTGTGGTGTCGCCCTGGACCACGACGGCGTTCGGCCTCGTGTCTGCGAAGAGCTTCTCCAAGCCCTCCATGGTGCGGGTCATGATGCCTGACAGGGACTGGCCCTGCTGCAGGATGTCCAGGTCATGATCCGGAACAATGCCGAACAGCTCGTTGACCTGGTCCAGCATCTCCCGGTGCTGGCCCGTGACGGTGACTATGCAGCGGAAATGGGCCGAATGCTGCAGGGCACTGACGATCGGAGCCATCTTGATGGCCTCGGGCCGGGTGCCGAAAATCGGCATGATGCTGAACATGGAATTTCCCCCAGGAAGCGAGATCGGTTGTTGGGTCAGCCCAGCAGCAGCAGGGCGAGGATCAGGGCGGGAACGCTGACGGCAACGAAGATGACTGCCAGCAGGGCCCCGAGGCGTTTTCGGGCGTAGGCCACGTCCACGTCGTCGACGTCGGGCTCGGCGGTGCGCTTAGCGGTTGCCAGGGGCTCGCCGGACAGCGGGAACGGCTCGACGCCGGGGACCAGGAGGGCGTCCGGGATCTCCCCGTGCAGCGGGCGGCGACGCAGGTGCCGCGGTGCGGCCACCAGCGGGGGAGTACCGTCGGCAGGATTGTCCACGGTCTCGTCCTCCTCGCCCTAACTGGCCCTTGAACGGGCTGACGGCTGCAACCCGATGCCTTCAATTCTTACATTCCCGCCCCTTTATCCACGCATTCCGGCCGCAGGGAAGCGTCAATCAGCCCGCCGGTTTCGATGACAAACCGGCGCAGCCACTGCCACAGATCCAGGTCGGGATGCGAGGCGGCCATCTGGACTTCCGCCGTCGTGCACTGGGTGATCAGCCGGCCCGCGCGCGTGACGTGGTAGCTGGAGGTGACCACGGTGACGGACTTCCACCCGTTGAGCAAAACCAGCCGAGAAACGGCCTGGGCCTCACCCCGGGTGTCCAGATCAGGTGGCCGGAAACAGATGAGGGACGAATTTGGAAAAGCGGCGGAGCCGCAGACGGCGTCCGCCACCCTGTTGCCGAACGTGTCGGTGCGGGACAGCACCAGGACGGGAATCCCCAGGTCCTGCTGGATTTCCAGCGCAGCGGGCAACCGCTCCGACGCGGCGCCCCCGAGCACGATTACAGCGTCCGTGCGGTGCAGGCTCAGGGGATCCGTGTTGGCGAAGAGCTGTAGCGCGATGACCAGCCACAACAGGAAGCCTCCCGCGGTAAACGCAAGCGCCCTGCGGGTGGCGGTGGTCGCCGCGGGGGCGGAAGGAAGCACGGCGTTGAGTATTTCACGCCTGGATCACCGGGCGTAGTCGTGGGACCATCCTAGGCCGAGAACTTTGTCCCAGCCCCGCGGTAGCGTAGGGATGTGCTTGAATCGACAGCCCCTGAACCAGCCGCGCCGGAGGCGTCCCTCCCCGACGCTGACCTGACTGTGTCGCGACTGTCCGAGTCCGAACTCCTGGGACGGATCTTCCCCCGGCTCAACCGGGGCCCCGACACCAACGCCGCGGTCCTGCTGGGCCCCGGAGACGACGCCGCGATCGTGGCGGCGCCGGACGGCCGCACAGTGATCAGCATCGACACGCAGGTTCAGGACCAGGACTTCCGGCTCGAGTGGAACAACGGGTACCGCACGAGCGGCTACGACGTCGGCTGGAAGGCCGCCGCGCAGAACCTCAGCGACATCAACGCCATGGGTGCCCGTGCCACCTCCTTGGTGGTGAGCCTGACCATGACCCCGGCGACCCCGGTGGCCTGGGTGGAAGACTTCGCCGACGGACTGACAGCGGGACTCCAAGGGCTTGGCGCGGGGGACTGCGCCGTTGCGGGCGGCGATCTGGGCCGGGGGCGGGAGCTGGCGGTGAGCGTGGCGATTCTGGGAACCCTCGACGGCGGGGATCCGGTCCTGCGGTCCGGGGCGCTCCCGGGGGACACCGTGGCGCTTGCCGGAACCGTCGGCCGCGCCGCAGCCGGACTGGCCCTGCTCGAGTCCTCAGTCCCCGTCCAGTCCCTGGGCCCGGCCCAGCGCGCCCTGATGGACACCCAGTGCCGGCCCCACCCGCCCCTCGCAGCGGGACCGCTGGCCCGGCATGCCGGTGCCACCTCCATGATGGACATTTCCGACGGACTGGTGCGCGACGGCGGCCGGCTGGCGGAGGCCAGCGGCCAGGTGCTCAACCTGGACCCGCAGGCGCTGAAGGCGCTCGCCGTGCCGCTGCTGCCGGCGGCCGAGCTGCTGGGCGCCGAACCTCTGGCCTGGGTCCTGGGCGGCGGAGAAGACCACGGCCTGCTGGCCACATTCCCCGCGGCCCTTCGGCTACCTCACGGTTTCACTGCGATAGGCTCGGTGGAAGCGCCTTCACCAACGGACAGTACCGGCGTCACGATCGCGGGCAGGCCCGCCGACACTGTGGGATGGGATCACTTTGCAGACTAAGATTGCCGCCAACGCGCAAGCGATGAAGCGGTGGTTGGGCAAGGCAGAAACAACGCTCGGCAACCACAGCGACCGCCTGAACGCCATCAACATTTTTCCGGTAGCCGACGGCGACACCGGAACCAACCTGTACCTGACGGTGCGGGCGGCGGCGCACGCTCTGCAGGGCATCAACACCGGCTCGAACCCGGCCACGGCCGCAATCCCGGTGATCACCCGGGACCTTGCCCAGCACGCCGCAGGCTTGCCCAACCACGCCCCAGCGTCGTCCGATCCCGTCCAGAGCGACGTCGGCATCGTCCTCGCCACGGCCGGGCAGGCCGCCATGGAGCAGGCGCGCGGCAACTCCGGCACGCTCCTGGCTGTTTTCCTCTGCGCCGCCGCGGAGCCCCTCGCAGGCCACACCCGGCTGAGCGGCCCGCTGCTGGCCGCTGCGCTGAACCGGGCCCAGATCAGGGCCTGGTCCGCGCTAAGCGACCCCGTGCCGGGAACGATGCTCTCCGTCATGGAAGCGGCGGCCCGTGCAGCCGCGGCGGTGGACTCCGCCCACGAAGGCGACGACAGCAACCATGCGCTGGGGCTGGCGCTGGACGCAGCCGTCGAAGCGGCCCTGGCGGCGGTGGTGCGGACCGAGGACCAGCTCGACGCCCTCCAGGCCGCCCACGTGGTGGACGCCGGCGGCGTCGGAATGCTGCTGATCCTCGATTGCCTGCGGTCCGCCGTCCTCGGCGAAGAGCTGCAGGGCGAGCTCCTGGACGGACTGCACGGCTACGACGTCCAGGACCCGCACATCCACTCCGCGATGCCCCGCGACGAGGGCGTGGAAGTGATGTGCACCATCCAGCTCTCGCCGCTGGATGCCGCCATGCTGCGCCAGCGGCTCGATGAGCTGGGTGATTCCGTCATCATGAGCCAGGTGGGCGGCGTCGCCGACGAGTCCGGGCGTTACCGGTGGCGGGTCCACGTCCATGTCCTGGACGCTGGGCCGGCGGTGACGCTCATCCGTTCACTCGGCGACCCTTCCGACGTCTCCATCAGCGAGCTTGCTGTGCCGCGTGAACCGGAACCGCGTGAACCAGAACCGCGTGAACCGGAACCGCATGAACCGGAACTCCGGGACCCGGACGGACATGAACGCTGAACTGGACCTGGGCCTCGAGCGCCGGATCGGCAAGCGCTCCGCGGCGGTCATCGAAAAACACCTTGGCATCAGCACCGTCGGCGGGCTGCTGAACTACTTTCCCCGCCGCTACCTGAGCCGTGGCGAGCTGACCCCGATCAGCGAGGTCCCGCTGGATGAGGAAGTGACCCTCATCGCCCGCGTGATCTCCAACAGCACCCGGGCCATGCGGGCCCGCCGCGGTTCCCTGACCGACGTCGTGATCTCCGACGACGCCGGGGGAGCCGGTGGTGCCCAGCGGCCCGCCGGCGCCGGCATGCCGGGGACCCTCAAGGTGAGCTTCTTCAACGGCTTCCGCGCCAAGGCCGAACTCCAGCCGGGCCGGCGTGCCATGTTTTTCGGGGAAGGTCACCCGGTATGGCGGCTCGCTCGGACTGACCAACCCCGATTTCCTGCTGCTCGATGAGGACCCGGATGCCCCCGGCATGGATCCGGAAAAGCTCGCGGCCATGCCCATCCCCGTTTATCCCGCCACCGCCAAGCTGACCAGCTGGTCCATCCAGAAGGTGATCGCCACCCTGCTTGACACGGTGGAGCTGGACGCCCTGCCTGACCCGCTCCCGGCGGAGATCGCGGCCCGGGAGAAGTTCCTGCCCGTCGCGGACGCTTACCGCCTCATCCACGCCCCGCAGACCCCGCCGGACTGGCAGCGGGCCCGCGACCGGTTCCGGTACCAGGAAGCGCTCGTGCTCCAGTCCGCCCTGGCCCGGCGCCGGGCGCAGCTCGCCGCCGAAGAAGCCACCGCCCGGCGACCGGTTGCGGACGGCCTGCTGGCCGCCTTCGACCGCCAGCTGCCGTTCACCCTGACGGCCGGCCAGTCCGCCGTCGGCAAGACACTCGCCGAGGAGCTCGCCCAGGATTCCCCGATGAACCGGCTGCTGCAGGGCGAGGTGGGCTCCGGGAAGACGATCGTGGCCCTGCGGGCCATGCTGCAGGTGGTCGACGCCGGGGGACAGGCTGCGCTGCTGGCCCCGACCGAGGTCCTTGCCGCGCAGCACTACGAATCGATCCGCCGCACGCTCGGCCCGCTGTCCCGGGACGGACTGCTTGGCGGGTTCGGTGCCGAGGCGGTGCAGGTCACCCTGCTGACCGGGTCCATGCCGACGGCGGCGCGGAAGCAGGCGATGCTTGATGCCGCCTCCGGGACCGCCGGGATCGTGATCGGCACCCACGCGCTGCTGAGCGAGAACGTTTCCTTCTATGACCTTGGCCTGATCGTGGTGGACGAGCAGCACCGTTTCGGTGTGGAACAGCGGGACCTGCTCCGTTCGAAGGCAAGCAGGCCTCCGCACCTGTTGGTCATGACCGCCACGCCCATCCCGCGGACCGTGGCCATGACGGTCTTCGGCGACCTCGAAACGTCCGTGCTTGACGAGCTTCCGGCCGGACGCGCGCCGATCAGCACGCACGTGGTGGGGCTGGCCGAGAATCCCGGCTGGGCCGGGCGCATCTGGTCCCGCTCGCGCGAGGAGATCGACGCCGGGCACCAGGTCTATGTCGTCTGCCCCAAGATCGGCGACGATGACGACGGCGACTTCAGCCCCGGCGAGGCCGAACCGTCCGCCGCGGACCTCGAGGGGGACAACGGCGCCCGCGAGCTGGCGTCGGTCACCGGTGTCGTCGAACATCTCCGGGACGAGCCGGCGCTGGCCGGGGTGGCCCTCGCGCCGCTGCACGGCCGCCAGGATCCGGTGCTCAAGTCCCGGACCATGGCCTCGTTCACCGCCAATGAAACCAAGCTGCTCGTGTCCACCACGGTGATCGAGGTCGGCGTCGACGTGCACAACGCCACGCTCATGGTGATCCTCGACGCGGACAGATTCGGGATTTCCCAGTTGCACCAGCTCCGCGGCCGGGTGGGCCGGGGCGGCCTGCCCGGGACCTGCCTGCTCGTCACCACCCTGGAACCGGGCCATCCCAGCCGCCGGCGGCTCGAGGCCGTGGCCTCCACGACCGACGGGTTCGAACTGTCCCAGGAGGACCTCAAGCTGCGCCGCGAGGGCGACATCCTGGGGGCCTCGCAGTCGGGCGGCAGGTCCACCCTGAAGCTCCTGCGGGTCCTCGAGCACGAGGACATCATCGCCCGGGCCCGGCAGGACGCCCAGCGGATCGTGGCGGCGGACCCCTCGCTCGCGGCCCATGCGGGGCTCGCCGGTGCAATTGACGATTACCTGAACCCCGAAAAGGAGGCGTTCCTTGAACGTGGCTAGCAGAATCCTCCCCCCGACGGCGGCCCGGCGGTGAGCCGCATCATCACCGGCGTCGCCGGCGGAATGGCGCTGGCAAGCGTGCCCGGATCGCTTACTCGGCCCACCACCGACCGGGTCAAGGAAGCACTCTTTTCCCGGCTGGACGCCTTTGAGGTGGTGGCGGATGCCCGCGTCCTGGACCTTTACGCCGGCTCCGGTTCGCTCGGTGTGGAAAGTGCCAGCCGCGGCGCGCAATCCGTGGACCTGGTGGAATTCGCGGCCAAGGCCAGCGAGGTGTGCCAGCGGAACGCGGACCTCCTCAACACAGTGGCGGGCCGCAAGGTGGTCTCGGTGCACCGTTCCAAGGTCGAGTCCTTCCTCGACCGGGCCGCGGACGACGCGCGCTGGGACCTCGTCTTCCTGGACCCGCCCTACCCGCTGGAGGAAGCGGCGCTGGCCCAGGTCCTGGCCAAGCTCGCACCGCACCTGGCGGAAGGCGCCGTCGTGGTGGTGGAACGTTCCGCGCGGACGCCGGAGCCGGTATGGCCGGAAGGCCTGGAGCGGTTCGCCGAGCGCAAGTACGGCGAAACCAGGCTCTGGTTCGCCGAACCCGGGGTGGAGGAAGTTCCGGAAGCAGATCTCGCCGAGGCCCTCGACGAGCAGCCGGAGGATGAAAGCTAGTCCGACAGCACGTCCAGGCCGACGCCGGAGAGCACCTTGGCAGGGTGGGGTCCGCGGGCGGTCAGCGCCGCTGTCCACACCTCCGGCCACGGGCCCTGCGTCCCGGTCAGGATGATGTTGCCGGGATACCGGCCGCTGAACATGCCGGCCTCCGCGAATGCGGCCACGTCCGCTATGGCCCGGCGGAGCGCCGCCACCTGGCTCCGCACCAGGGTCAGTCCGGGTTCGTCGCCCACGTTGACGATCAGCACCCCCCGCGGGGTCAGCTTGGCGGCCGCCTCCCGGTAGAACTCCGTACAGGCAAGGTGCGCCGGCGCTTCGGGGCCGGAGAAAATGTCCAGAATCACGACGTCGAAGCGCAGCTCGGGCGGCAACTCCGTCAGGGCATCCCTCGCGTCGCCGATCAGCGTGTGGAGGCGGGTGCCCTCGGGCAGCGGGAGGCGGTCCAGCACAAAGTCCAGCAGCTCCCGTTCCAGCTCCACGGCGTACTGCTCGGAGCCGGGCCGCGTGGCCTGGAGGTAGCGGGCCAGGGTGAGGGCCCCTGCTCCGAGGTGGAGGGCCGTGACTGGTTCACCCCACGGCGCCGCGAGGTCCACAACATGCCCGATCCGGCGCAGGTATTCGTAGAAGATGTCCGAGGGGTCGGCCAGGTTCACGTGCGACTGCTCGGCACCGCCGATGCTGAGCACGAAGCCGCCCTCTGTGAACTCATCAGGCTCGATCGTGGCGTGCTGGCCGGTGGTCCGCAGGAAACGCGTTGCCGCCGCCGGGGTTTCCCCCATCAGAGCCTGTCCCGGAGCGTCGCGAGCCGCTCCGCAGCCTCCTGCAGGACATCGATGCGCTTGCAGAAGGCGAATCGCAGCAGGCTGCGGGTGCGCTCGGCCCCCTCCGGGTGGCAGAAGACCGGTACCGGAATGGCGGCCACGCCGACCAGCTCCGGGAGCCGGCGGGCGAGGTCGACTGCATCGGAGATGCCCAGCGGTGCGGTGTCCACGTTCACGAAGTACGTCCCCTGCGGGGTGAAGACGTCCAGTCCCGCCGCGCGGAGTCCGGCGCTGAGGATGTCCCGCTTGAGCTGGAGGGTGTCGGCGATCCCGGTATAGAACTCGTCCGGCAGGCCGAGGCCCACCGCGATCGCGCCCTGGAACGGCGTCCCGGAGCTGTAGCTGAGGAACTGCTTGACCGTCCGGGCGGCGGAAACCAGATGCTCCGGGCCGCTGAGCCAGCCAATCTTCCAGCCGGTGAAGGAAAACGTCTTACCGGCCGAGGAAATGGTGAGGGTGCGTTCCTCGGCACCGGGCAGGGTGGCCACCGGGATGTGGCGGACGCCAAAGGTGAGGTGTTCGTACACCTCGTCGCTGATGATCACGGCGTCGTATTTCGTGGCGAGCTCGACGACGCGCTCCAGCACCTCGCGGGGGAACACCGCTCCCGTGGGGTTGTGCGGGTTGTTGAGCAGCACCACTTTGGTGTTGTTGTTGAAGGCGGCCTCGAGGGCGTCCATGTCAGGCATGAAATCCGGTGCCAGCAACGGGGCCGTAACGTGGCGGGCACCTGAGAGTCCGACGATGGCGCCGTAGGAATCGTAGAACGGCTCGAAGGTGAGGACCTCGTCGCCGGGGCCCACGAGGGCCAGGAGCGCGGCGGCGATGGCCTCGGTGGCGCCGGTAGTGACGATGATTTCGGTCTGCGGGTCCGGCGTCAGGCCGTAAAAGCGTTCCTGGTGGACCGAGACGGCCTCCCGGAGCTCCACGATGCCCTTGCCGGGGGCGTACTGGTTATAGCCTGCGGCGATTGCCGCCTGGGCGGCCGCTTTGATCTCCGCCGGCCCGTCCTCGTCCGGGAAACCCTGTCCCAGGTTGATGGCGCCCGTCCCCAGCGCGAGGGTGGTCATTTCTTCGAAGATCGTGACGCCCAGGGTGCCTTGGGCGGAGAGCAGGTTGGCGCCGGTCGCGGCCCGCTGCCATGGGTACGGCTGGTGAGTTGCTGACATTCAGTCATGTTATCCCGCTCCGCGCCGTCGATACGGTAGGTTCGGAGCATGAGACGCGCCGTATGCCCGGGCTCCTTCGACCCCATCCACAATGGCCACCTGGAAGTCATCGCCAGGGCCTCCGGCCTGTTCGACGAGGTCATCGTGGCGGTGTCCACGAACTATGCGAAGAAGTACCGCTTCACCCTGGAGGAGCGGATCGACATGGCCAGGGAGACCCTCGCGTCCCTGCAGGGGATCGTGGTGGAACCGGTCGGGGAGGGCCTGCTGGCCGAGTACTGCCGCCAGCGGGGCGTTGACGCCATCGTGAAGGGTCTGCGGTCCTCCTCGGACTTCGACTATGAGTTGCCCATGGCCACCATGAACCGGCAGCTCACCGGGGTTGAAACGGTGTTCCTTCCGGCCGAGGGCCACTACCTGCATCTGTCCTCCACCCTGATCAAGGAAGTCTTCACCCTCGGCGGCAATGTCTCGGAGTTCGTGCCGCGTTCCGTGCTGAAACGGCTCTCCGCGGGCGAGCCTGTCCAGGATCGGGCGCGCAAGGGGTAAGCTTGATCGGTACTCGGCGGCCTGCTGCCGGTTGCGCGGTTCCTACCGGGGCCGGCCTGCGGTGTGAACCGGAGGCCATCAACCGGTTTGAGTCCGTCCGGCAGATCAGGCTAAGATAGTACGTCGGTCATATGTTCAACAGGAGTTCTCATTAAACGAGATGCTAGTTCGCCCCTGGCGTTCGACGTCAAGGACCTCGGACGCAGTCCGGGAAGCATGCGGACGCTGGTGGAACATGTACCCGCACCAAGCGATCTTGGTGTGGCGCTCATTGGCGTGCAGGAAGGCTCGGATGTCGAGCTGGACCTGCGGCTTGAGGCCGTACACGAAGGAATTCTGGTATCCGGTACCGCAAACGTCGAAGTAACCGGCGAATGCGGCCGATGCCTGGATCCCCTTGCGTATGACCTTGAGGTCAATGTGCAAGAACTTTTCTTCTACGAGGATGCCGAATTCTCCGACGAAGAAGACGAAGAAGAGCAACGTCGAGTCGAGCACGATCTGATCGATCTTGAGCCGGTGTTGCGGGACGCAGTTGTAACCATGCTGCCGTTCCAGCCGGTGTGCCGGGAAGACTGCCAGGGCCTTTGCTCCGAATGCGGAGTACGCCTGGAAGACGAGCCGGGGCATCACCACGAGGTCGTAGATCCTCGGTGGGCGGCCCTGGCTGACTTGGCTAAGCCTGACCGGCAAAACTGATTTGTAAGTGTTGGACTAGAGAGAAATGAGTTAGCCGTGGCTGTTCCCAAGCGGAAAATGTCTCGCTCGAATACCCGCGCCCGCCGCTCCCAGTGGAAGGCAACCGCCCCCCACCTGGTGAAGACTGTCGAGAACGGCCAGGTCACCTACAGCCTGCCGCACCAGGCAAAGGTC
The DNA here is from genome assembly GCF_030816935.1 of Arthrobacter sp. B3I9. Lineage (NCBI taxonomy): Bacteria > Bacillati > Actinomycetota > Actinomycetes > Micrococcales > Micrococcaceae > Arthrobacter > Arthrobacter sp. B3I9. The sequence continues at coordinate 1,835,913 of NZ_JAUSYO010000001.1, forward strand.
GTTACCGACTCGGCTGGCACCGCGCTGTTCCTTGAATACAAGGGCCGCAAGGTCGCAGACGTCTAATCCGCCAACTGGCTGAAAAAGATGTCTTCAACTGAAGAGCTTCTGAAGCGTCTCGGTGTCTCTATTGACGCCGGGACGCTTCGTCTTGCGCTCACACACCGTTCCTACGCCTACGAAAACGGCGGTATTCCCACCAACGAACGGCTCGAATTCCTGGGGGACTCCATCCTGGGCTTCTCTGTCACCGATGCCCTGTACCGCGACAACCCCACGCTGCCCGAAGGGGACCTCGCGAAGCGCCGCTCCGCCGTCGTCAGCACCAGAGCCCTCGCCGGCATCGGCCGGAGCATCGGCCTGGGCGACTTCATCTACCTCGGGCAGGGCGAAAAGCTCACCGAAGGCAAGAACAAGGCGTCCATCCTCGCGGACACCATGGAGGCCCTGATCGGTGCCACCTATCTCTCCAATGACATTGAAACGGCACGCCAGCTGGTGATGCGTCTGGTCGGGCCGCTGCTGAAGGACGCCGCCGCGCTGGGCGCCGGCACCGACTGGAAGACCAGCATCCAGGAGCTTGCCGCCAGCCGCCAGCTCGGGACGATCAACTACGCCGTGGAGGGCTCCGGCCCGGACCACGCGCGGACGTTTGAGGCCGTGCTGCGGATCGGCGGCAACGACTACGGCACCGGCTCCGGCAACTCGAAGAAGGAAGCCGAGCAGGAAGCCGCCGCCGACGCGTGGCGCCGGCTTTCGGCGGCTACGCAGCCCGGTCCCGCAACGCCGTCGGCACCCGGGCAGCTGCAAGACCAGGCCGGCAGCTAGGCTCCCTGCCGTGCCCGAACTGCCCGAGGTGGAAGTTGTCCGCCGCGGCCTCGTGAGCTGGGTCCGGGGCCGGACCATCACCTCCGTTGAGGTGGTGGATCCGCGCTCCGTCCGCCGGCACGCGCTTGGTCCCGAGGATTTCGCCGGCAACCTTGAAGGCGCCCGGGTGCTTGATGTGGTCCGGCGCGGCAAGTTCCTGTGGATGCCGCTCAGCGACACCCCGGACGGCGATGCCCCGGGCGGCGATGCCCCGGGCGGCGATGCCCCGGGCGGCGATGCCCCGGACGGCGCTGAGCCCGTAATGCCCGGCGTGGCGCTCATGGCCCACTTGGGCATGTCCGGGCAGCTCCTGATGCAGGACGCCGGCGTTCCCGACGAAAAACACCTGAAGGTTCGGCTAGGCCTCAGCACTGCCGACGGCATGCCGGACCAGCTCCGCTTCGTGGACCAGCGCATCTTCGGCGGACTGTTCCTCACCTCGCTCATCGCCACCTCCGACGGCGGTCCCGGCGGGCTCGCCGAGACCCCGCTTCCGCTGATCGCCGAGGAAGCCTCCCACATTGCCCGGGACCCGCTGGACCCTTACTTCTCGTTCGACGCGTTCTACCGCCGCCTCCGCGCCCGGAAGACCGGCCTCAAGCGGGCACTGCTGGACCAGGGCCTCGTGTCCGGAATCGGCAACATCTATGCGGATGAGGCGCTCTGGAAGGCCCGGCTGCACTACGCCCGCCCCACCGACACCCTGCGCCGGGCGGACGCGTCGCGCCTGCTGGATGCCGCCCGGGAGGTCATGACCGACGCCCTCGCCGCCGGCGGAACCAGCTTTGACTCTCTTTATGTCAACGTCAACGGCGCCTCCGGCTACTTCGACCGGTCCCTGAACGCCTACGGCCGCGGCGGGCAGGAATGCAAGCGCTGCGCCGCCGTCGGCCGGGTGAGCCTGCTGAAGCGCGAACAGTTCATGAACCGCTCCTCCTACACCTGCCCCGTCTGCCAGCCGAGGCCCCGCAACGGCCGCTGGTAGGAAACCCCGGAAAACCCCATCGATTGCTCCGTAACTGCCGTTTTCACCCCTCAAAAGGACGTCTACGGAGCAATGGATCATCGATCCGCCGCGGGACCTGCGGCTGGTAGGAAAGCTACTGCCGGCGGTAATACCCGGCGAGGCGCGCCAGGCCCTCGTCGAGTGAAACGGCGGGGGACCAGTCCAGGAGTTCGCGGGTCTCGCGCTGGTCGAACCAGTGGGCGGTGGAAAGCTGCTCGGCGAGGAACCGGGTCATCGGCGGCTCCCCGGGCCGGCCGGACCGGGTCCACGCTTTCTCCACCACCGACCCTGCCACCCGGGCCAGCCTGCCCGGCAGCGACCAGGACGGTGCCGGGACCCCGCCTGCGGCGCAGATGCCCGCGAGCAGCTCGCCAATAGGGCGTGGTTCGCCGTTTGTGACGACGAGCGCCCGGCCGTGGACGTGCTCCATGCGGTGCAGCGCGGCGACGATGGCTGAGGCCGCGTTGTCCACGTAGGTCGTGTCGATCAGGGCCGCCCCTGCATCGAGCAGCGGCAGGCGGCCGCGGCCGGCGCGGTCCAGCACCCGTTCCACCAGCTGTGTATCGCCGGGGCCCCAGACGATGTGCGGGCGCACCGCCGCGACGCGGAAGTCCGGCGAGTCCGCGGCCAGCGCCAGCAGCTCGGCCTCGGCCTTGGTGCGGGAGTAGTCGCCGTGCGCGCGGGCCGGGTCCGCCGGCTCGGCGCCTCGTCCGGCGATGGCGGCGCCGGAGTTGGCCACGGAGGGGGAGGAGACGAACACCAGGTCCCGCACGCCGGCCTCGCGGGCGGCATGGAGCAACCGGCGCGTGCCGGCGACATTCACGTCATCGAACTCTGCGGCGCGGCCGGTGAAGGACACCTTCGCGGCCAGGTGGATCACGCCCTCGGCACCGGCGACGGCGCGACGGACGGCATCGTCATCGGTGACGGAGCCGGAGAGGTCCGCGGCACCGGCCACGCCGGCGGGACGACGCTGGAAGGTAGTGACGGTGTGGCCCTGGCGCACCAGCAGCCGGGCTACCTCGCGGCCAAGCAGGCCGCTCGCGCCCGTGACCAGCACCTTCACGGCGTGCCCGCCCTGCCGCCGGCCAGCACCGCCGAAGCCCACCGGGACAGTCGGGTCCTGTCGATTTTGGCGTTGTGGCGGATGTCGGTCGGCTGGGAGGGGACGGCAAGCACGGCGGAGACGCTGACGCCTGCCCAGCGGGCCGCGTCCCGTACGCGCCCGGCGAGCTGCGGCGCCGCGGGGCCGGCGCGGCGGGCGGGAGGCACGGTCTCGACGACGGCGACGACGGCCTGCGTCCCGGACGGACCGACGCCCACGACGGCGGCCAGCCCGACGCCGTCCAGGTGTTCGATGGCCTGCTCGGCGCCCACGGGCGTGACGGCGGCACCCGGAGCTGTCACGACGTGCGCGAGGCGCCCCTCCACCCAGAGCCGGCCGGCGGCGTCGAAGTGCCCGACGTCGCCGGTGCGGTGCCAGCCGGCGGTGCGGACGCTCTCGCGCTGGGTCAGCCAGAGCCTGTCGTAGGCTTCCTTCACATGCGGGGCGCTGACGAGGATCTCGCCGGTCACTCCCGCCTCGGTGACGGGCCGGTTCCCGGGTGCGGTGCCGTCCGCGGCGAGCGGGATGACGGCCACGCGGGCGCCGTGCACCGGCAGGCCCACGCACACACCATTGCCGGCCCCTGCCACGGTTCCGGCGGCGGCGTCGGCTTCCGCGGCGCGGATCTGTTCGAGGCTGATGTCGGTGACCGGCAGCGCCTCCGTCATTCCGTACGGCGTGTGCAGCGAGGCCTGGGGCATCAGCCGCTGCACCTCTGCGAGGAGGGATGCGGGGACGGGCGCGCCGGCCGAGAGCAGCAGCTCCACGCGCTCCAAAGCCTCGCGCCCGGCCTGGCCAACGCCGCCCTGCGTCGCCAGGACGTTGCGCAGCGCCGCGGGGGAGGCAAAGACCACGGTGGCATCGATGGCCGCGGCGGCGTCCGCCAGTGCGCGCGCCGTCAGGGTGCGCGGCGCCGTCACGTCCATGGCGGGCGTCACGGAGACGGCCCCCAAAGCCGGTCCCAGCAATGCGAAAGGCGCGAAGCCCGCCACCAGGCGGGCGCCGGCGCGGATCCCCAGCGTCTCCGCGACGGTATCCCGCATCGCGGACAGCTGCCGGTGGGTATACAGGACACCCTTGGCGGGGCCGGTGGATCCGGAGGTGAAGAGCACTGCCGCGGGAGCGTCCGGGTCCGGGTCCTGGTCCGGGTCCTGCGCTGCCTGCGTGGGTCCTGCCTGGAGCTGTCCCCTGCGGGCCAGGGCGGCGAGGGAGGTCTCCACACTGAAGAGCCGGCGGCGGGCGGCCGGCAGGTCCCGCAGGCTGATGCGCCGTCCCGGCCAGCCGAGCACAGATGCAGCGGCGAGGGCCTTGTCGATGCCGATGAGGAAATCCGGGGTGGCGCCCTTGACGGCGCGGCTGAGGCCGCGGGTGCCGAGGCCGGCATCGGCAACGACCACCACTGCACCCAGCCGCAGGCAGGCGTAGAGGACCACGGTCAGGTCCACACCGGGTGGGACCATGAGGCTCACCCGGCTGCCCCGCCGGACACCGGCTTGCCGGAGGCCCGCGGCGAGGGCGGCGACGTTGTGCTCCAGCTCAGACCAGCTGAGCGAGCGGGAAATCCTGCCGTCGGCGGCCATTTCGGCAACGGCGGTGTCGCCGCCGGACGGTCCCGCCGCGAGTTTCGTGAGCGGTGCCCACAGCGGCGGGAGCCCGGTGCCGGACTCCGGCGATGGGGAAGCCGCCGCCGGGGAATCGGCGGCCATGGAAACCCCTGCCGGGAAAGCGGCAGCTCCATTGTCCAGGCCGCACCCGGTGAGCCACTCGAAGACGGGAGTGGCAATGTCCCGGTCTTCGGCCACCAGGTGCCCGGCACCCTCGAAGCGGTGCACTTTCGCGGACGGCAGCCGGCCGACGAGGTCCTTCAGGTACCGGTCCGAAAAGATCGGATCCCGCGGGCCCCACAGCATCAGCACCGGAACCTGCAGCCCGCGCAGCCCTTCAGCGACGCGGTCCAGCGCAGGGAAACTGGGATGGGACGCGTCAACCGGAATGTCCGCGACGAAGTTCCCCACGCCGGTCCGGCGGCCGGCGCCCCGGTAGGGGGCCATGAAGGCGCGGCGGACCTCCGGGGCCAGCGGCGGGTGGGCCAGGGAATGGGTCACCCGCAGGAAAGCGTCCGACGTCGTCGTGCCCCAGCGGTGCACGCCCGGGTGCAGGGCGAGCCGCAGCGCCGGCGGAATGGGGGAGCCAACGGGCTGGTGGACCGCCGTGTTGGTCAGGACCACCCCGGCGAGCTGCTGCGGATGGGCCAGGGCCCAGCCCGCGCTGATCACGCCGCCCCAGTCGTGGCCGACGGTGACCGCCGGGCCGTCCAGCCCGAGCGCGGCGGTGAGGTCGCCGAGGTCGGTGATCCGGTCCTCCAGGCGCCGGAACGTGCCGGTCCGCTCGGAGAAGCCCATGTCCAGCTGGTCCACGGCCACCACACGCCACGGACGGGCGGGGTCGGATCCGGCGGCCAGCAGCGTCCGCCACAGGTAGGACCAGGTGGGATTGCCGTGCACGCACAGCAGGGTGCCGGCAGGAGTTATGCCCCGGCGGGAGAGCTGGGCGCCGTTATCAAGCAGGTGCCAGCGGCGCACGGTGCCGGGCCCATCTGCGGCGGCGGTGGAGGGCACATCGATTTCGCGTGACCACTCCGGGTCGACGCCGGGCCAGTCGGCGGCTACCAAACGATTTCCACCATGGCGGTGTTGAGGCCCGAACCGACGCCCATGCACAGCACGCGGTTCCCGGCCGCGAGGTTCTGCGCTTCGGCGGCCAGGGTCATGGGGAGCGAAGCCGGGCCCACGTTGCCCCAGTGCGGGAACGTGATCGGCACCTTGTCCGGGTCCAGGTCGATGGCTTCGATGATGGCCTGGGTATAGGCATTGCTCACCTGGTGGGTGACGTACCGGTCCATGGAGGTCCAGTCCCACTCCGGCTGCGCCTCGTGCCAGGCGTCCATCACGAGCTGCAGGCCGCCGTCGAGCAGGCCCTTGGTGTCGGTGGCCATGCCGTCGATGCCGCCTACGCACAGCTCATGGTGCTCCGTACCGGCGCGCATCACGCCGCCGACGATCCGGTGCGCCCCCGGGTGCTGGTCCGCCGGGCCCAGCACGGCCGCAGCGGCTCCGGAGCCGAGGGTCAGCGTCGCGAACTCGCGGTTGAAGTCGTCGCGGGTGGTCTCCGGCCGCTGCAGCCGGGCCAGCGTGGCCTCCTGAGTGGCCTGGGCGTCCTCACCGTTGACGATCACCGCATACTTGATCTGGCCGGAGTCGATCATGTTGGCGGCCAGGGTCAGGCCGTTCACGAATCCCAGGCAGGCGTTGGCGAGATCGAAGTTCATGGCTGACGAGGGCAGGCCCAGTGCGTGGTGGATCTTCACCGCCACAGACGGTTCGAGGTTCCGCCGGGTCACGGAGGTATTGATCAGCAGGCCAACCTCCGATGCCTCGATGCCGGACTCGGCCAGGGCTTTGGCACCCGCCTCGATGGCGGCGTCGTCGAATGAGGTCCCGGGCGCCCACCAGCGCCGGTGCGTGATACCGGCCACCCGCTCGAGCAGCTTGGGGGGGAACTTCAACCGGCGCAGGGTCGACGCCAGCTTGTGGTCGAACTCCATGGAACTGACGATCCTCGGAGCTTCGACGCTGGTCACCGAAAGCAGTGCGGTGTTGTGGTGCCGGAACGTTGCATTCCCTATCAAATCAAGCCTCTGTTCGTCTTCTGTCCTGCGCTCCGGCGGGTCACCGCTCCGTCAAGCACAAGCCCAAGGGCTTAACTATGCACCGAGTCGTTACATTCCTGCATATGCAAAACGGGACATGTGCCCCGCTTCTGCCGCGGTCCTGTGCGGAATTGTCTCGGCCCCGCAGTAGATTGTAAGTATGCGTGGCTGTTCCCACCATCCACGTCCGCCGAGCAGGAGAACCGAAGCACCTTGCACCTCAAGACCCTGACCGTCCGGGGATTCAAGTCCTTCGCATCCGCGACGACTTTTGAATTCGAGCCAGGCGTCACCGCCGTCGTGGGCCCCAACGGATCCGGCAAGTCCAACGTTGTGGACGCCCTGGCATGGGTCATGGGCGAGCAGGGGGCCAAGACGCTCCGCGGCGGCAAAATGGAAGATGTTATTTTTGCCGGGACGTCCGGGCGGCCGCCGCTGGGCCGCGCCCATGTTTCCCTCACCATCGACAACAGCGACGGCGCCCTGCCGATCGACTACAGCGAAGTCACGATCTCCCGCACCCTGTTCCGGACGGGCGGCTCCGAGTACGCCATCAACGGGGCCGGCTGCCGGCTGCTGGACATCCAGGAACTCCTCTCGGACTCCGGCCTGGGCCGGGAAATGCACGTGATTGTCGGCCAGGGCCAGCTGGACAAGGTCCTGCACGCCACCCCCGAAGACCGGCGCGGCTTCATCGAAGAAGCCGCCGGGATCCTCAAGCACCGGCGGCGCAAGGAAAAAACGGTCCGCAAGCTCGAAGCCATGCAGGCCAACCTGCAACGGCTCAGCGATCTCACCGGAGAAATCCGGCGCCAGCTGACCCCGCTCGGCAAGCAGGCAGCGGTGGCCCGGCGTGCGCAGACCGTCCAGTTCGAAGTCCGCGACGCCCGCTGCCGGCTCCTCGCCGACGACCTCGTGCAGCTGCAGTCCGCACTGGCGCAGGACGCCGCGGACGAGTCCGCGCTCAAGGCCCGCCGTGCCGTCGTCGAGCGTGACCTCGAGAGCGGCCGGCAGCGCCAGGCGGGCCTGGAGCAGCTGGCCGCCGAGGCGACCCCGAAGCTCAACGCGGCCCGCGACAACTGGTACCAGCTCTCGGCCGGGCGGGAACGGCTGCGGTCCCTGGGGTCCCTGGCCGAGGAGCGCCGCCGCCTGCTGGGCACCGCGGACGCCGTCCCGGACTCCGGCCGGGACCCGGACCAGCTGGACCGGCAGGCCGCCCGCGTCCGCGCGGAACAGGCCGCGCTGGAGCAGCAGATCCTGGACCGGCGCGGTGCGCTGGATGCCGCGTCTGCCGCCAAGCAGGAGGCGGAGAACGCCGCAAGTGCGGAGGACAAGCGCCTCGCGGCCCTTCTCCGGGCCGCCGCCGACCGGCGCGAGGGCCTGGCAAAACTCGCCGGCCAGGTGGGCGCGGCGCGCTCCCGGGTGGAGTCCGCGCAGGCGGAACTCGGCCGGCTGCGGGAGTCGCAGAAGGCGGGGGAGGAGCGCCGCCGGCACGCCCAGAGCGAGTTCACCGCTCTGGAGTCGCAGGTGGCCGGGGTGGAGGAAGGGGAGGAAACCCTCGACGCCGACTACGAGGACGCCAGTGCAGCCCTGGATGCCGTCACGATGGAAATTGACGCGCTGAAGGCTGCCGAACGTGATGGCGAACGGGAACGTGGCGCGCTCGTGGCCCGCCGTGACGCCTTGCAGCTCGGCCTCAACCGCAAGGACGGCGCGGCCCATGTGCTCGGCACGGGCCTGCCGGGCGTCCTCGGCGCCCTCGCCGGGATGATCACGGTGGAAGCCGGATTCGAGGCCGCCATCGCCGCGGCCCTCGGCGCCGCCTCCGACGCCGTCGTGGTGCGGGACGGGGAGGCCGCCGCCGCCGCGGTCCAACGCCTCAAGGAGGACGACGCCGGACGGGCGTCACTGCTGCTCGCGGAGCCTGCCGGGGTCGACCCGGGACGCGGCCCCGCCGGAGGGGACATCGCACAGGACGCTTTGCCGCAGGGGGCGCGGTGGGCGGCCGGCCTGGTCACCGCCAGCGCTCCGGAGGAGGCCCCCGGACTGCCGCTGGCCCGCCTGCTGGCGGGCGTCACCGTCGTCGACGACCTTGACGCCGCCGCGCACCTGATCTCGGAGCGGCCCGGGCTGACAGCCGTCACCAGGGCCGGCGACGTCTTCACCGCCATGACCGTCAGCGGCGGATCCGCCAAGGCACCCTCCCTGCTCGAGGTCCAGGCCGCCGTCGACGACGCCTCCGCGAAACTGGCAACGGTGACCGCCGCCCTGGAGCGGAACCGCTTCGCGCTGTCCGCCGCGCAGGCGCGGAAAGCCGAAGCGCAGGAGCGCGCGGACGCCGCCCTCGACAAACTCCATGACTCGGATGCCCGGCTGGCGGCCGTGGCCGAGCGGCTGGGCCACCTCAATTCCGTGCTGCGCAGCGCCGTGGGCGAAAGCGAACGGCTCGCCGCGTCCCTCGCCAAGGCCGAGGCGAACATTGCCGGGGAACAGGAGGCGCTCCAGGCTGCCGCTGCGCGGCTCGCCGCCGCCCAGGAGGTGCCGGCCGAGGAGGAGCCGTCGGCGGAGCAGCGCGATGCCCTCGCGCTGGCCGCTTCGCTGGCCCGCAATGCCGAAATGGAGGCACGGCTCGCCCTGCGCAGCGCCGAGGAGCAGCTTGCGGCCACCCGCAACCGGGCGGCCGCCCTGGAACGTGCAGCCGCCACAGAACGCCGTGCCCGCGAGGAGGCCGCGGAACGGGCCCGCCGCCGCCGGCTGCAGGCCGGACGTGCCGCCGCCGTGTCCGCGGCAGTGGAGCAGGTCATCGGCTTCATCGACGTCTCCGTGGAGCTGGCACGCCAGGAGCGAGACAGTGCTGAAGAGCGGCGCGAACTCATGGACCGCGAACTCGCCGAGGTCCGCACCGGCAACGATGCCCTGGCCCGCGAGCTCGCCGAACTGACGGACTCCGTGCACCGCGACGAACTGGCGCGTGCGCAGCAGCGGCTCCGGATCGAAGCCCTGGAACTGAGGAGCGTTGAGGAACTGGGGCTCACGGCGGACCAGCTCGTGGCCGACTTCGGTCCGGACCGGCCGGTGCCCGTGCCCGCAGCGGAATCCGTGGACAAATGGGCCGCCCTGCGCGCCCCCGTGGATGAGGAAGGACGCGAGATCGTCTCCGGCGTGCCCTTTGTCAGGGAAGAACAGGAAAAACGGCTCAAGCGGGCCGAACGCGACCTCTCCGCCCTGGGCCGCGTCAACCCGCTGGCCCTCGAGGAGTTCGCGGCGCTGGAGGAACGCCACCAGTTCCTGAGCTCCCAGTTGGAGGACCTCAAATCCAGCCGCAAGGATCTGCTCGACATCATCAAAGAGGTCGACGAGCGCGTGCAGAAGGTCTTCGCCGAAGCCTTCGCGGATACCTCGGCGCAGTTTGTCCGCGTCTTCGCGCGGCTGTTCCCCGGCGGCGAGGGGCGGCTGGTCCTCACCGACCCGTCGGACATGCTCACCACGGGCATCGAGGTCGAAGCCCGCCCGGCCGGCAAGAAGATCAAGCGGCTCTCGCTGCTCTCCGGCGGTGAACGCTCACTGACGGCCGTGGCCTTGCTCGTGGCGATCTTCAAGGCCCGGCCCTCGCCGTTCTATGTCATGGACGAGGTGGAAGCCGCGCTGGATGACACCAACCTGGGCCGGCTGATCACCATCTTCGAGGAACTGCGCGAGTCCAGCCAGCTGATTGTCATCACGCACCAGAAACGCACCATGGAAGTTGCGGATGCGCTCTACGGCGTCACCATGCGCGGGGACGGCGTCTCCACTGTCATCAGCCAGCGGCTCGGCGCGGACGCCTGAACCGGCTGCTGCGCGCGGACGCCTGAACCGGCGGATGCCTGAACCGGGTTCCCGGCCGCCGGATGCGCCGCCGTTCGCCTCCGCGGCCCCTTTCCCGTTTGTGAGAAGCTAGGGGTGTGAACGACATCCTCCCAATTATCCTGCCCATTCTCGCTGCCCTGGTGGTCCTCGGTGCGCTGATTCCGGTGCTCCTGAAGACCCGGAAGAACATCACGAACTACCCGGGCACCCGTGATGAGAACGACCCCGTGGTCCCCGGCCAGCGGGCCGGATCAACAGCCGTCGAGGACTGGCCGGCGCCGACGCGGGAGCGGGGGGCGCCCCAGGGCACCGACCTCGAGGGACTCGAAACGGTCGAGGTGCCCGATACCGTCGCCGGACTCGAAACAGTTCCGGTGGAGACCCCGCTGCCGGTGGCCGGCCGCCTGGTGCGGCTGCGGGAACGGCTTGTGAGGTCCAACAACGTCTTCGGCAAGGGCCTGCTGGTGCTGCTCTCCGGGGACAAGATCGACGAGAACGTCTGGGACGAGGTGGAGGAGACCCTCCTGCTGGCGGACCTCGGCACCGAGCCGACCATGCAGCTCGTGGACGCGCTCCGCGAACGGGTCAAGGTCCTCGGCACGCGGTCCCCCGAGCACGTCAAGGCACTGCTCCGCGAGGAACTTATCAAGCTCGTGGACCCCACGATGGACCGCAGCCTGCGCGTCGAGCGGCAGGGCAACAAGCCTGCCGTCGTCCTCGTGGTCGGCGTCAACGGCGTCGGCAAGACCACCACCGTCGGCAAGCTTGCCCGCGTCCTCGTCGCCGAGGACAAGGACGTGCTGCTGGGCGCCGCGGACACCTTCCGCGCCGCCGCCGCAGAACAGCTGGCCACCTGGGGGCAGCGCGTGGGAGTACCCACCGTCAAGTCCGACGTGCACGGGGCGGACCCGGCGTCGGTCGCCTATGAGGCGGTCAAAGCCGGCATCGACCAGGAAGTCGACGTCGTGATGATCGACACGGCAGGACGGCTGCAGAACAAGGTCGGCCTGATGGACGAGCTCGGCAAGGTCAAGCGGGTTATCGAGAAGCTCGCCGAGGTGGACGAGGTCCTGCTGGTCCTGGACGCCACGACGGGCCAGAACGGCCTGAACCAGGCGCGGGTCTTCGCGGAGGTCGTCAACATCACCGGCATCGTCCTGACCAAGCTGGACGGCACCGCCAAGGGCGGGATCGTCGTCGCCATCCAGAAGTCCCTCGGCGTCCCGGTCAAGCTCATCGGCCTCGGCGAAGGCGCCGATGACCTCGCACCCTTCGAGGCGGAAAGCTTCGTCGACGCCCTGCTCAACTGACCCGCTCAAGGGAGCGGCGTCAGTACGTGAAGTGCAGCACCGTGGCAGTTCCGGCCGTCAGCTTGAAGGCCTGCGTCGCGGATCCGACCTGGAAGCCCGGAACCGTGGCGCGCTCGTCCGGCGGCGTCGGCTCGGACTTCGCGCCGTCGATCAACGTCTGGTCCTCGGCCGTGAAGCTGGTTCCGGTCAGCTGCGTCATCGTTCCGGTGCGGGGCTTGCCCGGCAGGGTCAGCGTCACATCGGTCTGGGCGGCCTTTTGGGGGTCGTTCTCGTTGACCAGGACTACGGTGGTGCTGCCGTCGGCGTTCTGCAGGGCGTAGCTGTACATCAGCCCGCCGCCGCTGCTGTCCCGCTTCAGGAACTTTCCGCCTTCCAGCTCGGCAACCATCGAGATGCCGAAGAAGTTGGCGCGGCCGGACATCTGGCCGTTGCCGTCCGGATACGCGCCGGCGCTGCAGATCGCGGACATGGGCGGGCCGCCTTTGCAGGTCTGCAGGGAACTGTGGAATCCGACCCTGGTGATCCCCAGCTGGGCGGCGTTGAGGGTGTAGTCCACCGTCCACAGGGCCGAGGCGTGCGTGCGCGAGGTCTCGTTCGAGCCGGGGCAGGCTGCAATGCCGGTCTCGGGAAGCCAGGTTTCCAGGCCGGCTGCCTGGCCCACCTTGACGGCGCTCAGCTGGTAGTCGTTCCCGCGGACGTGCATGAGCTCGCTCATCAGGTTGGCCATCGTCGGCGAGGCGGTGGGGTCGCTGCCGTCGCAGCTGTACAGCGGGTAGTTGTGGAAGGTGAAGATCTTTTTCTGCGGGATGTCGGCGTCGATGAACGGCTGCCACCATTTCTGGTCGTAGGCGCCCGGACCGGCGATCGGCACGTCGGGGGCCACGGCGTAGATGGCGTTTGCGTACGCCTGCATTTCCCGGATGTACTGGTCCACGGTGTATCCGTTGGTCTTCACGTCTTTATAGACGAAGCCGTTGGGCTCGTTGCCGATAGTGATGCTGAGCAGCCGGTCCCCAAAGATCTGCGAGGCGTACTTGACCATGTCGGCTGCGCGGCCCGGGTTGTAGTGGCCCAGGTCCACGGTGAGGGCGATGGCGGCATCTCCGGCCACGAGGAGCTTGTTGACCCGGGTGAGGTCGTCCGGCCCCACGGCCCGAACGGGGCGGGTCTTGTCTCCCGTGTAGCCGGCCGGGATCGCCTCGCCGGTGGAGGTCCAGAAAAACCGGCGGTCCACGGAGTTGCCGCCGAAGCGCAGGACGGGCTTATCGATCTCCTGCAGCAGCTTGACCATAGTCGGGTTGGTCTCGTCAAGCGCGGGATCACCAAGGTCGGTGGCCTCCAATGAAATGCCCGTCAGGCCCTTGTTCAGGGACGTGCCTACCGGCTCAGCCGTCACGTTCACTTTGAGGGGTTCCACCGGTTCCAGCCGCGATCCCGGCGGCGGCCCGGCCTGCTCATAGTACGTAGGGGCCGGCGGAGTTTCCGGCGCTTTGCTGACGCTGGCGCTGGCCGGGCCCGCAGGCTGGGGTGCCGGCACGCCGAACGTCATCGGGATGACCACCGCGGCGGCGGCCACGACGACGACAATTCCGCCGGCGGCGATCAACCGGGAACGCTTCCTGCTGGCTGCGTCGCCCGGGCTGGGAGCCGATCGATCCGCAGGTGGTTGGTCGATGGGCGCCATAAGCCAGTACCTCCGGAAGTTCCTACACGTCGGACCAGCTTAGCCAAAGGCCCGGGCCGGCCACGGACCGCAACCGGCATCCGGGGAGCTCAGGTCAGGGCTTAGCCGGGTTGCGTTCACGCAGGGTTTCCCGGGCCAGCAGCCAGCCCGCTGCCGCGGCCACCAGGATTCCGCCCGTGACACCAAAAGCCCAGCCGTAGCCCAGGCGGTCCGCCAGCAGCCCGGCACAGACGGGCCCGATGATCGCCCCGCTGTCCGCCGTCATCTGGAAGACGGCGAGGACACGGCCGCTGGAGCGCTCATTGCCCACCACGTCGGCGACGGCGGCCTGTTGGGCCGGGCCGAGCAGGCCCGCCCCGATGCCCGCCACGGCTGAGGCCACGAGGAACCAGAGCAGCTCGTGCGTGGAGCCGATGGCTGCCGTGGCGGCGCCGGTGATCAGCAGACCGGCGAGCATCATCGGCTTCCGGCCCAGGTCGTCCGCGAGCCTTCCGGAGACGGTCAGCGCCGCGGCGTTGCCGCCGGCGAACACGGCCAGCGCCCAGCCGGCGGACCCTGGCCCGGCGCCGAGGGCGGCCACGGCAAACAGGGGGACCGTGGCCATCCGTACGCCGAATGTGGCCCAGCCGTTGGCGAAGCTTGAGAACAGCGCAGCACGGTAGGCGTTGTCCCGCAGGGCCTCGCGCAGCTCCATGGCCGGAACGCTGCCGCCCTCCGCCCGGGAAGCGGCGGGAACGTGGCTCAGCTGGGTCTGCACCACGAGCGCGGCGAGGACCAGGGCGGCCGCGTATGCCAGGAACGGGATCCGGAGGCCGAAGCTCGCGAGCAGGCCGCCCACAATCGGGCCGCAGACGTTCCCGATCAGGAAGGCCGAGGCGTAGGCCCCGGAGACGCGGCCGCGGCTTTCCGGCGGGGCCAGCCGGATCACGAGCGCCATGGACGCCACCGTGAACATGACCGATCCCGCTCCGCCCAGGCCCCGGAAGACCAGCAGCTGCCAGTAGTCCTGGGCAAAGGCGCACGCGGCGGTGGAGGCTGCCACGATCAGCAGTCCGGCCACATACACCGGCCGTTCGCCCAGCCTGACGATCAGGGCCCCGCCCGCGGGAGCAAAGACGAGTCGCATGAACGCGAAGATGCTGACGATCACGGCGGCGGCCGTGGCTCCGACGTCGAACGTCGTGGCGAACTGGGGGAGGACCGGCGCCACCAGGCCGAAGCCCAGCGCGATCAGGAAGGCGGCGACCAGCATCACCTTGATGTCACGGGGCAGCCGCGGGCGGCTTGGGCGCGGGCCGGCGGCCTCGGCCCGGGAATGACCGGCGCGGCGCGGGGTCTTGCTCATGATGCTGCGGACCTCGATCGGTTAACGCGGATGTAAGGGGTGAAACATAACCGTAACAAAGCGGGAACGCACCATTTACTTGCGGGAGGTTCTTGTAACAACCCGGCAATCTAAATCCTGCGCCGGCGAAACACGGCGGGGCAAAACTCTTCTTAGAACGCAAACCGCGTTGGGACAGGCGGAGTGATCCGCAGCATCAACCAAGATCGCATCTAAGCAAGGGAGGACGTGCACCATGGAACTTACCGCAGGTCACGTATGGCTGATGGTGGCGGCGGCACTCGTGCTGTTCATGACACCAGGGCTCGCATTTTTCTACGGCGGCATGACGCGCGCCAAAGCCGCACTGAACATGATGATGATGAGCTTCATTTCCATCGGCATGGTCGGTGTGGTCTGGGTGCTCTGGGGCGCCTCGATGAGCTCCGGCGAGGGCTTCCTGGAGATTGTCGGGAACCCTTTCGCCACCTTCGGCCTCGAAGGGATCACCACCCCGGACGGACTGATCAAGGTCGGCTACGCAGCCACCTTCGCCATCATCACGGTGGCACTGATCAGCGGTGCGATCGCTGACCGCGCCAAGTTTGGTGCCTGGAGCGTGTTCGTTCCGGTCTGGGTCACCCTGGTGTACTGCCCGCTGGCCTACATGGTCTGGGGCGGCGGGCTCTTCGGTCCCGAAGGCGCCATCGGCCAGGCGCTCGGCCCCGCGATCGACTTCGCCGGCGGCACGGTCGTCCACATCAACGCCGGCGTTGCCGCGCTGGTCCTCGTGCTGATCATCGGCAACCGCAGGGGCTTCGGCAAGGATCCGAACCACCGCCCTCACAACATCCCCTTCGTCATGCTTGGCGCGGCCATCCTCTGGTTCGGCTGGTTCGGCTTCAACGCTGGAGCCGCTACCACCGCGGAGCAGGGCGGCCTGATCTGGGTCAACACCCTGGCAGCCCCGGCAGCGGCCATGCTCGGCTGGCTTGTCACTGAGCGGATCCGCGACGGACACCCGACCTCGCTCGGCGCCGCCTCCGGTGTTGTGGCCGGCCTCGTTGCGATCACCCCGGCCTGTGCCAATGTCAGCCCGGTCGGCGCACTGTGCCTCGGCGTGGTGGCTGGCGTGGCCTCCGCGCTCGCCGTCGGACTCAAGTTCCGCTGGGGCTTTGATGACTCACTCGACGTCGTCGGCGTCCACCTTGTGTCCGGCATCATCGGTACCGTCGCGTTGGGCTTCATCGCCCTGCCGGCCGACGGCGTCGGTGGCGGGCTCTTCTACGGCGGCGGTTTCACCCAGCTCTGGGCACAGCTCGCCGTGGCCGGCACCGCGATCGTCTACTCGGCAGTCCTGACCGCCGTGATCGCGTTCGCCATCCACAAGACCATGGGCTTCCGGGTTTCCCAGGAGCAGGAAGTTGTGGGCGTGGACCTCAGCCTGCACGCAGAAACGGCCTACGAATTCGGTGTTGGCGGCCACGGCGGAAGCTTCCAGCCGCTGCATGAACTGATCACGGGCCGGCAGCAGGACGAGGACGGGGCAATGGCTCCGGCCGGCCCGGCGTCCAACGACAAGAGCACCGCAACAGGCAAGGAAAGCGTGGAGGCATGAAACTGATTACAGCAATCGTCCGGCCGGAAAAGCTCGATGCCATCCGGGAAGGCCTGGAGGCCTACGGGGTGCAGGGCCTCACGACCCCACGGTCAGCGCGGCCAGCGGCTATGGCCGGCAGCGCGGCTACACCGAGGTGTACCGCGGAGCCGAGTACAACGTGGACCTGCTGCCCAAGATCCGGGTAGAGGTCCTGGCCACGGACGAACAGGCGGACGATATCCTCGATGTCATCATCGCCAGCTCGAACACCGGCCGGGCCGGCGACGGCAAGGCCTGGACGATGGATGTGTTCGAAGCGGTGCGGGTCCGCACCGGGGAACGCGGGGCCGCCGCCATCTAGGCCTGACACAGAAGCCCTGACACAGAAGCGGGCCGGTTACCTGACAAAGGTAACCGGCCCGCTTTTGCATGCCTTGTCTTTTGCGTGCCTTAGGTGGTCCAGCCCTCCGGACCTGATGACCCGGCGCGGTACTCCTCCAGCGGAACGTTGCCTTGGGCCCACGCCTGCAGCACGGGATCGACAATGCGCCAGCAGTCCTCCGCGGTGTCGGCCCGGACGGACAGCAGGGGGTCGCCGGTCAGGACGCCTTCCAGGACTTCGCCGTAGGGCAGGAGCTCGGAGGCGCTGAGCTCGGCCTGCAGCGTGACCCGGTCAAGGTCCAGGACGTTGCCCGGGCCGTTCACATCGACGTCGAACTGAAGAGTGTCCGGTCCGAAGCCGATCCGGAGCTGGTTGGGGGCGTCCACCCCCGTGAACCCCCGGGGCAGGTGCGGCACGGGCCGGAACGTCACCACGGCTTCCTTGCGTTTATCGCCCAGGGCCTTGCCGGAGCGCAGGATGAAGGGAACCCCCTGCCAGCGCCAGTTGTCGATGTCCACCTGGACCTCGGCAAGGGTTTCGGTGTTCCGGCTCGGGTCCACGCCTTCTTCTTTCGCGTAGTTTGGGATCTCGCGCCCGGAGATGGAGCCGGCGGTGTACCGTGCGCGGCGCGTGCTCTCCGTATAGGGCGGCTTGATGCTGCTGGCGCGCAAAACCGTGGCCACGGCGTCGCGGAGATCACGCTCGTCAACGGACGCCGGCGGTTCGATCGCCATCAGCGCCATGATCTGCAGCAGATGGCTCTGGATCATGTCCCGGAGGGCGCCGGCGCCGTCGTAATACCGGGCGCGGCCCTCCAGGGCCAGGTCCTCATCGAAGATGACCTCTACCTTTTCGATGTACTCCCGGTTCCACACGGGTTCGAGGAAGGTGTTCGCGAAACGCAGGCCCAGGATGTTCAGCACCGTGGCCTTGCCCAGGAAATGGTCAACCCGGTGGATGTGGTCCTCCGGCGCCAGGGTGGCTAGAACCTTGTTCAGGTGCCGGGCGGACTCCTGATCGGAGCCGAACGGTTTCTCCATCACCAGCCGGGTCCCTTGCGGCACCTGCTCCGGGGCCAGGGCCTCGCAGGCCAGCTGGCTGATCCGCGGCGGGAGGGCGAAGTACACGGCCACCGGGCCCGCAAGCTGCCCCAGGAGACCGGCGAGCTGTCCCTCTGCGGTGACGTCCAGCTGGTGGTAGCTGGTGGTTTCGCGGATCCGCTTCAACTCGCCCCGGCCGTCCGCCTCCGCCTCGGAATCGGCGGCGGCGAAGGACGCCTCGACGCGTTCAAGCCATTGGTCCTCGGTCCACGGGTCCGAACCCGCGCCCACCAGCGTGAGGCCCTCGGCATGTCCGCGGGCCACCAGCCGGGCCAATCCGGGCAGCAGCAGCCGCCCGGTGAGGTCGCCCGAGGCGCCGAGGATGAGCAGTGTTTTCACAGTTGTTTGGCTGGTCACCCTGTCAGCATGCCATCTTCGAGGCGCGTCTTGGTACCCTAGATAGTCGAGTCCCGTTGTCGAGACGGTTCGTTCAGGCGAACATCAGTCGCGACGCTGGCGTGCCGGACCGGCCGCCATCCGCAGATCCACTGAAAGAAGTGCACGGCGCGTGTTCAATTCACTCTCTGACCGGTTGACAGCAACCTTCAAGAACCTCCGCGGCAAGGGCCGCCTCACTGAGGCGGATGTCGACGGCACGGTCCGCGAGATCCGGCGGGCCTTGCTGGACGCCGACGTTGCCGTGCCCGTGGTCCGCGAATTCACCGCCCGCGTACGGGAGCGGGCGCTCGGAGCCGAGGTCAACGCAGCACTGAACCCGGGCCAGCAGATCGTCAAGATCGTCAACGAGGAACTCGTCGAGATCCTCGGTGGCGAAACCCGCCGGATCCGGCTCGCCAAGAGCGGTCC
This sequence comes from Arthrobacter sp. B3I9, assembly GCF_030816935.1. Classification (NCBI taxonomy): domain Bacteria; kingdom Bacillati; phylum Actinomycetota; class Actinomycetes; order Micrococcales; family Micrococcaceae; genus Arthrobacter; species Arthrobacter sp. B3I9. The sequence continues at coordinate 1,854,656 of NZ_JAUSYO010000001.1, forward strand.
CACTGTCATCATGCTCGCCGGCCTCCAGGGTGCCGGTAAGACCACGCTCGCCGGCAAGCTGTCCAAGCACCTCAAGGCCCAGGGCCACAGCCCCATGCTGGTCGCTTCCGACCTGCAGCGCCCCAACGCCGTGAACCAGCTCCAGATTGTCGGGCAGCGCGCCGGCGTGCCGGTGTTCGCCCCGCACCCGGGCGCCACCATCACCGAGCTCGAGCATCCGGCCGGTGACCCGGTCGCCGTCGCGCGTGCCGGCGTCGAGGAAGCACGCCGCACGCTGCACGACGTCGTGATCGTCGACACCGCCGGCCGTACCGGCGTCGACGCCGACATGATGGAACAGGCGCGCCAGATCCGCCGGGCCATCGTCCCCAACGAAGTCCTGTTCGTGATCGACTCGATGATCGGCCAGGACGCCGTCAACACGGCGCTGGCGTTCGATGAGGGCGTCAACTTCACCGGCATCGTGCTGTCCAAGCTCGACGGCGACGCCCGCGGCGGTGCCGCGCTGTCGGTCGCGTCGGTGACCGGCAAGCCGGTGATGTTCGCGTCCACCGGCGAGGGCCTGGATGACTTCGAGCTCTTCCACCCGGACCGCATGGCCTCGCGCATCCTCGACCTCGGTGACGTGCTCACCCTGATCGAACAGGCTGAAAAGTCCTGGGATAAGGATGAGGCCGCCCGGATGGCGAAGAAGTTCGCCGACCAGGAAGACTTCACCCTGGACGACTTCCTCGCCCAGATGCAGCAGATCCGCAACATGGGCTCGATGAAGAAGATGCTCATGATGATGCCGGGTGCGCAGAACATCCGGCAGCAGCTCGAACAGTTCGATGAGCGTGAAATTGACCGCGTCGAGGCCATCGTCCGGTCCATGACCCCGCACGAGCGCGTCGCGCCCAAGATCATCAACGGCTCCCGCCGGGCCCGCATCGCCCGCGGCTCGGGCGTGCACGTCTCCGAGGTCAACGGCCTGCTGGAGCGCTTCGGCCAGGCCCAGAAGATGATGAAGAAGATGGCGGCCGGCGGCGGAATGCCGGGGATGCCGGGGATGCCCGGGATGGGTGGAGGGGGAGCCCGCAAGGGTGCCAAGAATGCTCCCAAGAAAAAGGCCCGCTCGGGCAACCCGGCCAAAGCCGCGCAGGAGCTGAAGGAGGCGGAGGCGCGGCGTGCCGCCGGTGCCAAGGCCCTGCCCACGGGCGCCTCCTTCGGCCAGCAGGGCGGTGACTTCGATCCCTCCCAGCTGAACCTTCCCAAGGGCTTCGACAAGTTCCTCGGCGGCAGCAAGTAGGTACCGGGCCGCCGGGCCGGACGCCGGCGGCGCGCCGAACCGGGACGCGTCCGCACCCGGACGCGGCGAACCGGGACGCGTCCGCTATGTCGGGTCCCACCATTGACGGGCCTGTGCCCTAGGGTTGGAGCATGTTCAAGCAGCGCGTAATTTTCGTCCATGGGGCCGGCAGCTTCGGCGCCGCGGCGTGGCCGAAACAGCACGGAATGGCGCTCGACTATGACGCGCTGTTCCTGCGCAGGCATGGGTTTGACGCGGTCGCCGAGCCCGTGGAGTCCGACTTCGGCATCGACACCGCCATTGTGCTGGACGCCCTCGCCGACGACGGCCGGGGTGAGGCCGGGGGACACGTCGTGGCACATTCCCAGGGTGCCGTCGCGGCCATGATGGCCGCGGTCGAGCGGCCGGACCTGGTGCAGTCGCTCACCCTCGTTGAACCGGCCTGCCTCTCACTCACCGCGGAACTTCCTGCCACGGCCGCGCACCTGGCCATGATGCAGCCGCTCTTCGACGTCCGGCAGCATCTGGCGGACGACGATTTCCAGGCGGAGTACGTGCGCAGGGCCTTTGCGGCCTCGGGCCCGGCGGACGGCCCAAGTGCACCCTCCGCGGGACCGACCGTTGAACAACAGCGCGAGGCCAGGCGGCTGAGGCTGCAGGCACCCTCGTGGGAAGCACCCCTGCAGATCGTCCCCGGCGTGCCCACACTGGTCCTGACCGGCGGCTGGGAGCCGCTTTATGAGGAAATCGCCGGCTACCTTCGTGAGACCGGCGCCCTGCACCGCGTCGCGCCGGGCGGGCACCGGCCGCAGGATTCCAGCGAGGGCGACCGGGTCATCCGGTCCTTCATCGCCGACGTCGGCCGGCGCCGGCACGCCCAGGCGTCTTAGCCGGCTGCGGGTCCGCCAAGGGAAGGTTCCGGCAGGTAGACCTTGCCGCCCGAGGCGAGGAACTCGCTGCTCTTGGCCCGCATCCCGGCCGCCATGGAGGCCAGAGCGGCCTGCGAATCAGCAGAGCCGTATTCCTTGCGGATGTCCTGGCTGATCCGCATGGAACAGAACTTGGGCCCGCACATCGAGCAGAAATGCGCCGTCTTGGCCGGTTCCGCGGGCAGCGTCTCGTCGTGGAACGCTTCCGCCGTCACGGGGTCCAGCGACAACGCGAACTGGTCACGCCAGCGGAATTCAAAGCGGGCCTTGGACAGGGCATCATCGCGCTCGTGCGCCCCGGGGTGGCCCTTGGCCAGGTCGGCCGCATGGGCGGCGATCTTGTAGGTGATCACCCCGGTCTTCACGTCGTCCTTGTTCGGCAACCCCAGGTGCTCCTTGGGCGTGACGTAGCAAAGCATGGCGGTGCCGTACCGGGCGATCTCCGTAGCGCCGATCGCGGAGGTGATGTGGTCATAGCCGGGAGCGATGTCCGTCACCAGCGGTCCGAGCGTGTAAAAGGGGGCGCCCTTGCAAAGCTCCTGTTGCCGCTCGACATTCTCCCGGACCAGATGGAACGGGACATGCCCCGGGCCTTCCACCATGACCTGCACGTCGAACTCCCAGGCCCGCTGCGTCAGTTCGGCGAGGGTGTCCAGCTCGGCGAACTGCGCAGCATCGTTGGCGTCCGCCGTCGCTCCGGGCCGCAGGCCGTCGCCCAGTGAGAACGCGACGTCGTACTTGGCAAAAATCTCGCAGAGCTCGTCGAAGTGGGTGTACAGGAAGTTCTCCTCGTGGTGCGCCAGGCACCAGCCCGCCATGATGGAACCGCCGCGCGACACTATTCCGGTGACCCGGTTGGCGGTCAGAGGCACATAGCGCAGCAGCACCCCGGCGTGAATGGTCATGTAGTCCACGCCCTGCTCGCACTGTTCGATCACAGTGTCGCGGAAAATCTCCCACGTGAGTTCGTTCGCTTGACCGTTGACCTTCTCCAGGGCCTGGTAAATCGGGACGGTTCCGATGGGGACGGGGGAGTTGCGGATGATCCACTCCCTGGTGGTGTGGATGTCGTCCCCGGTGGAGAGGTCCATGACGGTGTCCGCGCCCCATTGCGTCGCCCACTGGAGTTTGTCGACTTCTTCGGCGATCGAACTGGTCACCGCCGAATTGCCGATGTTGGCGTTGATCTTCACCAGGAAGGCCTTCCCGATGATCATCGGCTCGGATTCGGGATGGTTGACGTTGCTGGGGATGATGGCGCGGCCCGCGGCCACCTCGCTGCGGACCAGCTCGACGTCACAATTCTCCCGCAGCGCCACGAACCGCATCTCCGGGGTGATGATCCCGTCCCGGGCGTAGCGCATCTGCGTCACCGTCCGGCCCTGGAGCGCGCGGCGCGGCACCGGGCGAAGCCCCCGCCACTCGGCGGAAGCGGCACCCCGGCGCACGGCGGATTTTCCGTCGTCGAGCAGGTCCCGCTGCCGGCCGGCATAGGGTTCGGTGTCCGCCCGGGCTTCGATCCATGGCGTACGGAGGGGCTCCAAACCCCGGACCGGATCGCTTCCAGGGCCCGCGGTGCGGTAGACCCGGAACGGGTCATTGCGGGCTCCTCCGGGGGAGTCCGCCAGGGCGATCTCGGTCACCGGAACGCGGATGCCGTGTTCTGGGTCGGTGGCGAAGGCCAGCGAGTGGGCCTTCAGTGACTGGGTGGTGCCCACGGCCTCATCCCGGACAGGCTGGTTTTGGACCGGCTGGTTTTGGACAGGGCTGTGCTGTGTCAATGGCGTATTCACGGAATACTCACTTCCTTCGCCGGCATTACCCGGACAGGTTCAACGGTCGCAGGCTGCTTCAGCCCGATCTCAGCCCCTGCAGGGGCACCCGTGTGGTCGTAGACGAAGCTACCACAGCGTGGCGGGCAGGCGCTGTCAGGGGCAGCAAAGCCTTGCGCCGGGCGGCCGGAACGTCCGGCGGATTAGGCTGGATGCATGAGCAGCATCATCGAGTTCAGCGGTCCCGTCCTCACCGGACCGGACCGGGAACGCCGCGGGCTCTGGTCCGTCGGCGGGATCCTGACGTCCCACCGTCCCGCCGCCGCGGCGGACCGCGTGCTGGACGGATGGGTCATCCCAGGACTGGTTGACGCGCACTGCCACATCGGCCTCGGCCCTGGCGGAGACGTTCCGGACGCGGTGGCCGAGGCGCAGGCACTCACCGACCGCGACGCCGGCACCCTGCTCGTGAGGGACGCCGGCGCCGTGCACGATACCCGCTGGCTGCAGCGCCGGGAAGACCTGCCGCGCATCATCCGCTCCGGCCGGCACATCGCGAGAACCCGGCGCTACCTCCGCGGGTTCGCCGTCGAAGTGGAGCCGGAGGATCTGGTGGAAGCCGTTCGCAAGCAGGCCCGGGCCGGCGACGGGTGGGTCAAGCTGGTGGGGGACTGGATCGACCGCGACGCCGGAGACCTCGCCCCCAGCTTTCCGGCCCGGGCGCTCAGGGACGCTGTGCAGGCGGCCCATGACGAGGGCGCAAGGGTCACGGCGCACTGCTTTGCGGAGGACACGCTGGACGACATGCTCGACGCCGGCATCGACTGCATCGAGCATGCGACCGGCCTGCTCCCGCGGCACCTGCCGCGCTTCGTGGAGCAAAGCGTGCCGGTCGTGCCCACGCTGATCAACATCGCAACCTTCCCGCAGATCGCGGCGCAGGCCGAGGCCAAATTCCCCCGCTACGCCGCCCACATGCGTTTGCTCTGGGAGCGCCGGGGCGAGCGGATTCAGGAGGCATACGAGGCGGGAGTACGGATCTACGCCGGAACGGATGCAGGCAGCGTCATCAAGCACGGGCGGATTGTCGATGAAGTCCTGGCGCTGCACTCGGCCGGACTTCCGGCTGCGGCCGCCCTCGACGCCGCGTCCTGGGCTGCACGGGCCTGGCTGGGCGCGGAGGCGATCAGCGAGGGCGCGAGTGCGGACCTGCTGGTCTGCGCAGAGGACCCGCGGAAGGATCTGGGTACGCTGCGCCGGCCCAGCCAGATCGTACTGCGGGGCAAACACATTCAAGGGAAGCAGCACGGCCATTAGGAATAAATTGAAGCTTCAAGTAATTTATCTCTAGGTAAGGTCATCGACGGTCGATGGCCCCTGAAGCACCCGGAGCGATCACATGACAGCAGAAGCCAGCACCCAGGACCTTCTTCCCGCCGACCTCACCATGGGCACCGTGATGCTCAAGGTCGGCGACATGAAGGTCATGACGGACTACTACCAGCGCGCCCTCGGCCTCGAGATCGTGGCCGAGCAGGACGGCGGGCTCTACCTGGGCCGCCGGCACAAACCGCTGGTCCACCTCGCCCCGGCGCCTGGCCTCGCCATCCCTTCCCGCGGTGAAGCCGGCCTCTTCCACACCGCCCTGCTGTTCGAGGACCAGCCGTCCCTCGCCGCCACCGTCGCCACTGCCGCCCAGTATGAGCCGCAGTCCTTCACCGGAAGCGCCGACCACCTCGTCAGCGAGGCCTTCTATTTCAGCGACCCTGAGGGCAACGGCATCGAGCTGTACTGGGACCGTCCCCGCGAGGCCTGGTCGTGGGAGGGGAAGAACGTGGTGATGGACAGCCTGGCCCTTCCGCCGCAGCGGTACCTCGAGACATTCCTCACCGAGGAATCCGTGACCGGGCAGCGCGAGGCGGAGGCCGGCGTCGGGCACGTCCACCTGCAGGTGGGGGACGTGCACTCGGCGCAGGAGTTCTACGTGGGGACGCTCGGCTTTGAAAAGACCGCAGGCTGGCACGGCCAGGCGCTCTTTGTGTCCGCAGGCGGCTACCACCACCACATGGCCATGAACGTATGGAACAGCCGCGGTGCCGGCCCCCGCAGGGACACGCTAGGACTCGGTGAGGTGCTGATCGAAGTACCCTCCGGCGACGACGTCGGAGCGCTCGCGGACCGCCTCCAGACCGCCGGCGTCCAGTCCCACCACACCGGCGCCGAACTGCGCTTCGAGGACCCGTGGCGCAACCGGATCCGCGTGGCTGTGCGCTGAGCTTGAACCAACGCTCGTCGCCGGACGGCAGGGAGCATGTCCAGCCCTGGTAGTCCGCCAATGGACATGCTCAACGGTCGTGGCCTGGATTGGACATGCTCAACGTTCCCGGCTGGGACCACGGGGCATGTCCAATGGTTGAGGCGTGGAATGGACATAGTGGCTGTATGTCCATTGGCTGCGGCCAGCGGAGGGCATGACCACCGGTGAAGCGTAGTCAGAGAGGGCATGCCCATCGGTCGCAGCCAAGGAAGAGCATGTCCGGTCGGCGAGGCATGGATTGGACATGCTCAACGTTCCCGGTGGGACCACGGGGCATGTCCAATGGTCGCGGCCCGGAATGGACATAGTGGCTGTATGTCCATTGGCGGCGGTCAACGGAGAGCATGTCCAGCGGGTGAGGCGTGGTCAGGGAGGGCATGCCCCTTGGTCGCGGCCAAGGGAGGGCATGTCCTGCGGGCAAAGCGCGTCCAAGGGAGCGCACGCCCCGTCGGAGCGCCGGCCGGGCTGGAGCGGCTAGGCTAAAGCGACGCTGAAAGCCGCGGCCCTGCGCCGCCAGACACCTAAGGACGAGTTCGATGGGATTCACCGAAGTCTTTGCCGCCACCCACGATGAAGCCCTCAAGCGCGCAGCCGACCTCGAAAGCGGCCGCCAAGCCGCACCCGGCGCCGTCCGGATCCCAGACATCAGCGACTTCGAGATCGAGCGGCTCGGCGATCTGGCCGGCGCCGCGGTGCACGCAGCGGGCGCCGACTATGAGCTCGCGATGGTGGATGTGTCCAGTGACTCGCTGCTGGGTGTTCCGGCCGCCATGGTCCGGGCCCTGGCGGAGCTGCTGAGCTACGAGACCGAAGGGGAAGGCGACATCCTGGCAGAGGTCTCCGAGAGCTGGGCAGCCGAGGAGGACATGCCCTTCGGTGCCGAGCAGGCCGGGCGCTACGTCCGGCAGCTCGCCGAGCTGGCCGCCGGCGTGGACCCCACCACGAAGGCCGGGTTGTACGTCTGGACCTCCTGAGGCCTAGGAGAAATCCGCCGAAAGAGCCCGCCGCGGGTGTCAAGTCGAAATCCCGCCGGTGATCTGGCACAATGGACAGGTACTCGATCTGCGTGGCCCCTCTCTCCACGTCCTGATCTTGTCCTTTTAGAACCCCCTAGTACGGCCCGCCCCACGGGTGCAGAACGCCGGGCTCGACCCCGTTTCAGAAACAGGAGTGACCACAAAAGTGGCCGTAAAGATTCGCCTTAAGCGCTTCGGTAAGATGCGCGCACCGTACTACCGCATCGTCGTCATGGACGCACGCTCCAAGCGTGATGGCCGTGCCATCGAAGAGATCGGCAAGTACCACCCGACCGAAGAGCCCTCGTACATCGAGGTCGACACGGACCGTGCCCAGTACTGGCTCGGCGTCGGCGCACAGCCGTCCGAGCAGGTTGCCGCGATCCTCAAGATCACCGGTGACTGGCAGAAGTTCAAGGGTCTCCCCGGCCAGGAGGGCACCTTGAAGACCAAGGCTCCCAAGGTTGCCTTCGTTGCCCCGGAAAAGGGTTCCGTGATCATCCCGGAAGCCATCACCAAGAAGGCCAAGAAGGACGAAGCAGCCGAGGCCCCCGCCGACGCAGCAGAGACCACCGAGGCCGAGTAACTTGCTGGCCGAAGCGCTCGAACACCTCGTCCGCGGGATCGTTGACAGTCCTGAGGATGTCAAGGTCAGTGCGAAGAACAACCGCCGCGGGGACACCCTCGAAGTGCGTGTTCATCAGGACGACCTCGGACGGGTGATCGGCCGCCAGGGCCGCACGGCGCGCGCTTTGCGCACTGTGATCGGGGCGCTGGCGGATGGCGAGGCCGTGAGGGTCGACGTCGTCGACACCGACCGCCGCCGGTAACGCTTCCAGCAGTACTTGTTTTTCGGTCCGGCCCCTTCACCAGATAATGGTGGAGGGGCCGGACTTTTTTCCCTCCAACTTTTTCCAGCAACGCAAAACCCGGAACAGAGGAACAGATGCAGCTTCAGGTGGCACGAATCGGTAAACCCCACGGCATCCGCGGCGAGGTGACCGTGCAGGTCCTGACCGACGCGCCGGAGGACCGCTTCGTTCCCGGCACCCAGTTCGTGGTGGAGCCTGCATCTGCAGGTCCGCTGACCGTGGAGAGTGCCCGCTGGAACAAGGACATATTGCTGCTTGCCTTCGAGGAGGTCGAGACCCGCAACGACGCGGAGACCCTCCGCGGGGCCAAGCTGTTCATCGAGACTGAGGAACTCGAGGACGACGACGATGACGAGGGCTGGTACGAGCACGAGCTCGTCGGCCTGGACGTCCGCGTCGGCGGGAACGTCGTCGGCAAGGTCTCCGCACTGCACACGCTCCCGGTCCAGGACCTGATCGTGGTCACCTCGAACGAGGGCAAGGAAATCCTCGTCCCGTTCGTGGAGCAGATCGTCCCTGAGGTCAACGTGGGCGAGGGTTTCATCCTTGTCACCCCGCCGGCGGGACTCTTCGAGATCAATGCCGACGAGGAAACACGGCCCGACGGCGGCAAAGCCGCTCCCGGAGACAACGCCTAAATGAGAATCGACGTCGTCAGCATCTTCCCGGAGTACCTCGCACCGCTGGAGCTCTCGCTGATCGGGAAGGCGCGCCAGGATGGCCTGCTGCAGCTGAACGTCCACGACCTGCGGACCTTCACCACGGACCGGCACCGGACTGTCGATGACACACCTTACGGTGGCGGCGCGGGCATGGTCATGAAGCCGGAACCCTGGGCGCAGGCACTGGCCGCCGTAGCCGCGGACAGGCCGGGCACTTCCGCGGCCAAGCCGGTCCTTATCGTTCCGTCCCCGGCCGGGGAGCGCTTCACCCAGGCCACGGCCCACGAGCTGGCGGAGGAAGAGCAGCTGGTGTTCGCCTGCGGACGCTACGAGGGCATCGACGAGCGCGTGATGGAATGGGCCGCCGAGCACTTCACCGTGCGCCCCATGAGCCTGGGGGACTACGTGCTCAACGGGGGCGAGGTGGCGGTCCTGGCGATGGTGGAGGCCATCGGCCGGCTGCTGCCCGGCGTCGTCGGCAACCCCGATTCCCTCGTGGAGGAATCCCACTCGGACGGGCTGCTGGAGTACCCCGTGTACACCAAGCCCTCGAGCTGGCGGGACCGCGACGTTCCGGCGGTGCTGCTGAGCGGCAACCACGGCAAGATCGCGCAGTGGCGCCGGCACGAGCAGTACCGGCGCACCGCGGAGCGGCGCCCTGACCTGCTGGCCGGGTTCGACGCCGGTGCGTTGCCCCGTGCGGACCGTGCGGCTTTCGCGGACCTCGGGTACGACGTCGTCGACGGGCGCCTTCACCGCCGCCCGGACGCCGGCGGCGGGCAGAACTAGCCGCCACCCTGTAGGAATTGGCTGGACGGGCCCGGATGTGGCAAAATTAGTCCTTGTGCCTGCTGGGTTCGAACCTGCCACAGGGGGAGCGCTACCAACAGCCTGGCACCCCGGTCCCGTCAAGTCCTGACGGCGCCGGATCACACGCTTTCGGCGGGAATTCCCGGGCCGCCAATCCGCACCCGGGCTTGGCCGCCGTGACCCAACGTGAATGACCTGTGGCGTTCACCAGGAGTGGATCAATGCATATCCTCGATTCCGTAGACGCAGCCTCGCTGCGCACCGATGTTCCGACGTTCCGCGCGGGTGACACCCTCAAGGTTCACGTCAACATCATCGAAGGCAAGAACTCCCGTATCCAGGTATTCCAGGGCTTCGTCCTGGGCCGCCAGGGCGATGGCCTCCGCGAAACCTTCACCGTCCGCAAGGTCTCCTTCGGCGTCGGCGTTGAGCGTACCTTCCCGGTGCACTCCCCGATCATCGACAAGATCGAGCTCGTATCCAAGGGTGACGTGCGCCGCGCCAAGCTGTACTACATGCGCAACCTCCGTGGCAAGGCCGCGAAGATCAAGGAAAAGCGCGACTTCCAGACCGCAAAGTAAGCCTGCCAGGCTTCCACCGCGGGTCCGAGGACCGTACCCGGTACGTCAGCCAGTCCGGCGCCGGAGCATCCGCAACAGCGCCACAGGATACGGATCATGGACCACACAAAACGCCAGCCCAGGAAACTAGGCTGGCGTTTTGCGTTGCTGGCGCTGGCCCTGGCCGTCGTGATCAGCGGGGTGGTCCGCTCGCTCTGGCTCGACGTGTACTTCATTCCGTCCGCGTCAATGGAGCCGCTGTTCCGCGAGGGCGACCGGATCCTGGTCTCCCGGACGGCGCTGCAGGCCGAGCCGATCCAGCGCGGCGACGTCGTTGTCTTCGACGGCCGCGGCTCGTTCGCCCCGCTCAACAGCGGCAACGGCCCTGCCCTCGACGTTCTTGCGGAGGCCGGGCGCTGGCTGGGCCTCACCGGCAGTGACAGCACCTACGTCAAGCGGGTTATCGGGCTCCCCGGCGACCACGTGGTGTGCTGTGACGACTCGGGCCGGCTCACAGTCAACGGCCAGCCTGTTGCGGAACCATACGTGTATGCCGGCGACGCCCCCAGCGAGCAAAACTTCAGCGTGACCGTCCCGGCCGGACGGCTGTGGCTAATGGGAGACCACCGCTCCATGTCCGCCGATTCGCGGAGCCTGCTGGGCGCTCCAGGCGGAGGGATGGTACCCCTGGAGCGGGTGGTCGGCCGGCCGGTACAGATCATCTGGCCGCTTGATAGATTTACAGCAGTACGACGGTCCGCTGCGGCCGCCGACACCACGACGAACGGACAGTAGATGCCGGAAACCGGACCCCGGATTCCCGAGCCGCGGGGGCAGGACCAGCCCCGCGTGACCTCCTCAGCGATTCCGACCACGGGGCAGCCCATGAGTGCGGAATACCACCGTGCGCCTGACGCCGGGACGGCGCCGCAGCACGTGACGGCCGCGCTTCCGCACGTCAACGCGGCCCCGCCGGACGTTCACGGGACCGAGCCCGAAATCCACGGGACGGAGCCGGCGGAGCGCCCGGAGTCGGCCCTGCCGGAGGTTCACGGAACCGAGCGCGAAATTCACGGGGCCGAGCGCGCGGAGGGGCCGGGCGCGGCTGCTTCTGCTCCCGCGTCCGCCGGGCACCGGACCGAGTCCGGGCCCGCCCATGCCGGTCCCGAGTCCAAGCGGGCCAAGAGGGCGCAGGCGAAGGAAGGCCACAGTCCTCTCTTCCTCTGGCTCAAGGAAGTGGCCACCGTGGTGGTTGTGGCCATCGTGCTGTCCTTCCTGATCAAGACTTTCCTGTTCCGGGCGTTCTACATCCCGTCGGAATCCATGGTCAACACGCTCGACGTGAACGACCGCATCTTCGTGAACCTCCTCGTGCCGGAGCCGATTGCACTCCAGCGCGGCGACGTCGTCGTCTTCAAGGACACCAAGGGCTGGCTCGCCCCGGCCGAGGAAAAGCCGAACGGGCCCTTCACTTGGGTGCAGGACGGACTGACGTTCGTCGGCCTGCTGCCGGACAACTCCGAACAGCACTTGGTCAAGCGGGTCATCGGGCTGCCCGGCGACCATGTCGTCTGCTGCGACGCCGACGGCGAACTGACGGTCAATGGGGCACCGCTGGCGGAGAAGTACGTCAACGCCGCCGAGACGCCGATGGTGCGGGAGTTCGACGTCGTCGTTCCCGCCGGGAAGGTCTGGGTCATGGGGGACAACCGGAACCACTCCGCGGACTCGCGCGCCCACCTGGACACCAACGGCGGCTTCGTCGACGAGGCGGACATCGAGGGCAAAGCGGCCGTCATCGCCTGGCCGCTGAACCGCATCACGTCCCTGGACAACTATCCGGACGTCTTTCGCAACGTTCCCGTGCCCTCTGGCAAATAGCGTCTGCAGGTAGTGACTGTTTATGTCTGAAGCACCAACCCTCGACTACGAACGCCGGTTCCGCGGCTCCGGTGCCCGGCTCCTCGCCGGCATCGATGAGGTGGGCCGCGGTGCCCTGGCGGGGCCGGTCAGCGTGGGCATCGCCGTCGTGGACCTGTGGAAGCCGAAGCTCCTGGCGGATGTCCGCGATAGCAAGCTCCTCAAGGTGGCGGACCGGGAACGTCTCGTTCCGCTGGTCCGGACCTGGAGCGTTGCCTCCGCCGTCGGGCATGCCTCGGCGGGGGAGATCGACGCCCTCGGGATCATCGGTGCCCTGCGGCTCGCCGGGACCCGCGCCTGGCTTGCGGTTCTGGCCTCCGGCGTGACGCCCGACGTCGTGCTGCTGGACGGCAGCCACAACTGGCTCTCCCCGGCGTCCCAACCCTCGCTGTTCGACGACGGTCCTGCGGAGGCCGGTTGCGACGCGCCGGTGCACACCCTCGTCAAAGCCGACATGCAGTGCCTCAGCGTGGCGGCGGCGAGCATACTTGCCAAGGTTGAGCGTGATGACCAGATGCGCCAGCTGCACACGGAGTACCCTGCCTTTGGTTGGGATGAGAATAAGGGCTACGGCACCGCAGCGCACAAGGACGCGCTACGGGCTGCCGGGCCCACGCCGTACCACCGGGTGAGCTGGCAGCTCCTCTAGCCGTCGGGCGGGCCGGCCGCAAGCATTTGGGCGGGCAGGGCGCTAGCATTTGGGCGGGCAGGGCGCCGTGGCGCGAGCCGGGTGCCGGATGGTGCAAGATGGAACCATGAGTGCCGAGGACCTTGAAAACTATGAGACCGACATGGAGCTCCAGCTCTACCGCGAATACCGCGACGTCGTCGGGTTGTTCAGCTATGTGGTCGAGACCGAGCGGCGTTTCTATCTAGCCAACCACGTGGACCTGCAGGCCCGCAGCGCAGACGGGGAGGTCTACTTCGACTTGACCCTGCAGGACGCCTGGGTGTGGGACGTCTACCGCTCCGCCCGTTTCGTCAAGAGTGTCCGCGTCATCACCTTCAAGGACGTCAACGTCGAGGAGCTCCCGCGCAGTGAGGAACTGGCCCTGCCGAAGGTCGACGACCTCGGAAACTGATTTCCGCCCTTAGCCACTCCCGTAACTGAAGTTACCCACATAGGCCAACGCGCCCCTGTGGCGTGGGCCTTCTCCTGCCGCACGCTGGTTCCATGAGAGCAAAGGACCTGTTGGGCCGGCGCGGCGAGGAACTCGCGGCCGAGTACCTTGAAGCCCAGGGCATGCTGATCGTGGACCGCAACTGGCGGTGTCGCGAGGGCGAGATCGACATCGTGGCACTGGACGGCGATGCGCTGGTGATCGCTGAGGTCAAAACCCGACGGTCGCTCGCCTACGGGCATCCCTTCGAGGCCGTTGGGGTGGATAAGCTCGCCCGCCTGCACCGGCTCGGCTCGGCCTGGTGCCGGGACCATGAGCTGCGGATGCCGTTGCGCCGGGTCGATGTGGTTGCCGTGGTCGACAATGGCATCGGCAACCCGGACGTGGAACACCTCAAGGGGGTGGGGTAGGTGGCGTTGGGCCGGTCCTATTCGGTGGCCCTCGTCGGACTCAACGGGTACATCGTGGAAGTCGAGGCCGACATCGGCCAGACCCTGCCGGCGTTCATCATTCTAGGGTTGCCCGACGCCTCGCTGAACGAGGCTAAGGAACGGATCCGCTCGGCGGCCCAGAACTCCGGTATTCCGCTGAGCCGACGGAAAATCACGGCCAACCTGATCCCGGCATCGCTGCCCAAGCGTGGTTCAGGCTTTGACCTGGCCATCGCCATGGCCGCGTTGTTGGCTTCCAATGATGTCCGCTCAACGGGGCGTACGGTCTTCATTGCCGAACTGGGCCTCGATGGAAGGCTGCGGCCCGTTCGGGGAGTACTGCCGGCGGTCATGGCCGCCGTGCGGGCCGGATACCCGGACATTGTCGTGGCAAGGTCCAACGCCGCGGAGGCCGAACTGGTCCCCGGCGCCCGGGTGCGGGGATACTCGACCCTCGCCCGCCTGGCGTTCGACTTCGGCGCCGACCCGCAGGATCTGGCCCTCGGCTTCGAACCCGGGCCTGAGGACGATGACGTGGAAGCCGGCACCGGGACAATCTCCGCTGTGCCGCCGGACATGCGGGACGTGTCCGGCCAAACAGAGGCCCGCAAGGCCCTGGAGGTTGCCGCGGCCGGGGCGCATCACCTCCTCCTGACGGGGCCGCCTGGCGCGGGCAAAACAATGCTGGCCGAGCGGCTCCCGGGACTCCTGCCGGACCTTGGCGACACCGAAGCGATGGAAGTAACCGCCATCCATTCCCTCTGCGCGCTTACCTCCGCATCCGTGCAGCTGCTGCGGCGGCCGCCGTACGAGAATCCGCACCACACGGCAACATCGGCCGCGATCATCGGCGGCGGGTCCGGGCTGCCCCGGCCCGGAGCGGCGTCCCGCGCCCACCGCGGCGTGCTGTTTCTCGATGAAGCCCCTGAGTATGAGCGCCGGGTGCTTGATGCGCTCCGGCAGCCGCTGGAAAGCGGTGAGCTGGTGATCCACCGGTCCGCAGGCACGGCGGCATATCCTGCCCGTTTCCAGCTGGTGCTCGCGGCCAACCCTTGTCCCTGCGGCAAAGCTTCGGGGAAAGGGCTGGACTGCACCTGCACTCCAACGGTGCGCCGGCGCTATCTGTCGCGCCTGTCGGGTCCGCTGCTGGACCGCGTGGACATCCAGCTCGAAGTGGAGCGGGTATCGCTGGCCGACTTCGGCCAGCCGGGTTCAGAGGAGGACTCCGCAACAGTCGCCCAGCGGGTCGCGGCCGCAAGAAAGCGCCAGCTGGGGAGGCTGGTCCCATTCGGATTTGAGACCAACGCCCAGGTCCCCGGCAGATTGCTGAGGGGAACCCTACGGTTGGGGCCACCAACCACACGCATCCTGGACCGCGCCTTGGAGCGCGGCGTCCTGACGGCCCGCGGCTACGACCGCGTCCTCCGTCTGGCATGGACACTTGCTGACCTGGCCGGGCGGGACCTTCCCGACGCCGACGACATCGGCCAGGCACTCAGCCTTCGGCAGGCAACCGCTCCCGCCTAGCGGCACCGGGAGCAGCGAAGACGTCCTCTTTGCCCCAGGCGCCGCACGTACATGACGCCGCAGATGCAGGACGTCGCCCGCCCAAGCCGCCGCTCACACCTGCGGAACGATCAGCTTTTGGAAAGGACACCATAAATGGAGGCCGAAAGGAGAGCCAGGGCTGCGTTGTCCCGGCTGTTCGAGCCGCAGGACGCCGCCGGACTGGCGCTCGTGCAGGTGGCGGGGGCGGAGGACGCGCTGCGAATCGCAATAGGCGAGCTTGCCGCCGGCCCGGAGATAGAGGAGGAGATATCCCGCGTGCTGGCGGACAGCGAGTCCGGCGGCTGGAACGGGCTGGCCACCGTTCGGATGCGTTGGGTTCCCCGGATTCCCGACCTCGCGCCGGACCGGGACCTGGCTACGATGCAACGGCTGGGCGGGCGCATGCTCATTCCCTCTGACGAACTTTGGCCCCGGCAGCTCGCGGACCTCGGCCTCCAGGAACCGATCTGCCTCTGGTGGCGCGGCGTCGAGCAGCCACTGCCGCCGGCGTCCAGTGCCATCGCCCTGGTGGGTTCAAGGGACAGCACCTCCTATGGATCATCCGTCACGGGAGACCTCGCGTACTCGCTCGCGCAGCGAGGGTTTACGATCATCTCCGGAGGGGCCTACGGCATCGATGCCCACGCCCATCGGGCGGCCTTGGCCGGAAGCGGCGGGGGCGTTCCCACGATCGCCGTGATGGCCGGGGGAGTGGACCGTTTCTATCCTTCCGGAAACGAGGACCTTCTGCGGGCCGTGGCAAACCAAGGAGCAGTTCTCGCCGAGGTCCCGCCCGGGTCGGCGCCCACCCGTTACAGGTTCCTGCAGAGAAACCGACTCATCGCGGCGCTGGCATCCGTCACGGTAGTGGTTGAAGCCCGCTGGAGATCCGGTGCCCTCAACACGGCCCACCACGCTGAAACCCTCGGCCGCGCCGTCGGTGCTGTGCCCGGATCCGTGCACAGCGCCAACTCAGCGGGATGCCACCGGCTGCTCCGGGAAGGCGGTGCAGTCTGCGTCACCGACGCAGGTGAGGTCGCCGAACTTGCGTCTCCAAGCGGGGAATCGCTCCCGGCGCCCAAGACGGGCAGGGCGGAAGTCCAGGACGGGCTGACGTTGGAGGACCTGATTCTGCTGGATGCCCTTCCGCTGCGGGCCACCAGCACGGTTGAGAAGCTTGCGACAGTGGCGGGACTGAGTGCAGACTCGGTCCGTGCCGGGCTCGGCAGGCTCGGACTGCTGGGGCTGGCGGAGTCGTACCGGGGCGGCTGGAAACGGTCGGGAAAGGGTGGGTGAGAGGATGCTCGGCGGTAGACGCCCTGATGCCGGGAGCCATGCCACGCCACGGCTCGCCGGTGGCCTCCTTGATCGGACGGCGAATCCTGCGACAGTAGAGGTGTGCCATCTCAGGAACTCCCGGCCCCGCTGGCCACCGCCGCCGAGGGCTTCGCCCGCTATCTGGAAGCGGAACGGGGCCGTTCCGTCCATACCGTGCGGGCCTACGTCTCCGACGTTGAAAGCCTCCTGGGCTTCGCGGCTTCGGAGGGCGTGGCGGATCTTCCCGGGTTGGAGCTTGGCACCCTGCGGCGCTGGCTCGGCGCCCAGAGCGAAGCAGGCATGTCCCGTGCCACCCTGGGCCGGCGCTCCGCCACCGCCCGGGCCTTCACTGCCTGGGCACTCCGTGAGGACCTGATCGACTCCGACCCGGCGCTCCGGTTGAAGGCGCCCAGACGGGAGAAGTCGCTGCCCGGCGTGCTCCATCAGGGACAAGTGCTCCGGCTGGTGGAGGGGGCGGAATCCGCGGCCGTCGAGGGCGGTCCGCTGCCGTTGCGGAACCGGGCCATGGTTGAGCTGCTGTACGCCACCGGTGTACGGGTCGGTGAGCTGGCCGGCCTGGACGTCGATGACCTGGACCCGGACCGGCGGACCCTGCGTGTGCTCGGCAAGGGCAACAAAGAACGTACCGTGCCCTACGGCCTGCCGGCGGCACTGGCGTTGGACGACTGGCTGCGCCGTGGCCGGCCCGCCCTCGCCACCGGAACGTCCGGACCCGCCCTGTTTCTCGGTGCCCGCGGCAACCGGGTGGACCAGCGCCAGGTCCGCAGCGTCGTGCGGGGCCTCCTCGAGGGCTTGGGGGACACCTCCGCAACCGGACCGCACGCCCTGCGCCACTCGGCAGCCACGCACCTGCTCGACGGCGGCGCAGACCTCCGCGCGGTGCAGGAGATCCTGGGCCATAGCAGCCTCGCAACCACGCAGATCTACACCCACGTCTCCGTCGACCGGCTCCGGAAGAGTTATCTGCAGGCGCACCCGAGGGCCTGACGCCCGGTGCACAAGCGGCCGGCCGTCGGCCGCGCGGTAATTGTGACGCCAATCGACACCGCCCGGCGCGCCGCGAAAAGACTCGCCGAATCTCACTGGCGTAATTAGGTGGGGTACGGCACAATGGGAACCACGCCCGGCAACTCTCAACTGTAGCTTGAAGCTCTCCAGCCTCACGCCTCCACCGAGAAGCCGGTCAGCAACTTAATAGTCTGGCAGGATCACCGGCACAATTACGGACCGCGCAACAGGCAGACATCCAGGCAGAGGTCGTTGGGGAAGACGTACCTACAGCTATGGAGGATGGAATGTCTGTTGCACTGACCCGCGGTGTGTTGTTTGTTCACTCGGCCCCGACCGCACTGTGCCCCCACGTTGAGTGGGCCATAGGATCGGTCGTGGACAAGCGGACCGACCTTGAGTGGACCGCTCAGCCAGCCGCGCCCGGAATGTTCCGGGCCGAGCTCTCGTGGACCGGAACACCCGGCACGGGGGCACAATTGGCGTCCGCTCTGCGGGGCTGGGCGCATTTGCGCTACGAAGTCACCGAAGAACCCAGCCAGGGTGTTGATGGCGGACGCTGGTCTCACACGCCCGAGCTCGGCATCTTCCATGCCGTCACCGACGTGCACGGCAACATCATGGTCTCCGAGGACCGCATCCGCTACGCCTACGAAGCAGGCGCCGGCGACCCCTCCGCGGTCTACCACGAGCTTTCCCTGGCCCTCGGCGAGGCCTGGGACGAGGAACTCGAGCCGTTCCGGCACGCAGCCGAAGGCGCCCCCGTGCGCTGGCTCCACCAGGTCGGCTAGACTCCTCCGGCGGACACGTCGCCAAACACTCCATAGCTACGCCAAATGACAGATGGCGGCAATGTTCATGAAGAACATTGCCGCCATCTGGCGTTACAAGCGAGTCCCACCAGCATCGAGAATGCAGTTGACGGCAATGTTCGCGGAGAACATTGCCGTCAACTGCCAACTCGGCGCAGCTGCGGGCAGCCGGGCACCCTGAATTAGACGCTCCGCACCGCGATGACGGCGTTGTGGCCGCCGAAGCCGAAGGAGTTGCTCAGCGCCACGATGTTGCCGGAGGGCAGGTCACGGGCTGAGGTGACGACGTCGAACGGGATCTCCGGATCCTGGTTCTCGAGGTTGATGGTCACCGGTGCCTTGCGCTCGTAGACGGCCAGGACCGTCAGCACGGCCTCAACCGCACCTGAGGCGCCCAGCAGGTGTCCCATCTGGGACTTCGTGGCGGAGACCGCCACGTTTTCCACCTGGCTGCCCAGTGCCGTCTTCAGGGCCGTGTACTCGGGCTTGTCGCCCACCGGGGTGGAGGTGGCGTGCGCGTTGACGTGCACCACCTCCTCGGCCTGGATGCGGCCGTCGAACATCGCAGCCTTAAGGGCACGCGTGGCGCCCAGGCCCTGGGGATCCGGGGCGGTGATGTGGTACGCGTCGGCGGTGACCGAGGTGCCGGCAAGCTCGGCGTAGATACGAGCGCCACGGGCCAGGGCGTGTTCCTCGGCTTCCAGCACCAGCGCGCCGGCGCCTTCACCCATCACGAAGCCGTCCCGGTCGCGGTCGTAGGGACGCGAGGCGCGCTCGGGCTCGTCGTTCCGTCGGGAAAGCGCCTGCATCGAGGCGAACGCGGCGATCGGCATCGGGTGGATGGCGGCTTCAGCGCCGCCGCAGACGACGACGTCCGCCTTCCCGGACCGGATCAGGTCCAGGCCCATGTGTACGGCTTCGGTGCCGGACGCGCAGGCGGAAACCGGGGTGTGGGCACCGGCGCGGGCGCCGAGGTCCAGGCTGACCGCTGCCGCGGGGCCGTTGGGCATCAGCATCGGCACGGTCATCGGCAGGACCCGGCGCGGGCCCTTTTCGCGCAGGGTGTCCCACGCATCCAGGAGGGTCCAGACGCCGCCGATGCCGGTGGCGAAGGCAACGGCGAGGCGGTCGTGGTCGAACTCGGTGATGCCGGAGTCGGCCCAGGCCTCGCGGGAGGCCACCACGGCGAACTGCGTGGACGGGT
Source organism: Arthrobacter sp. B3I9 (assembly GCF_030816935.1). Taxonomy (NCBI): domain Bacteria; kingdom Bacillati; phylum Actinomycetota; class Actinomycetes; order Micrococcales; family Micrococcaceae; genus Arthrobacter; species Arthrobacter sp. B3I9. The sequence continues at coordinate 1,874,264 of NZ_JAUSYO010000001.1, forward strand.
CCATGCGCTTGGCCTCGACCCGGCTGAGGACCTCGGTTGCGGGGTTCGTGGCGCGTGCGGCAAAGTGCACGGGCAATTCAAACTTGGCCACCCAGTCGTCCTCGAGCGTGTGCGCGCCGGAGACGCCCTTCAGCGCGTTCTTCCACATCGTGGGGACATCGCCGCCAATGGGCGTGGTGGCACCCAGACCGGTAATGACTACTTTGCGTGCCATGGGATCACTCTCTGTCGGTGCGCCTGCCGGGTCGGGAACCGGAACGGTCTGCCGCGGCCTGCGAGGAAATACGGTGTGGCTCTGCAGACGGGTGCTGCAAGAGGTGCTGCAAAGTGGTCCGGCCCGGGGTGCTGCTGCAGCGCCCCGGACCGGCCGTGGATCTCAGCCGTTGCCGGCAGGAGCCAAAACGGACAGGCTCAGGCCTGCGCGCTTGCGATGAAGCTGACGGCGTCACCGACGGTCTTGAGGTTCTTGACCTCTTCGTCCGGGATGCGCACGCCGAACTTCTCTTCGGCGTTGACGACGATCGTCATCATGGAGATCGAGTCGATGTCCAGGTCCTCGGTGAAGGACTTGTCCATTTCGACAGCCTCGGGGGCCAGGCCGGTCTCTTCGTTGACGATTTCAGCCAGGCCGGCCAGGATCTCTTCGTTGCTAGCCATTGGTGGCTCCTTTTCTTGTAGGTGCCTTCCACGGCCGGGAGTGCCGGCCGCTTCGGGCGAAATGGTTCAAACCGAGAATTCGGCTTGGTGTGGGAATCCGTGCTGTGAAAGAACGTATTCAGTTTCGGGGGAGGTGGCGGGCGCCTACGGAAGCACGACCACTTGGGCACCGAACACCAGTCCGGCACCGAAGCCGATCTGCAGTGCGAGCCCGCCGCTCAGCTCAGGGTTTTCCTGCAGCAGGCGGTGGGTGGCCAACGGGATGGAGGCAGCCGAGGTGTTGCCGGCTTCCGCGATGTCCCGGGCGATCGTGACCGTCTCGGGAAGTTTCAGTTTCTTGGCCATCTCGTCGATGATGCGCATGTTCGCCTGGTGCGGAATGAATGCGGCGAGGTCATCGGAGGTGATGCCGGCAGCATCCAGCGCCTGCTGCGCCACTTTGGCCATCTCCCAGACGGCCCAGCGGAAGACCGTCTGGCCGTCCTGGCGCAGGGTCGGCCACAGCGCGGCGTCCGTTGCAGCGGCTTCCTCGTCGGTGATCGCGCTGCCCCTCTTGCCGCTCAGGGACAGTTCGCGGATGTCCAGCATGGAGTGCGTCATGCCGATGGCATCCCACTTGCTGCCGTCCGAGCCCCACACCGAGGGCCCGATGCCGGGGAGATCCGAGGGGCCGATGACGACGGCGCCTGCGCCGTCGCCCAGCAGGAAGGAGATGGTGCGCTCGGTGTTGTCGATGACGTCGGAGAGCTTCTCTGCGCCGACCACCAGGACGTAGTCGGCGGCGCCGGAGCGGACGAGGGCGTCAGCCTGCGCGATGCCGTAGCAGTATCCGGCACAGGCGGCCGAGATGTCGAAGGCCGGGGCCGGCGTCGCGCCCAGGCGGTCGGCGAGGCTGGCGGCGGCGGAGGGGGTGGCGTACGGGTGCGTGACGGTGGACACGATGACGGCGCCGAGCTGGGACGCGTCGATCCCAGCCTTCTCCAGCGCCTCGCGGGCAGCACCCTCGGCCATGTCGATCACGCCGACGTCGGCGGGGGCGCGGTGCCGGGTGATGATGCCGGTGCGCTGGCGGATCCACTCATCCGAGGAGTCAATCCACTGGCAGACGTCCTCGTTGGTGACAATCACGCTCGGCCGGTAGGCACCGACTCCAAGGATGCGCGTGTTCTCGCGCAGGGGAGCCTGCTTCAAAGTGGGTGCGCTCATGCCTGTCCTTCCAGTTCTGCGAATAGGGCCAGGGCGGCGGACAGGTCGTCCGGGGTCTTGACGGTCACGGTCTTCACTCCCGGCATGGCGCGCTTGGCGAGTCCGGCAAGGGTCCCGGCCGGGGCCAGTTCAATCAGGCCGGTCACGCCGCGCTGCAGCATCGTCTCCATGCACAGGTCCCAGCGTACCGGGCGGGACACCTGGGCGATCAGACTGTCGACGCCGGCATCACCGTCGGTGACTTCCGCGCCGTCGTAGTTGGACAGGAGGGGAACCTGGGGCTTGTCCGGGTGCAGCGAGGGCCGGAGGGCCTGCAGCGCCTTGACAGCCGGGGCCATGTGCGAGGTATGGAAGGCGCCGGCCACCTTCAGCGGAATCACCCGGGCCTTGGCCGGGGGGTTTTCCCCGAGGGCCTTGAGCTGGGCCAGCGTGCCGGCGGCGACGGTCTGGCCGGCGCCGTTGACGTTCGCGGCCGTGGCGCCGCAGGCCTCGATCGCGGCCAGCACGTCCGCGGGGTCGCCGCCCACCACGGCGCTCATGCCGGTGGGCGTGGCCGCGGCGGCGGCGGCCATGCTGTTGGCGCGTTCACGGACGAACGTCATGGCTTCGGTTTCGGTCAGGACACCGGCAAGGGCGGACGCGGTGATTTCTCCGACCGAGTGGCCCGCAACGATGACCGGCAGGGTGCTGAGTTCGACGTCGAACAGGGACTTGGCGGCAACCAGCCCGGCAGCGACGATGAGGGGCTGCGCGACGGCGGTGTCCTTGATGGTTTCCTCATCCGAGGTGGTGCCGTGCGCGATGAGGTCGATGCCTGCTATCTCGCTGAGCGCGGCCAGGTGGCCTGCTACGGGCGGCAGTTCCAGCCAGGGGGCAAGGAAACCAGGGGTCTGGGAGCCCTGTCCAGGGCAGACGATTGCAAGCACGTATCCAGCTTTCCAAATTACTGCGGAATCAATGATGTTTTCCTGCACCAAGCTCGCAGGGTCGGTTTGTAGGAAGTCTACAACGGGTCAGGCGTTACTCCGGGACGGTTGGCGCTCCGTGGCGGGCTTGGGCGGGGCGGACAGGCGGCCCACCACGAGGGCTGTCTGCAGCACAAACGCCTCCCGCGGGAGCAGCGGGTCCCAGCCCGTCACGTCGCAGACCCGCTTGAGCCGGTAGCGCACGGTGTTGGCGTGGACGAAGAGTTCCCGCGCGGTGGCTTCGAGAGAATGGCCCAGCTCGAGGTAGGTGCCGAGGGTTTCCACCAGCCCGTTGGAAGCCGCCACCAGCGGACGGTAGATGTTCTTCACGAGGGAGCGCCGGGCGGCATCGTCACCGGAAATCACCCGCTCCGGCAGGAGGTCGTCGGCCGCCACCGGACGCGGCGCGGACGGCCACGCCTTGGCCGCGGTCAGCCCCGCGAAGGCCGACTGCGCGGAACCGCTGGCCTCCAGCAGGGAGCCGGCTTCCGCGCCGTAAACCACGGGGCCGGGAGCGAACAGCTCGCTGAGTTTGAGGTAGGCGGTTTCCCGGTCATGGACGCCGCCGAGGATCAGGATCAGCCGGTCACCCTGGATTCCCACCAGCGCGTCCTCGGCGAAGCGCCCCGCGGTCCGGCGCAGCTCGCTGACGTAGCCGGCGCTCGGTTCGGACGGGGAATTGCCCACCATGACGGTGAAGCGCTCCTGGGCCTTCCAGCCGAGGGCGGCGATCCGTGACCGCAGGGCATCGGTGTTCTCGCCGCGCAGGATGGCGTCAACAATCAGCGCTTCAAGCCTGGTGTCCCAGGAACCTCGGGACTCCGCGGCGCGGGCGTAGACATCCGCAGCGGCGAACGCGACCTCGCGCGAGTACCGCAGCACCGCCTCGCGCAGGGCGGCCTGGTCTGCCTCCGGCGCAATCACGGGAGCCTGATCCTCGACCACCTCCACCACGATCCGGATGAGCTGCAGGGCTTTCTGCAGGCTGATCGAGCGTGTCAGCTCGGTCGGCGCGGTGCCGAACACATCCGAAAGGATCCACGACGGCGAGCTGGGACGCTCGTACCAGGTCACGAAGGCCGCGATGCCGTTCTGGGCGACCATGCCGAGGGCCGAGCGCTCGTCGGAGTTTAGCCGGCTGTACCACGGCAAGGACTTTTCCAGCTGGCGCAAGGTGGTGGTGGAGAGCTGGCCGACGCTCGCCCGCAGCTTCTTCAGCGTCTCGACCTTCTCCGGGGACATGGCTTTCGACGCCGGCTTGCGCTTTGCGGGAGTGGTGGTCGGCTCTGCCATGCATCGAGCATACGGCGCCCGCGGCCCAAGCTCCATTTGTGTAAAAGCTACAACCCGCCTTGCTCTGGATCACAGCCGCCGCCGACGCCCCGACGGCGTGTCGTGCGCCGCCTAAACGACAACTTGAACGACGACTTAAACGACGACGGCGGCCCCCGCCTTCCGGTGGGGGCCGCCGTCGAACGCTCAATCTTGCGCTGAAGCGCGGTTAGGAGTCGCCGCCCGCGTTGCCGGTGGTGCCGGCGTTGACGTTGAGCAGCTTGTACTTCTCGATGGCCTGCGCGGGCGCCTGGGCGTCCACTTCACCGCGGCGGGCCAGCATCTCCAGGGAACGGACCACTACCGAGTGGACGTCGTTCTTGAAGAAGCGGCGGGCCGCGGCGCGGGTGTCGGAGAAGCCGAAGCCGTCCGCGCCGAGCGAGGCGAACTCGTTCGGGAGGAACTGCCGGATCTGGTCCGGCACGGCCTTCATGTAGTCCGTGACAGCCACGATCGGTCCGGTGGCACCGGCGAGCTGCTGGGTGACGAACGGCACGCGGGCCGGCTGGCCCGGGTTGAGGAAGGCCTCTTCCTCGGCGGCCATCGCGTCGCGGCGCAACTCGGACCAGGACGTCACCGACCAGACGTCCGCGGAGACGCCCCAGTCCTCGGCGAGGACGCGCTGGGCCTCGAGGGCCCACGGCACGGATACACCGGAGGCGAGAATCTGCGTGCGCGGGCCGTCTATCTTGGCCGGCGCGAGCAGGTAGATGCCCTTGGTGATGCCCTCGACGTCGAGCTCCGCCGGTGCCGGCGGCTGCACGATCGGCTCGTTGTAGACCGTGATGTAGTACATGACGTTCCGCGACGGGTCGTTGTCCGCCGGGCCGGGGCCGTACATCCGGTTGAGCCCGTCCCGCATGATGACGCCGATCTCGTAACCGTACGCCGGGTCGTAGCTGACGACGGCCGGGTTCGTGGCGGCGAGGATGGGCGAGTGCCCGTCGGCGTGCTGCAGGCCCTCGCCGGTCAGCGTGGTGCGGCCGGCGGTTGCGCCGATGATGAACCCTCGGGTCATCTGGTCGGCAGCGGCCCAGAAGGAGTCACCGGTGCGCTGGAAGCCGAACATCGAGTAGAAGACGTAGACGGGGATCAGCGGCTCGCCATGCGTGGCGTAGGACGTTCCCGCGGCGGTGAATGCCGCCACGGAGCCGGCCTCGTTGATGCCGGCGTGCACGATCTGCCCGGCGATGGATTCCTTGTAGGCCAGGACAAGTTCGCGGTCAACGGACAGGTAGTTCTGGCCGTTCGGGTTGTAGATCTTTGCGGTCGGGAAGAACGCGTCCATGCCGAAGGTCCGGGCCTCGTCCGGGATGATCGGCACAATCCGCTTGCCGAACTCCTTGTCGCGCATGAGGTCCTTGAGCAGCCGGACAAACGCCATGGTGGTGGCTGCCTGCTGCTTGCCGGAGCCGCGGTTGGCCACCTCATAGGCCTTGTCATCCGGGAGGACGACGTCGGCGTGCTTGGAGCGGCGCTCGGGGACGAAGCCGCCGAGTTCCTTGCGCCGGCCCATCAGGTACTGGATCTCGGGGGAGTCCATGCCCGGGTGGTAGTAGGGCGGGCGGTAGAGGTCCGCTTCGAGCTGCTCGTCCGTGATCGGGATGCGCAGGTGGTCACGGAACGCCTTGAGGTCCGCGAGCGTGAGCTTCTTCATCTGGTGGGTCGCGTTGCGGCCCTCGAAGTGCGTGCCCAGGCCGTAGCCCTTGACGGTGTGGGCCAGGATGACCGTCGGCTTGCCCTTGAACTCGGTGGCGGCCTTGTAGGCGGCGTACACCTTGTTGTAGTCGTGGCCGCCGCGCTTGAGGTTCCAGATCTCGTCGTCGGAGAGGTGCTGGACCATTTCCTTGGTCTGCGGGGTCTTGCCGAAGAAGTGCTCGCGGACGAACGCGCCGGACTCAGCCTTGTAGGTCTGGTAGTCGCCGTCGACCGTCTCGTTCATGATCTTGACCAGCGAGCCGTCCTCGTCCTTGGCCAGGAGGCTGTCCCACTCGCGGCCCCAGACCACCTTGATGACGTTCCAGCCGGCACCGCGGAAGAAGGCTTCAAGTTCCTGCATGATCTTGCCGTTGCCGCGCACCGGACCGTCGAGGCGCTGGAGGTTGCAGTTGATCACGAAGTTGAGGTTGTCGAGCTTGTCGTTCGCGGCAAGCTGGAGCAGGCCGCGGGACTCGGGCTCATCCATTTCGCCGTCGCCCAGGAACGCCCAGACCTGCTGGTCCGAGGTGTCCTTGATACCGCGGTTGTGCAGGTACCGGTTGGACTGGGCCTGGTAGATGGCGTTCATCGGGCCGATGCCCATGGAGACGGTGGGGAACTCCCAGAACTCCGGCATCAGGCGCGGGTGCGGGTAGGAGGAAAGGGCGTGGCCTTCCTTGGACTTCTCCTGGCGGAAGCCGTCCATGTCCTCCTCGGAGAGGCGGCCTTCCATGAAGGCACGGGCGTACATGCCGGGGGAGGCGTGGCCCTGGAAGAAGATCTGGTCACCGCCGCCCGGGTGGTCCTTGCCGCGGAAGAAGTGGTTGAACCCGACCTCGTAGAGCGTGGCGGCGCCGGCGTAGGTGGAGATGTGCCCGCCCACGCCGATATCGGGGCGCTGGGCCCGGTGCACCATGACGGCCGCGTTCCAGCGGAGCCAGGCGCGGTATTTGCGCTCGATTTCCTCGTCGCCCGGGAACGGTGCTTCCTGGTCAACGGGGATGGTGTTGACGTAATCGGTGGTGGTGACCATCGGAACCCCGACGCTCTGCGCACCCGCGCGCTGCAGCAGCGCCCGCATGATGTACTGGGCACGCTCGGTGCCCTGATCCTGAATCAAATCATCCAGGGACTCCAGCCACTCGGCGGTCTCTTCCGGATCACGATCAGGCAGCTGGTTTGTCAACCCGCTGAGGATATGGGAGGTATCTTCTCCTGCAGCCACGTCCAACCTCTCTTTGAGCGCATTCATCGGCACCCTCAGCTCGCGGCAGGGTAGCTGCCTGGCGTGAACGCGACGTGTGCGACATATCGGTTACAACAGGCCCGGTCGTGTGCGCCGGGCCAAGGTCCAATCAAGACTATGCCTGCCGGTGTCAGCAGGGCGTCCGCCCTCGCGGGCGTAGTCGTCATGAGCCACTCTAGCCTTCACGGCAGGCGGATGCGTAGCGCTCACGTGGGCGCCCCACCGTATTTCCCGGGCATACTGGTTGTGTGACGAAGCGCCGCCCGGCGGCCTCCGGATCCTTCCGTGTGACGCAGAATATGGCGGATCGCGTTGCCAACAGCTTGAAGCGCAGGCTCAAAGGGTGTTGGCTTGGAGTAATGGAAATCACTAGGTTTGCACGAATCACTAAGCATAGGAGTTACACGTGAGCGAGGCCGACGCCGCCACTTCGGTAAATGTGGCGGAAAAACTGGGTTTCAAGACCGGGGATCTGATTCAGGAATTCGGTTATGACGACGACGTCGACTTCGACTTGCGTGACGATATCGAGGATCTCACCGGCTCGGAACTCTTCGACGAGGACGACCATGAGGTAGTGGATGCGGCTATTCTCTGGTGGAGGGCCGGCGACGGCGACCTCGTCGACACCCTCGTCGATCCTCTGACCACCCTCACGGAGGGCGGCGTCATCTGGGTCCTGACCCCGAAATCCGGCCGTCCGGGCTACGTTTCGCCGGCCGATATCCAGGATGCGGCTCCTACCGCCGGTCTCCACGTCACCACCTCCGCGGGCGTGTCCCGCGACTGGAGCGCAACCCGGCTGGTCTCCCGGAAGAACAAGTGACGCAAACCGTTGTAGCTGGTGGCGGAACCGTACCCGCCGTCGGCGCGCTGGCTCCCGACTTCGAACTGCTGAACCAGTTCGGGGAGCCGGTCAGGCTCTCCAGCCTCCGGGGACGCAGCGTGGTCCTGGTGTTCTACCCCTTCGCCTTCTCCGGTGTCTGCACCGGGGAGCTCTGTGAGCTGCAGGACAACCTCGGGCTTTTTGAGGACGCAGACGCCGTCCTGCTGGGAATCTCGGTGGACAGCAAGTTCGCCCAGCGGGCCTACGCGCAAAAAGAGGGCTACGGCTTCGATCTTCTAGCCGATTTCTGGCCCCATGGCGCAGTGGCAGCACAGTACGGCGTCTTCGACGCCGAAAGCGGCATGGCAAAGCGCGGCACCTTCATCATCGACCCGAGCGGCATGGTCCGCTACGTGGTGGTGAACCCGCGCGGCCAGGCCCGGGACTTCGCCGAATACCGTGCCGCCCTGGCTGGCCTCGCCGGGGGCTGAGCAATTGAGGCAGCGGCGCCCCGGGATCGGCATGACTGGCTTCGCCAGCCTGCCGCCCGTCGCCGCGGCCAGTCCGGCCAGCGACGAGCTTGAGTCGTTGCGGGAGATCCGCAGCATCCTCGCCGGCGACCGCTTCGCCGTTCTCACCGGGGCGGGCCTGAGCACGGACTCCGGCATACCGGACTACCGTGGCCCCGGCGCAGCACCCCGCGCGCCGATGACGTACCAGGAATTCATCGGCCAGGCGGAAAACCGCCAAAGGTACTGGGCCCGCAACCATATCGGCTGGTCCCACCTGCGCCGGGCCGACCCCAATCCCGGGCACGCCGCCGTCGCCCGCCTGGAGCAACGCGGCCTCCTCACCGGACTCATCACCCAGAACGTAGACCGGCTCCATGAGGACGCGGGCAGCGTCAACGTGGTGGACCTGCACGGCCGCTTCGACCGGGTGGTCTGCCTGCATTGCCAACGCCGTTACAGCCGCAGCCTGCTGGCGGGGGTGTTGGAGGAGCTTAACCCCGACTTCCTGGACCGGGCCTTGGCGGCCGGCGTCGTCGAGATGGCCCCCGACGCCGATGCCAGCGTGGAGGACGCCGGCTTGATCGGGGAGTTCGTCGTGGCCCAGTGTCCGGCCTGCGGCGGAACGCTCAAGCCGGACTTCGTGTACTTTGGCGAAAACGTGCCCAAGGACCGGGTGGAGCGTTCGTACGCGATGGTGGACGAGGCCGGGGCGCTGGTTGTCGCCGGATCATCGCTGACGGTGATGAGCGGGCTTCGCTTTGTCCGCCACGCCGCGAAGCAGGGGAAACCGGTCGTCATCATCAACAGGGGGCAGACCCGCGGGGACGACCTCGCGACCATCAAGCTTGAGGCCGGCGTCAGCGAGTCGCTGACGTGGCTGGCGGACGAGCTCCCGCCACTGTGATGGCCCGGCGGCCTGTGCCCGGATTGGTGTTTTTCCCACGGGGTCCGGTAAAGTAAATCTTCGTTGGTTGAAGCGCTGAGGCGCCGAAATCACGGTTTGGGTCTTTAGCTCAGCTGGTAGAGCGCCACGTTTACACCGTGGATGTCATCGGTTCGATCCCGGTAGGACCCACCACGTCAGGAAGCCCCGCCATTTTCGGAATACCCCGGAATTGGCGGGGCTTTTTTGTTGAGCGACCCGTTGAGCGCCGCCTAGCAAGTACCGATCAGGTGCGTCGGGGGCTGAAGGCAAGTACAGCATCCTAAAGACACGTGGACCGACACGCTTTGTCTCCAAGGGTGCAGGGAGGATCATGGCGGCAAGGCTGATTTCGTTGCGGATTCCGGAGCACCCGAACACACGGCAACGTCGCGGTGGGTTCGGAGAATGAGGCGTTCCGTGACGGCGGGAAACGCCCGTTAGCCACGAGTTGGGGAGTGATGCACATGAAAGTTTCCTTTCCTTTCGGCCAGGGCGCAGCCCCAGTCGACTGCCCCCACCTGTTCGTCGGAGTCTGTGACAGCTGCCTGCACGCCGCGCGAGCCGCGAATACCGGCGAACCGGACAGCCAGCCGCTGGGCATGTCCCCGCTTGACCCGTGACCCAGCCGCCCCGGAGCTTTCCCTGAATCGGACCTTCCCCAAATAACGTCACAGCCCCGCCCTACGCTGACGGCATGGAACACGTGATGGTGAAGTCAGGTCCCGACGGAAAGCCAGCGGCGGTGGTCCGCGGCGGCCGGGAATGGGTGGTGGGCGCGGAACCGGTCCGCTGGTTTGAGCGGGTGAGCTGGTGGGAAGCGGAGCGGAGGATGCCCAAGGGGCTGAGCCGGGTGGACGTGGAAGTGTGGCAGATCCAGGCGACTCTGGGCTGGAACCGGGATTCCGCACTCACCACCATGGAACTCATCCGCGACGGGCTGGGCGGCGGCTGGCGCTTGCGGGAGGCTGTCGCCGATGCCGCCTAAGGGCCGATGCTGCTCAGGGCCGATGGCGCCGGAAATCCGGCCGCTCCTGGCAATGGAAAAGCCTTCCACCGCGACTATTGGGGGATGCCGCGGTGGAAGGCTTAGGACGAATATACCGTGAAAGCCGCCGGATGTTAAACCGGTGTTAATCCGGCGTCACGGCAGCTGCACATTAACCGGAAGCTAGCGCTCCTGCAGCGGCACGAAAACCCGGGGCTGGTTCTTCCAAGTGGGCTCCATCTCCGAAATCGTCTGGCGCATGATCTGGTTTGATGCTTCCCACGCGGCGGAGGCGTTACCGGTGGCGATGGCCTCGGCCACGTCCACGTGCCACTGCAGGGCCGTTGCGCGGGGGTGGTCCGGCATCAGGCCGTGAACGGTGCGCCCGGTCAGCGTCTCAGCCACCTGGCCCACCATGTTGGCGAACATCTCGTTGCCCGAACCGGTCAGCAGCAGCGAATGAAAGTGGATGTCCAGCTCCAGGAACCGCGGCACGTCCCCGGCCTGGCCGGCGTCGCGCATTGCGTGCGAAACCTGGACGAGTTCACGGCGCAGTTCCTCGGGGGCGTTGACCGCTGCGAGCTCTGCCGCCACGGGCTCGACGGCGGCCCGCAGCTCTGCGAGGGAACGCAGCTGGCCCCCGCGTCCCTCCCCGGCAAGCCGCCAGCGGATGACGAGGGGATCGAAAGGGTTCCAGCGGTCGGCCGGCAGGACGCGGATCCCCACGCGCTTGGTGGTTTCCACCAGGCCCAGGGACTGCAGGACGCGGACGGCCTCCCGGACCACCGACCGGGAGACCTTCAGTTCATTTTCAAGATGCTCGGCCAGCATGACATGACCCGCCGGAAGTTCACCTGCGACGATGCGGGCGCCGAGATGTTCGATGGCCCGGTGGTGGAGGCTGGTTGGCATAGTCGTAAGCATAGTGCCGGGGGCCGGGCACGCAGCGGACGTCCGGCCGCCTGTTAGCAGGCGATGCCAACGGACTGACGCGGCGGCCCGCCGGCCGTGCCCGGGATTCCGGTGTGGCCGCAGCGCAGCCGCCGGAAATCATAGACTGTTTATGACGCGCCGTTGTTCCGCCACGTGGGCGCTTCTTTTCGGCAGCCCGCCGGAATACATATGGTTTACGGACAGCCACTGTCCTACAAAGCGTGTTCCGCAAGACGTGCGGGACGATATGCACTCGTTGCACAAGAATGAATTGGAGTTTTGATGTCAGCACACATCGGTGTCACCGGCCTTGCGGTGATGGGGGCCAACCTCGCCCGGAACCTGGCCCGGAACGGCTTCACCGTGGCCCTGCACAACCGGTCGGTGGAAAAGACCGACGCGCTCCTGGCCAAGCACGGCCAGGACGGCGACTTTGTCCGCACGGAAACGCTCCAGGAACTCGTGGACTCCCTGGAGAAACCGCGCCGCGTGCTGATCATGGTGAAGGCCGGCAAGCCGGTCGACTCCGTGATCGAACAGCTTGAGCCGCTCCTGGAAGCGGGCGACATCATCATCGATGCCGGCAACTCCCACTACGAGGACACCCGCCGCCGCGAAGCCGCACTGGCGAAGAAGGACCTGCACTTCGTGGGAATCGGCGTCTCCGGCGGCGAGGAGGGCGCGCTCAATGGCCCCTCGATCATGCCGGGCGGCTCCAGGGAGTCCTACGATGCCCTCGGCCCGCTGCTCGAGAAGATCTCCGCCCACGTTGACGGCCAGCCGTGCTGCGCGTGGATCGGCACCGACGGCGCCGGCCACTTCGTGAAGATGGTCCATAACGGCATCGAGTACGCGGACATGCAGGTCATCGGCGAAGCCTTCGACCTGCTGCGCTCCGGCGCCGGAATCGAACCCGCCGAGCAGTCCAAGATCTTCGAGGAATGGAACAAGGGCGAACTGGCTTCGTTCCTGATCGAGATCTCCGCCGAGGTCCTCGGCCACGTCGACGCGAAGACCGGCAAGCCGTTCGTCGACGTCGTCGTGGACGCCGCCGGGCAGAAGGGCACCGGCCGCTGGACGGTCATCTCCGCCCTCGAGCTGGGTTCCCCGACGTCGGGCATCGCCGAATCGGTCTTCGCCCGTGCACTGTCCTCCCAGACGGAGCAGCGCAAGCTGGCCCAGGAGATCCTCGCCGGCGAAGAACTCGCCGTCGAGGTTCCCGAGACGTTCGTGGAGGACGTCCGCCAGGCGCTGTATGCCTCCAAGCTGGTCTCCTACGCGCAGGGGCTGGACATGCTCACCGCAGCCGCTAAGGAATACGGCTGGGACCTGAAACTGGACGAGATCGCCTCGCTCTGGCGTGGCGGCTGCATCATCCGCGCCGAACTGCTCAAGGAAATCACCAAGGCATACGCCGCCGAGGAGAAGCCGGCGAACCTGCTCTTCGCTCCGGCCTTCACCAAGGCCATCGCTGAGGTCCTCCCGGCCTGGCGCCGGGTGGTCTCCACCGCGGTCCAGCTTGGCATTCCGGTGCCGGTGTTCTCTTCCTCGCTGGCCTACTACGACGGGCTGCGCCGCGACCGCCTCCCCGCCGCCCTCATCCAGGGCCAGCGTGACCTCTTCGGCGCCCACACCTACGGCCGCGTCGACGCCGACGGCACGTTCCACACCCTGTGGGGCGAGGACAAGTCCGAGATCGAAGCCGTGGACACGCACTAGTAGCACTCTGTCCGGTCCGGCGGCCGGCGCTTCCCGTTACTCTGGGGGCGCCGGCCGTCGGTGTTTAAGCGGGAGGTTGGTGCTTAAGCGGAGTCGCCACTAGATGTGGTAATCGATGAGGTACTCGGCGGGGTCGACGGCGGGTTTCGTCTCGCGCTGCGCGTCGCGGTGGCGCCAGATGCCCGGCACGCCGGTGACAATCGATTCGGCGGGAGTATCCTTCACCACGACGGCGTTGGCGCCCACGGCGCTGTCCCGTCCGATGGTGATGGGTCCCAGGATCTTGGCGCCGGCGCCGATCACCACGCGGTCCCCGATGGTGGGGTGGCGCTTGATCTTGGCAAGAGAGCGTCCGCCGAGGGTCACGCCATGGTAGATCATGACGTCCTCGCCGATCTCGGCGGTCTCGCCGATCACTACTCCCATGCCGTGGTCGATGAAGAAACGCCGGCCGATGGTTGCCCCCGGGTGGATCTCGATTCCGGTGAGGAAGCGGGCCAGCTGGGAAACCAGCCGTGCCGGGAAACGAAGGGCGGGGTTCTGCCACATCCGGTGCGTCAGGCGGTGAAACCAGATCGCGTGCAGCCCGGAGTAGGCAAAGAAGTTTTCAAAAGAGCCTCGCGCCGCCGGGTCGTGGGACCGGGCGGCGTCGAGGTCTTCCTTAAGCCTTGCGAAGAAGCTCACAAAGACCTTTCTACCGAAGATCGTCGAAGGGCGAGCCGGGGGCTCAGCCGCGGATGTCGTCGTAAAGAACGGTGGAGATGTAGCGCTCCCCGAAATCGCAGACGACGGCAACAATGAGTTTACCGGCGTTCTCCGGGCGTTTTGCCAGCTCAAGGGCCCCCCAGACGATGGCGCCGGAAGAAATGCCGCCCAGGATGCCTTCCTGCACGCCGAGCTGGCGTGCCACGCGGACGGAGTCCTCCAGAGTGGCGTCCAGGACCTCGTCGTAGACATTGGTGTCGAGGATCTCGGGCACGAAGTTCGCGCCCAGACCCTGGATTTTGTGCGGGCCGGGTGCCCCGCCGTTCAGGATCGCGGAATCCTTGGGTTCGACCGCAATGACCTGGATGTCGGGGTTGCGTTCCTTAAGGACCTGGCCGACGCCCGTGACGGTTCCGCCGGTGCCGACGCCGGCGACGAAGATGTCCACCTTGCCTTCGGTGTCCGCCCAGATCTCTTCCGCGGTGGTGGTGCGGTGGATCTCGGGGTTGGCCTCGTTGGCGAACTGCCGGGCCCAGATGGAGTTTTCCGTGTTGGCGACGATGTCCTGTGCCTTCTCGACAGCGCCGCGCATGCCTTCGGAGCCGGGGGTCAGCACAATCTCGGCACCATAGGCGCGCAGCATGACCCTGCGTTCCGTTGACATGGTCTCCGGCATGGTGAGGATGACCTTGTAGCCGCGGGCTGCGCCCACCATGGCGAGGGCGATGCCGGTGTTGCCGGAGGTGCCTTCGACGATGGTGCCGCCGGGCTTGAGGGCACCGGACTTTTCGGCGGCGTCGACGATCGCGACGCCGATGCGGTCCTTGACGCTGTTCGCCGGGTTGTAAAATTCCAGCTTCACGGCGACCGTGGCGTCGAGCCCTTCGGTAAGCCGGTTCAACCGGACCAGCGGGGTGCCGCCGACCAGCTGGGTAACATCGTCATAGATCCGTGCCATGGGTATATGTGCCTATCTGAAGTAGGGAATGCTGAGGTCAGCCTAACGAGGGCGCTCAGGGGCTAGCTAAGCATTAAGCCATCCAGAGTAATATTTCCGGGCCTTCGCGAGTTTCGGGTTGATGATCACCTGGCAGTAGCCCTGTTCCGGGTATTTGGCGTAGAAGTCCTGGTGCATGGCCTCAGCGACATGGAACGTCGACAGCCGGGTCACCTCGGTCACTATCGGGTGGGACCACAGCGCCTGGTTCCGCTCTATGGCTTCCTCAAAGAGGACCTTTTCCTCGGTCGTCTCGTAGAACATCGAGGAGCGGTACTGGGTTCCGACGTCGTAGCCCTGGCGGTTAAGCGTCGTGGGGTCATGGAGGGCGAAGAACATGTCCAGGATGACCTCCGGCGGGATCACCTCCTCGTCGAACGTCACTGCCACGACCTCGGCATGGCCTGTGGTTCCGGAGCACACGGAGTAGTAGTCGGGGTTGCGGTCATGGCCTCCGGTATAGCCGGAAACGACGGTGCTGACGCCCTTGGTTTTCTGGTAGACGGCGTCGAGGCACCAGAAGCAGCCTCCGCCGAGGACAAAAGTTCTCATGACTCCTTCAATGGTTGAAGTGCCCCGATGATTCCCGGCCCGGCGGCGGGGAGTGTGGCGCGGCCGGTGGCGCGGCCCGGTGAGCGGTGCGCCCATAGGGTAAAAATATGGGTATGGATGCTGTGAACACCGACGTTTCAGGCGGCTCTGCCGGAGGCAATAACAGAGGCAATGACACGGGGGCCGGTATTGGGAGCGCCGCGGAGGAGATCTCCGGCCCGCCCACGCTGGGCATGGTCCTGCTGGCCGTGGAAGAGCTCTGGCCTGAGTCGCTGGCCGAGGAATGGGACGAAGTGGGTCTCGTGGCGGGGCATCCTTCCGCCGCGGTGAGCAGGATCCTCTTCGCCGTGGATCCGACCCTGGAAGTCATCGAGGAGGCCATCGAGTGGGGTGCGGGTCTGTTGATCACGCACCATCCGCTGCTGCTCAAGGGCGTGACGTCGGTCGCCGCCACCACCGCCAAGGGGCGGGCCGTGCACCGGTTGATCGAGTCCGGTACCGGGCTGCTGACAGTGCACACCAACGGTGATTCCGCCGTCGGCGGAGTGTCCGATGTCCTGGCCGATGCGCTCGGGCTGCAGAACGTCTCCCCGCTGACGCCGGCGGCGGCCGGCCTGCCGGAAGAGGGAATCGGACGGGTGGGAGACCTTGAGGAGGTCCTCACCCTCGGCGACTTCGCGGCCCGGGTCTTTGGGATCCTGCCGGCGGTGGCCGGCGGAGTGCGTGTCTCAGGGGACCGGGACGGCCTCGTCCGGCGGGTTGCCGTCTGCGGCGGAGCCGGTGACTCCCTGTTCGGCCAGGTCCGGGCCAGCAACGCGGACGTTTACGTGACGGCGGATCTTCGGCACCATCCGGCGTCGGAGGCCCGCGAAGCCACCGTCAACGACAGGCCGTACCTGATCGATGTGTCGCACTTCGCCAGCGAGTGGCTGTGGCTGCCCGCCGCCGCGGAAGCACTCGGCAATGTCCTCAGCGACCAGGGGCACGACGTCGAGATCAGGGTAAGCACCACCAACAGCGATCCGTGGGACTTCATTCTGACTCCGGGCTAAGCCTGGCGTGCGAGGGGCCCCGGATGAGCGTAGCGAGGCTGGGGAGCACGCGACGCGCTAGAGTCTAGGAAGCGCCGGTAAGGTGCCCGGCTGACGCCGGTAGGGAACAAGCGGAGGTAAATAGTGGCCAAGGCAGCACCGGCGGAACAGTTGAAGTTGCTCGAATTGCAGGGACTCGATGCGAAGCTGAAGTCCTTGTCCAACCGCCGCCGAAGCCTTGAAAGCGACTCCCGGATCACCGATCTCGAGGCTGCCCTGGGCGTCGCCAACGGCGCACTCGGCGCAGCGAAAGTAGCTGTCCACGACGCCGAGCTCGAGCTCAAGCGCGCCGAAGCGGACGTCGAACAGGTGGCCACCCGGATCGAACGCGACGAGGCCAAGCTGAACAGCGGGACCGGCCTGTCCAAGGATCTCGTAGCCCTGCAGAAGGACCTCGTCTCCCTCAACAAGCGCCGCTCCGACCTTGAAGACGTTGAGCTCGAGGTTCTGGAGCGCCTCGATTCGCTGCGCCTCAAGCAGGCCGAGCAACAGCAGATCGTCAATGACATCCAGGCATCCTTTGGTGTCATCCGTGCCGAACTCGATGAGCAGCTGGCCGAAATCGCGGCCGAGGCCACCGTGGTGCGCGGCAAGCGTGCGGAGTTCGCCGAAGGACTGGACGCGGGCCTGCTCGCGGTCTACGAAAAGACGCTCGCCAAGCGCGGCGTCGGTGCGGCCCGGCTCTTCCATGGCACGTCCGAGGGGTCGGGCATGCACCTGAGCCCGGGCGACCTGGCCGAGATCAAGGCCGCCGCCGAGGACGACATCGTGTTCTGCCCCGATTCCGGCTGCATCCTGGTGCGCTCCGCCGAGTGGGCGTAGCCCCGCCCAACTGAGTCGCAGTTGGAGTCGTCTTGAGGGCTCAGAACGACTCCAAGTGCCAGCTAGTTGGGCTGACCCGGCAGGATGATGTTGAGGGTGTGCGGCTTGCGGGCCGTGCCGTCGACGAGTTCCGCGGTCCACTTTTCGGCCGCCGCCTTCTGCAGCTGGACGGGCGTCGCCGGGGCCTTGCCCCGCCGCGTCAGCAGGTGCCGCGCCAGCTCCCCGCGCGTGTGCTTGGCGAAATGGCTGACCACCTTGCGGACGCCGTCGACCTCCGTGAAGACGTTCACCGAGACAGTCTGCGCCGCCGGAGGAGTCCATGCTGCGGCGTAGGTGCTGGAGCGGCAGTCCACCAGCAGCTCACCGTCCGTGGCGGCGTGCAACGCCTTATTGAGTTGGGGCTTCCAGAACGACGCGAGCCGGCCGACGTGGGGCAGCGCCGTACCCATCGAGAGCCGGTACGCGGGCACCCGGTCCGCAAAGCGGATGGCTCCCCATAAGGCCGACACGACCAGCACCGTTGCGTCGGCCTTCCTGCGCTGCGCCGGCGTGAGGGTGTTGTAGCCCAGCGCGTCGTAAAGCACGCCGGAATAGACCTGGTGGGCGGGCGCTGCGGGTTCGGCGTGCAGCCGGGTGTTGCGTTCGACGTCGGCGCGCAGCGATGCTCCGACGCCCAGGAGCGCGAGGGCATCCTGGTGCGCGCTGACGGTTCCTAGGGCCTCTAGTACTTCCGCCCTGTGGCTGTTGAGTCCGGGAAAGCTCAGGGAGGCCCAGTCGACGGCGTCCCCGCGAGCGGCGGGAGTCTTGCCTTCGGAGGGCGGCAGCAGAATCAGCACCGTCCAATGCTACCGGGAGCCCCGGCTCAACCCAGATGCTGGCCCAGGAAGGACACCATGTCCGGAAGGATGGACCGCCAGTAGGTCGCGTCGTGCCCGCCGGGCTGGAAGCCGCCCTCAGCCGGGCTGTTCAGGCCGCTCACGTAATCCTTCACCGAGGGATACAGCTCGTCCTCCGTGCCGCAGTCGATCCGCTTGGGTAGGTTTGCGAGTTTCGGCCGGAGAGCGAAGACATCGTTGGCCGCAAAATCCCGCGCATGGTCGAAAGCTCCGTCTATGCCGACGCCGAAATGGTCCCAGATGGCCGGGCTCATGGCAGCCACGGCCCGAAGGCCCGGCAGCTTCCGCTGCGAGGCGAGCAGCAGCGCGCCGAAGCCACCCATCGACAGCCCCAGCAGGGCGGTCCGTCCGGTGTCGAGTCCCCGCTGTTGGAGAAGCGGCAGGAATTCCTCCAGCAGCATCTTCTGCGGATCGATTCCGTTGGAGCGCTTGTGCCACCACCAGTCGCCGCCGTCCACTGATGCGAGGGCGAACGGTGTGCCGCCGGCGGCGAGATGGCGCTGAAGGACGTCCTGGGCCTGCAAGGTATCGAAGATTGTCCGGTTGTTGCCGTGCAGCCCGTGAAGGAACATCGCCACGGGGTACCGGGTCCCAGCGCCGGGGAAATTCTCAGCGCCGCCGGCGAGAACGGGCGTGGCGACGGTCCAGTGTGTGGCTTCCGCCGGACGGAACGTGGAGACGAACGAACCGACGCTCAGCGCAACTCTCGGAGCAGCGGCAGGGGTGGACGCGGGACTTGGGGTCGTCGTCGTCCGGGCGGACGGCAGCGTGGGGGTGGAGGCGCAGGCGGAGAAGCCGGACGCGATCAGGCCGGCGGCCGCCAGCTGCAAGAACCGCCTTCGGGAAAGCGCGCACTCGTCCATCCCACGATCATAGGCACCGGACTGCCGGCCGGAGGTTGTCCTAGGCGGCCTTGACCGGAGCGACCTGGGGAGAGGACGCCTCGGCTGCCTGGGCGGAAGCGGCCTCCGCGGCATGCGTTTCGCGCGACAGGAAGGCGGACAGCTCGCCGATCGTACTCATCAACGGAGCCGGGAAGACCACCGTCGAGTTGTTGTCCACGGCGATTTCCACCAGGGACTGCAGGTTGCGCAGCTGCAACGCCAGAGGGTGGACCATCATTGTGTCCGAAGCCTGGCCCAGCGCCGTGGCCGCGATGGCCTCGCCTTCGGCGGCGATGATCTTGGCACGCTTCTCCCGCTCAGCCTCCGCCTGCTTGGCCATCGCCCGCTTCATGCCGTCGGGCAACTGGATGTCCTTGAGCTCCACGAGCGTCACCTCGACGCCCCACTCCAGTGTGAGGGCGTCGAGGATTTCGCGGATATCGCTGTTAATGCGCTGCGTCTCGGACAGGGTCTGGTCCAGGCTGTGACGGCCGACGACCTTCCGCAACGTGGTTTGGGCAATCTGGTTGATCGCGGATGCCACATTCTCGATTGCCACGACGGACTTCACGGCGTCGATCACGCGGTAGTACGCCACCGCGGAAATGTCCACGCTGACGTTGTCCTGGGTGATGATGCCCTGCGACTGGATGGGCATTGTCACGATCCGCAGGCTGACCAGGTGAAGCTTGTCGATCACCGGGATGATGAACCGCAGCCCCGGCAACCGTACGCCGACCACCCGGCCCAGCCGGAACAGCACCCCCTGCTCGAACTGGCGCACAACCCGGATCGACATCTTGGCCAGCACGAGCACCACTACGACGACGACGACCAGCACGATGATGGCGGTGAGATTCATCGGATCACTTCCCTTGCGCGCCCCAAACCGGGGGAGCGGGTGCCTCCGGTCCTACTTCCATTCTCCCACCGGAGCCCCTGTTTGGACCCGGCGAGAGCCGCCCTCCGGGGACCGTAGAATGGACAGCGGATGGGTTGACCAGGCGGCCGCGCGTCACGCAAGTGGCTCGAGGAACGTCCGGGCTCCGCAGAGCAGGGTGGTGGGTAACGCCCACTCGGGGTAACCCGCAGGCCAGTGCCACAGAGAACAGACCGCCTGGGTCGTGCCGGTTTGAAAGCGGCACGGAACAGGTAAGGGTGAAACGGTGGTGTAAGAGACCACCAGCTTCCCGGGTGACCGGGAAGGCTAGGTAAACCCCACCCGGAGCAAGGCCAGACAGGGCACGTTTGAGGGCTGCTCGCCCGAGTGTCCGGGTAGGCCGCTGGAGGGCGTCGGCAACGGCGCCCGTAGATGGATGGCCGCTACTCCCGTGCTGGTAACGGCACGGGAACACAGAACCCGGCGTATCGGTCAACCCATCCAACCAACTTCCTGCGGTCCCGTCTCCCAGCGCCTGTGTGAGTGACTTCACGCCCCCCGACTGCGACACAAACTGTGTGCCGCCTTAGAATGGATAGCGAACGTAGAAGTTCTGCCACCGGGTCTGCGTTCGCAGCCGGTGGTTTTTCTTTGCAACACAGGCGGGTACCGGGGTGGACCGAATCCCCGGCGATGCCAGGTTCCGGACACCCCTCCGGCGGCCGACTTCCCCATACGAGGACGTATGCGGCGGATATTAGGAAGGTAATTCTGTGAGCCAGACGTCAGATTCTTGTCTTGATACGTGGATGGGCCGCGAGGCGCTCGCCGAGGCCATGATTCCGGTGATCGGCCGGCTGTACCGTGAGAACAACGTGTGTGACCTCCATCCACGGCCGCAGCCTGATCAACAAGTCCACCATGAACATCCTGAAGGCACACCGTTTTGCCCGCCGGATGAGCAAGGAAGAGCTGCGGCTCGAGGAGACCGCCCCGCTGCTGGACGCGCTGACCAAGCTGGACCTTGGCGCTGCGGCGATCGATATCGCCCGCCTCACCGAGAAGTACCGGGCCGAGGGCGACGGCGTCAGCCTGGATGAGTTCCTCCGCCAAGAACTCGCCGAAGTCGTCGGAAAGCGCGGCGGCGACGACCGCACCAGCACCGACGTCGTCCTTTACGGCTTCGGCCGCATCGGCCGGCTCCTGGCCCGCCTCCTGATTGAAAAGGCAGGCGGCGGCCACGGCCTGCGGCTGCGTGCCATTGTGGTCCGGCGCGGTTCCGACAACGACCTGGCCAAGCGCGCCAGCCTGCTGCGCCGCGACTCGGTCCACGGGTCCTTCGAAGGCACCATCAAGGTGGACCTCGAGAACGACACCATCACCGCCAACGGCGTGCAGATCCAGGTCATCTACTCGGACAACCCCGCAACGGTGGATTACTCGGCCTACGGCATCCACGACGCACTGGTGGTCGACAACACAGGCCGCTGGCGCGACGCCGAAGGCCTGTCCCAGCACCTGCAGAGCAAGGGCGTGGCACGGGTGCTGCTCACCGCTCCGGGCAAGGGCGAGCTGAAGAACATCGTGCACGGCATCAACCACGGCACCATCACCGACACGGACAAGATCGTCTCCGCGGCTTCCTGCACCACGAACGCCATCACGCCGGTCCTGAAGGCAATCAACGACCGTTACGGCGTCGTGCACGGCCATGTGGAGACCGTGCACTCCTTCACGAACGACCAGAACCTGATCGACAACTTCCACAAGGGAGACCGCCGGGGCCGTTCCGCCGCGCTGAACATGGTCATCACCGAGACGGGTGCCGCCAAGGCCGTGGCGAAGGCCCTGCCGGAACTCCTCGGCAAGCTCACCGGCAGCTCCATCCGCGTCCCGACGCCGGACGTGTCCCTGGCCATCCTCAACCTGAGCCTGGAAAACGGCACCACCAAGGAAGAGGTCAACGATTTCCTCCGGGAGATGTCGCTGCACTCCGAGCTGCGGAAGCAGGTCGATTACATCGACTCGCCCGAGGTTGTCTCCACCGACTTTGTGGGCTCACGCCGCGCAGGCATCGTCGACGGCCTCGCCACGATCTCGAACGACAAGAACCTTGTCCTCTACGTCTGGTACGACAACGAGTTCGGATACAGCTGCCAGGTGGTCCGCGTCATGGAGGAGATGGCCGGCGTGAACCCGCCGTCGTTCCCCGCCAAGGATGCGGCGTCGATCCTGGCTGCCGCCGGACTGCCGGCCGAGGTCTAATACCGGGCCTCCCCGGGATGTGTTTGCTTTTCCCGGCCGGTCCTCTGGAATCGGCCGGGAAAGCCACCCACAATGGAGCCATGGAACAGAACTCGGCTGTGGAGCACGAAACCACCCTGGAACACGCCCTCGACATTGCCCGCCGGAACGCCAAGGAAGCCAAGCGGCTCTTTGACGATGCCGTCGCCAAACGGGACGCCGGTGAGATTGACGACGCGCGGGTCAGGCAGCTGGAGGACCTGATGATCATCGCCAATGAAGACCTGGTGCGGGTGACCAGGGAGCAGTAACCCCAGGCTTTCCTCCGGCAGCGGCGCCACTTGCCCTCCACACTGTGGAGAACCCGAGGGCCGTCCTATCCCCGCCCTAGGCTTCAGACATGCAGCAGGAAATCTATCCTCCTCAGTGCCGCCGCCGGGGACGGTCGTGACGGCCACGTGGGCGGAGTTCCGGCGGGCGCGCCGCCGGTCCCGCCTGGCCTGGGCCATCCTGGCCGCCGGGGTCTTTGTGGTGGTTGGAGGACTGGGCTGGTTCTTCGCGGTCGGCCAGTTCACCGCCTTCGGGCCGCCGTCGGACGGGCCCCACGAGGCGCGGGTCCTTGCCCAGGGCTGGATGAAGGCCGTCCCGTCCGTCCGCGCGGTCCCGACCGGCGCCGCGCTTGCGTTGCTGGACACGCTGGCGGTCAAGGGCCGGGCGGCGAGCGGGGACTATGACCGCAGCGCGTTCGGCCAGGCTTGGCTCGACGTCGACCGCAACGGCTGCGACACCCGCAACGACATCCTCCGCCGCGACCTGGCGGACGTCGTCTTAACGGAAGCCTCCCGTTGCCAAGTCGCCGGCGGATCCTTCCAGGAGCCGTACACCGGGCAACGGACCACCTTCCGCCGCGGTGCGGAGAGCAGCAAGGCCGTGCAGATCGACCACGTCGTGGCGCTCGGGGATGCGTGGCAGAAGGGGGCGCAAAAGCTGACACCCCAACAGCGCGAGCACCTCGCGAACGACCCCCTGAACCTCATCGCCGCCGACGGCCAGGCGAACCAGGACAAGAGCGCGTCCGACGCCGCCACCTGGCTGCCGCCGAACAGGAACTTCCGCTGCCACTATGTTGCCCGGCAGATCTCGGTCAAGGCTGCCTACCGCCTGTGGGTCACACCGGCGGAGAAGGACGCGATGAAAAGGGTCCTCGGGTCCTGCCCGCAGCAGCAGACCGTTGTCCCGCACCCGCTCCGCTGAGGGATCGGAGGCGTACGCGGAAGGCCGGGTTGATGATACGAAGACGGACTTGCTCAGTAGACTGCATCATGGACATTGTGCGATACGTGACGCCGCTGCTGGGCAGCTGGCAGGGAACAAACCGCTCCCGGCTCATGCCGACGGATGATTATCAGGACTCGGCGGCCACCGCCACCGTAGAAGTGACGGCCGCGCACTTCGCGAGCATCGCCTACACCTGGTCCGACGGCGAGAGCCCGCAGGAAGGCCTGTTGCTGATGGCCGGAGGAGCCACTGACGCGGAACCGGCCACTGCGGTCTGGGTGGACTCCTGGCACACGGGCAGGGCACTTATGCAGTTCTCCGGGACTGTCGGCGAAGACGGTGTCCTCCTGCTCCACGGCTCCTACGCCGCGCCGACCGGCCCGGACTGGGGCTGGCAGATCCACCTCCACCCGGCTCCGGACGCCCGCATCACCATGCACAACATCGTGCCGGGCGAGAACCCCTACCAGGTGGTGGAGCTCGCACTCCAACGGTAGGGTGCCGGAATGGACATCATTCTCGTACCCGGATTCTGGTTGGACGCCTCGTCATGGGATGAGGTCACACCTCCCCTCGTCGCGGCCGGGCACAAGGTCTACCCCCTGACGTTGCCCGGCCTCGAGTCCGCCGATGCTCCGCGGGCGGGCATCGGCCTGCGCACCCATGTTGACGCCGTCGTGGCGAAGATCGATGCCTTCGACGCACCCGTGGTCCTGGTGGGCCACTCCGGCGGGGGAGCCATCATTCACGGCGCCGTCGACGCCCGCCCAGACCGGGTGGCGCGGGCAATCTACGTGGACAGCGGCCCGCTCGCCGAGGGCGGGGTCATCAACGACGAACTGCCCACCGAAGGCAACGACATGCCGCTGCCGCCGTGGGAACTGTTCGAGGACGAGGACCTTGTCGACCTGACAGACGAGCTGCGGGCCATGTTCCGCGCCCGCGCCATCCCGCAGCCGAAGGCGGTGGCGCAGGACCAGCAGCATCTCGGCGACGAACGCCGCTATGACGTTCCAGCCACCGTGATCGCCTGCGAATTCCCGTCCTCGATGCTGACGCAAATGATCGAGGCCGGCCACCCGTACGTCGCGGAGCTCGGACGGGTCCGGGACGTCGAATATATCGATCTGCCCACCGGCCACTGGCCGCAGTTCACCAGGCCGGCCGAGCTCGGCGCCGCGATCCGGTCCGCCCTCGAACGGGCTTCCGGGAACTAGCCCGCCGTGGCAGTTCTGAACTGAGGAGGTTCCGCGCAAATTCCCCTCCTTTGGGACTCGCTGCCGGTGTGTCGCGCCAAACCGCCGTCGAATTCCTGCCCGTCGGCGTCAAAGTTGGGGAGATTCCGCGCGCGCGACTAGGGTCACCCGGGACGTCAGTGCCCGAACGGGTCCGGGTCCACGCCGGGCATCCACGTCAGCCCGGGGACGCCCCAGCCGCTTTTCTTGGCCTGCTTCATGGCCTTGCGTGCGTACCGGTCGATCAGCCGGTTGACGTAGAGCTTGCCGTCGAGGTGGTCGTATTCGTGCTGGATCACCCGGGCGAACCAGCCGGTGGCCTCAAACTCCACAGGCTTGCCGTCGCCGTCGAATCCCTGGACGCGTGCCCACTCGGCGCGCTTGAGCGGGTACTGCCCGCCCGGAAAGGACAGGCACCCTTCCTCTTCCTCATCCGGGTCCGGCAGCGCGCCCGATACCTTCGAGAGCGTCAGCACCGGGTTGACCACGACTCCGGACGGCGGGGCGCCGTCGTCGTTGGCGTATTTGTAGACGAAGAGCCGCTTGCCCACCCCGACCTGGGGTGCGGCGAGGCCGACGCCGTTGGCGGCGTCGTTGGTCTCGAACATGTCCGCGATCAGGGTGCGGAGTTCGTCGTCGAAAACTTCGACCTCAGCCGCCCGGCGGTGCAGTACCGGCTCGCCCCAGATGGTGATTGGCAGAACGGTCATGTCAGGTGTGTCCTCGAATGCTTCTTGGCGGTGCTTGGGAACGCTCAGCCGGCGATAGTGCGACCGACGACGTCGCGCATGATTTCATTGGTGCCGCCGAAGATCGTCAGCAGGCGGGCGGCGAGAAAGGCCTGGGCTACGGGGTACTCCATGATGTAGCCGTAGCCGCCGTGCAGCTGCAGGCAGCGGTCGGTGATGGACTTGGCGCGCTCGGAAGCCCACAGCTTCGCACGGGCGGCGGCGGCGGCGTCGAGCTCTCCGGCGTTGAAGGCGAGAATCGCCTGGTCCACATAAGCCTCGGTGACCTCCACCTCGGTGAGGATGTCGGCAAGGGCAAAGCGGCTGTTCTGAAAGTCGATAACACGTTCGCCAAAGGCATTGCGTTCCTTCGTGTACCGGACAGTCGCCTCGTAGATGGCCCGGACGACGGCGGAGCTTGCCGCGGCGATCGCGAGCCGGCCCTGGGGGAGCTGCTCGGCGGCGTACTGCAGGCCCTTGCCCTCCTCACCCACGAGGTCGGCGTGCGGGACGCGGACGTTGTCGAAGAACAGCTCGGCCGTGTCCGAGGCCTTGAGGCCCATTTTGTCCAGCTGCTTGCCGGTGTTGTACCCCTCGCCCTTGCGGACCATGAAGAGGGAGAAGGAGTCGTGGTTTCCCCGGCCTGTGCCGCCGTCGGTCCGGGCCAGGACCAGGGAGGCATCGCCGGAAATGCCGTTGCCGATGAAGGTCTTCTGCCCGCTGACCAGCCAGCCGTCGCCGTCGCGGACGGCTTTCGTGCGGATGCCGCGCAGGTCTGAGCCGGCACCGGGTTCGGTCCAGGCGATGGACGTGACGGTCTCACCGGACACCATGCCGGGCAGCCAGCGGCTCTTGAGGTCATCCGAAGCGTACGCCAGCAGGTGGGGGAGGACCATGTCGTCGTGCAGGTGGAAGGCGAGGCCTACCGCGAGGTGGTTGCTCTTGGCGAACTCCTCGTCCAGCACGGCCCGGAACCGGTAGTCGGCCATGCCCACGCCGCCGAACTCCTCCGGAACCGCGAGGCCCAGCAGGCCCTGTTCACCGGCCGCCGTCCACAGCTCGCGGGACATCATGTGGTCCCTGTCCCATTGGGCGTAATGCGGGGCCACGGTCCTGGCATTGAATTCGGCTGCCATCTCACGGAACATCTCGTGGTCTTCTTCAAAGAGCGTGCGCTTCATTGCAGTCCTTCCGGTGACAGGTCCTTGGACGACGCTGGACAGACAACAAAGGCCGCACCGGATATCCGGTACGGCCTTCGTCTAAGGTCGGACAATTAAGCCGTCCTTCATGAGGGTGAGCGACGGGGGTTGAACCCGCGACCTCCTGGACCACAACCAGGCGCTCTGCCAACTGAGCTACGCCCACCATGTGCCCCGCCATGCCCTCCGGTTGAACCGGCTGGCCGAAAAGGCAACGACAAATAGCTTACCTGCTCTTCGGGGCAGCTTTCGCCACTTTTCCGGTTTCAGGCGAAAATTTCCGGAAAACGTGGCGCAGATTACCCCGGGAGCTGCTCCGCGGGGCTCGTCCCGGCCGGCGCCATGACCTTTTTGGCGATCTGTTGGGCCGTGGCGCTGTCAGGTCCGGGGGCCGGAACAAACACGGCCTCGCGGTAGTAGCGCAGCTCGTCGATCGAATCCTTGATGTCGCCGAGGGCGCGGTGGCCGCCAAGCTTGGCGGGGGACTGGAAGTAGGCCCGCGCGAACCAGCGCCGGGACAGCTCCTTGATGGTGCTCACGTCGATGACCCGGTAGTGCAGGTGCTCCACCAGTTCGGGCATGTCCCGGACCAGGAAGACGCGGTCCGTACCCACCGAGTTGCCGCCCAGGGGTGCCTTCTTGGGATCCGGCACCCACTTCTTGATGTAGTCCAGCACCATGGCCTGGGCTTCCGCCATCGTTTTGCCGTGCGGCAGTTCCGCCAGCAGCCCGGACCGCGTGTGCATGTCCCGCACGAAATCGCCCATCTGGGCCAGTGCGGCGTCGTCCGGCTTGATGACGACGTCGACGCCGTCGCCCAGGATGTTGAGTTCGGAGTCGGTCACCAGCGCGGCCACCTCGATGAGGGCGTCGTTCTTCGTGTCCAGGCCGGTCATTTCGCAGTCGATCCAGACGATGCGTTCGTTAGTAATAGGCACGCGCCCAGCCTACCGTTTCGTCCCCGTTCAGCTGTCCGATGCTAGGATTTCGGGTACGCAGCCTTCGAAGTTTTTCGTTCTCGCGGCGTGCTCCCAGGCCAGCCCGTGCGGCCGCCGCGGGCGGATACGAGCCCCACGACAGATTGGACGATCCTGAGATGATGGCGCCTGTACCGGCGACGGGGAAGACGGTCGAAGGTACGTCCCCTTCGGTGGTTGTGGCAGAAGTGGATAACGCCCGGTCGCCACTGCTGGCGGGGTTCGTCGGATCAATGTTCATGGCGATCGGTTCGCTGGGTGTCGGCTGGCTCGCGCCGGCCTCCGAGCTCCGGAGGGTCCCGCTGTTCATCTGGATGCGCACCGAAGCCGTCGGCGTGGGCGTCTGCATCGTCCTGCTGGCTTTCGGCGGGATGCTGCTGGTCCGTGCCTGGCTGCGGCTGGGCCAGCGTGTGCAGGTTTGGGGCGCCGGTGCCCGCAAGGCGACGTTGCAGGCAGTCGTCGCCTGGGGGCTGCCGCTGATGTTCTCCGTCCCGCTGTTCAGCCGCGACGTCTACGCCTATATCGGCCAGGGCCGCCTGATGGTGGAAGGCTTCAACCCCTACGAAAACGGCATCTCGGCGCTGTCCAACTATTTCCAGCTCGGCGCCGACAAGATGTGGACCGAGGCTCCTGTTCCTTATGGCCAGCTTTTCCTTTGGATCGAGCAGGCGGTCGTCTGGGTCACGAACGTGCATCCGGAAGGCAGCATCATGCTGTTCCGGCTCGCAGCCCTGGTCGGCATCGTCCTGTGCGTGGTCTACGTGCCCAAGCTTGCCGAGCTGCACGGGGTCAACGCGCATCGCGCGCTGTGGCTGACCGCGGCCAATCCGCTGTTCCTCACCAACTTCATCGCCAGCGTCCACAACGATGCGCTGATGATCGGGCTGGCCCTGGCGGGGCTGTACTACTGCGCTACCCGCCGCGTCATCCTCGGGCTGGTGCTCGTCACGCTGTCCATCTCCGTCAAGCCCATCACCATCGTGTTCCTGCCTTTCATCGGCCTGCTCTGGGCCGGCAAGAACGCCAGTTGGCCGCGGAAGTTTGTGTACTGGGGCCTCACCGCCGGAATCAGCCTGGCATTGCTCTACGCCATGAGCCTGGTCAACGGCTTCGGCTTCGGCTGGATCAACGGACTTTCCGCTCCGGGCAGTATCTGGATCTGGTACGCCCCGGTCGGGCTGCTGGGCCTTGTGGTCGCCTCGATCTCCAATGCGTTCGGCCTCGACGGGTGGGGGCTCGCCAAGTGGGTGTACGACGCCGGCAAGCTGCTCGCGCTCGGAATCGTTGC